>NC_020126.1:5409000-5715500 GCF_000331735.1 Myxococcus stipitatus DSM 14675 | reverse complement strand
TCGGCGCGTTCGTGGACCTGGGCGGCGTCGAGGGCATGATTCCCGTCTCCGAGCTTTCGTACACGCGCGTGGGTCACCCCAGCGACGTGCTGAAGGTCGGCGATGACGTCGAGGTGGAGATCCTGCGCATGGAGGCCGCGCAGCCGAACTCGCCCGACAAGGCGAAGCAGAAGGAGCGCATCACGCTGTCCATGCGCTCGCGCCAGGAGGACCCGTTCAAGAAGGCGCTCTCCGAGATCAAGGAAGGCGACCGGCTGCAGGGCAAGGTCGTCCGGCTCCAGCAGTTCGGCGCGTTCGTGGAGCTGCGTCCGGGCGTGGATGGCCTGGTGCACATCTCCGCGCTGAGCGACCGCCGCATCGCGCACCCGCGCGACGTCGTCCAGGTGGGTGAGACCGTCTGGGTGGCCGTCGAGAAGATCGACCCGAACGAGAAGCGCATCGGCCTGCGTCGCATCACCGAGGAGGAGGCGCAGCGTCCTCCCGAGGAGCGTCAGGCTCCGGTGGCGGCGGAGAAGGCCGCGGCTCCCGCGGCTCCGGCCGCGCCGCGTCCCAAGGTGGGCCAGGTCGTCGTGGGCAAGATCGACCGCATCGAGCCCTACGGTGTGTTCCTCGCGTTCCCGGGGGGCAAGGGTCTGCTCCCCGCGAGCGAGACGGGCACCGAGCGCGGCACGGACATGCGCAAGCACTTCGCGCTGGGCCAGGAGGTGAAGGTGGCGATTCTCGACATCGACGCCTCCGGCAAGATTCGTCTGTCCGTCACCGCCGCCGTCCGCGCGGAGGAGCGCGCCGAGGTGGAGGCGTGGCAGAAGACGCAGCAGCCGCAGGGCGCGGGCAAGAAGGGCTTCGGCACGTTCGCCGATCTCTTCAGCAAGTCCGGCAAGTGATTCACCGGACTCGAGCACGTGTGACGCGTGTTCGAGTTCGCTGGAAATAGATGTTGCGCTCAAGGGCGGGGGGCGGTACTACCTCCCTCGCCGCTGACGCGGGGTGGAGCAGCCTGGTAGCTCGTCGGGCTCATAACCCGAAGGTCGCAGGTTCAAATCCTGCCCCCGCAATTCAGGATGCCAGAGGCTCGGAGAATAGACCGCCGAGCCTCTGGTGTTTAAAGGCAGACAACATGACGCGGGGTGGAGCAGCCTGGTAGCTCGTCGGGCTCATAACCCGAAGGTCGCAGGTTCAAATCCTGCCCCCGCAACTGTCAAATCAAGACCCCGGCTTCCAGCTTTGGAAGTCGGGGTTTTGGTTTTTGGATTGTTGCATCGCTGGGCGCCGCGCTACGTCCGCTTCATGAACCAGGGCGGATGCTTCTGTGGTGCGATTCGATACGAAGTGACGGCACCGATGACGGCGGTGACGTACTGCCACTGTTCGAAGTGCCGACGGTGGCATGGGCACGTCGGGGCCTACTCCGCGGTGGACCGCGAGGGCTTCCGGCTGACGGAGTCGAAGGGCCTCAAGTGGCACTCCGTCTCCTCCTCGGCGAAGCGCGGCTTCTGCGTCGAGTGTGGCTCCAGCGTGCTCTTCGACGACAGCTCCGACACGCGGAAGATATCCGTCTGCGTGGGCTCGCTCGATGCGCCCACGGGCCTGCGTGGGAAGGCCCACATCTACGTGGGCAGCAAGAGCGACTACTATGAGATCTCCGACGACCTGCTGAAGTACGACACCTTTCCCCAGCGGTGACGTGTCGCCCCGCCGACACGCGAAGGGAGGCCTGGTTGTCGAGACCCCTGAAAATTCAGGTAGGTCCGCTAGGACTGGAACTTCGCCTGCTTTGATTTCAAGGCGCTGATTTCACTGGGGATTCTTGTGGGCCAGGTCTCTTGTGTCCACGGAATTATCTAGCGAGCCAAGAAAAATAGGAAAGGTCGCCTTTCAACCTACATCCGTGAAGGGCCTAATCTCCGAGCAGGTGAGCAACTGTCACCGAGTAGTCATTCGGAGAAGTCCCCGAACTTCCGGCAAGGGGTCGGAACCGATGTCTGGGGTCCTCCGGGTGCCTCCTACCCCGCGCATTCCCATGGGAGCTCCCTCACGTGAGAAGGTTGGTTGCCAAGCTGTCAGGCATGGCGCTGGTGCTTTCGGGTACCAGCTCCATGGCTCGGACACTTCCGAACTACGACGCATATCTCGAGGCGATGCCCACGGCCCGTACGTCCCTGAGCCGCCTCAAGCCCAAGGACGCTGACACGCAGGTGGGTGTCACGCATCGGGACTCGCTGACGGGTGCGCCTCGCTTCGTGTGGGCGCGAGGTCAGGGGGGTGGCGAGGACCGGGCGAAGCTGCGCCAGCGGTATGAAGGCATGGCGCCCGACGCGGCCGCGCTCACGCAGCTCAACGACTACTCGGACCTGTACGGCGTCCCGTCGTTCGAGGCGGCGGGAGCTCGGGTCTCCGCGGTGCGCCAACTGGGCCAGGGCGTGAAGGTCGTCACGGTGGCGCAGGAGGTCGCGGGCATCGAGGTGTTCCGCCACAACCTCAAGCTGCTGATGAACCAGGCCAACGAGGTGGTGACCATCTCGGGTTCCCTGTCGCCGCACGTGTCGTCGGCGAAGGCCAGCGAGAAGCTCCGATTCACGCTGCCGGCCACCTCCGCGATTGCGCTGGCGTACGAGGACCTCACCGGGAGGCCGCTCGACGGCAGTCTGCTGACGGGTGTGAAGGGCGCGAAGAAGGGCGGGCGCTACTCGCACTTCGACCTGGCGATGTATGCGCGGCCGTTGGAGGAGGGGCTGGTCGCTCCCGCGCGCTCCAAGCAGATCTACTACGTACTCCGGGACGCGCTGCTCCCCGCGTACTACCTGGAGCTGGAGACGGGCCGAGAGGGCAGCGTCGAGTCGGACACCTACTCGTACGTCATCTCCGCGCAGGATGGCCGGGTGCTGTCGCGCAAGAACCTGCGCGAGGACGCGGCCTTCAGCTACCGCGTCTTCGCGGATGCCACGGCGCCCTTCACGCCGCATGACGGCCCCGCGGGCAACACCGCCACGCCGCATCCGACGGGCACGCCCACGGTCTTCTCCCCCGCGTTCGTCGCGCCGTCGCTGGTCACCTTGCAGAACGCTCCGTTCAGCCAGAACGACCCCTGGCTGCCCGCGGGCGCCACGGAGACCACCGGCAACAACGTGGATGCCTATGCCGACCTCGTCACGCCGAATGGCTACGGTGCGGGAGACCTCCGGCCCGTCGTCACCGCGCCGGGCGTGTTCGACCGGACGATGCAGTTCGACATCGCGCCGAACGCCAACCCCGAACAGATTGCCGCGGCGACCACCAGTTTGTTCTTCGTGAACAACTGGCTGCACGACTGGTTCTACGACTCCGGCTTCGACGAGCTCGCGGGCAATGCCCAGCGCGACAACTACGGACGGGGAGGGGAGGCGGGAGACCCGGTCATCGCGCAGGCCCAGGACTACGGCGGTGTGAACAACGCCAACATGTCCACGCCGGCGGATGGTGCCTCGCCGCAGATGCAGATGTACCTCTTCAACGGGGTGCGGCACGCCGTGCTGACGGTGAACGCGCCTGCCACTGTCGCGGGGGACATCGCGCCGGGCGTCGCGTACCAGCTCGGCCCCCAGACGTTCGACACCACGGGCGACGTGGTCCTCGCGCAGGACCCCGCGAATCCCGCGGGCCCGCTCTCCACGGACGCCTGCTCCCCGCTGACCAACGCCGCGGAGGTCGCTGGAAAGATTGCCGTCGACGTGGGCACCTGCACCCTGCTCGTGAAGATCACCAACGCCCAGGCCGCTGGCGCCGCGGGTGTCCTCATCGCCAGTGACGTGTCCGACTGGCGGGCGAACATCTCCGGGACGTCGGCCGCCATCACCATCCCCTCGATGCGCGTCACGCGGGCCGAAGGCAATCGCATCCGCAACGCCGAGGGACTGAACGTGCGGATGTTCCGGGAGCCGACCCTCCAGCAGGACGGCACCATCGACAACATCATCGTCGCGCACGAGTGGGGCCACTACATGAGCAACCGCCTCATCCAGGATGCGGCGGGCCTCGTCAACAACCAGGGCCGCGCCATGGGCGAGGGCTGGGCGGACTTCACCGCCCTGTTGATGGTGACGCGCGCGGAGGACATCGAGGTCCCCTCGAACGCGAACTGGAATGGTGCGTACGGCGCGGCGGAGTACGCCACGCGCGGCAACTCGCCGGCCAGCGCCTTCTTCGGCATCCGTCGCGTGACGTACTCGTCGGACATGACGAAGAACGCGCTGACGTTCCGCCACATCGCGGACTCGTCCGCCCTGCCGACCACCGCGCCCACGATTCCGGGCAGCCCCAACTCGCAGGTCCACAACTCCGGTGAGGTGTGGGCGACGATGCTCTGGGAGGTCTATACGTCGCTGCTGCGCGCGCACCCGTTCGCGGAGGCGCAGGCGCGCATGAAGCGCTACCTGGTGCTGGGCTACATGCAGACGCCCTATGCGCCGACCTATCTGGAAGCGCGTGACGCCATCCTCGCGGGCGCCTACGTCAACGACCCCGAGGATGCCCAGCGCATCTGGACGGCCTTCGCCAAGCGCGGCGCGGGTGTCGGCGCCGAGGCGCCTCCCTCCAGCTCCCGGAACCACGAAGGCGTGGTGGAGAGCTTCCGCCTGGGGGCTTCGCTGCGGATGGTGTCCGCGGTGCTCGCCGATGACCTGCCGACCGGCTCGTGTGACCGGGACGGCGTCCTCGACAACGGGGAGACGGGCCGCATCATCATCACGATGACGAACATCGGCTCGGCGCCCGCGCGGGATGCTTCCGCGACGGTGACGTCCCGGACTCGCGGTGTCTCCATCGGCAACGGCGGTGCGCTCCGCTTCCCGGAGATTCCTCCCTTCGGCGAGGTGTCGGTCGCCATTCCGGTGACCCTGTCGGGGGCCGCGCCGTCCACGACGGCGGAGTTCATCCTGGCCTTCCGCGACGAGCACCAGGCCACGCCGGGCGACGTGATCGAGACGCTGTATGCGATGACGAACCAGGACGAGGCGCCCGGCACCACGAAGGTCGAGACCGTCCAGTCCAACATCGCGACGATTCCGTGGGAGTTCGAGTCGAGCGAGGACCCTCGGCTCAACGAGTGGTACTTCGGCTACGCCTACGTCGACGACAACAAGCTCAACCGGGGCTTCCATGGCCGGGACGTGGCGGTGCCCGCGGACTTCTGGCTGAAGACGCCGCCGCTGCAGGTGAGCGCGACCGAGCCGTTCGTCGTCACCTTCGAGCATGCCTACCAGTTCGAGACGAACCAGACGAACCTCCGCCACTACGACGGCGCCGTCATCGAAATCACCCAGGATGAGGGCGCGACGTGGACGGATATCGGCACGCCGCTCTACGGGGGCGTGCTCTACAACGTCCCCGAGGGCACGAATCCGCTGAAGGGCCGCAACGCCCTGGTGAACGTGTCTCCCAACTTCCCCAGCCTCATGGCGGCGACGTTGGATCTGGGCACCGCCTACGCGGGCCAGACGGTGCAGATCCGCTTCCGCATCGGCACCGACGACGGCACGAGCGCGGAGGGCTGGACGCTGGACAACCTGGCCTTCCGAGGCATCGACAACACGCCGTTCACGGGCTTCGTGGCGGACAACAACGTGTGTGTGAACCGTCCGCCCGTCGCCAACGCGGGACCGGACCTGGCGGTGGACGAGCGCACGCCCGTCACCGTCGCTGGCAGCGGCACGGATGCCGACGGCAACACGCTCACCTATACGTGGACGCAGACCACGGGTCCGGCGGTCGCGCTGGCTGGAGCGGATACTCCGACCGTCACGTTCACCGCGCCGGAGGTTCCCTCGGACCGGGACATCGTCCTTCGCCTGCGCGTCTCGGACGGAACCCTGGCGACCACCGACACCGTGACGGTGCGCGTGCGCAACGTCAATCGCGCCCCCACGGTGAACGCGGGGGTGGATGCCTCGGTCGACGAGCGAGGCCCCGTCACCTTGTCCGGCTCGGCGAGCGACGTGGACGGTGATGGTCTCTCGTATCTCTGGACGCAGGTCTCGGGCCCGCCCGTCGCCCTGGCCGGTTACACGGCGGCCTCCGCCACCTTCACGGCGCCCGAGGTGACCTTCGACACGACGCTCACGTTCCGCCTCGCCGTGTCCGACGGCAAGGTCAGCGTGAGTGACACCGTCGACGTGGTCGTCCTGCACGTCAACCGCGCGCCGGTGGTGACGGCGTCGTCGGTGTCCGTGGATGAGCGGAGCACGGCCAGCCTCCTGGCCACGGCGTCCGACGCGGACGGCGATGCGCTGACGTATGCCTGGAGTCAGGTCTCGGGTTCGCCCGTGACGCTGATGAACGCCAACACCGCGACGGCCTCCTTCTCGACGGGAGAGGTGGCTACCAACACGGTCCTCGGCTTCCGCGTGACGGTTTCCGATGGCACGGCGGAGGCGTCGCATGACGTGACGGTGGACGTGCGCCACATCAACCGCGCGCCCACGGTGAACGCGGGTCTGGATGGCTCGGTGAACGAGCGCGCCCAGGGCACGCTGAGCGGCTCGGCGAGCGACGCGGATGGAGACAGCCTGACGTACACCTGGGTGCAGACGGCGGGCACGCCGGTGGCCCTCTCCAACGCCACGTCGGCGGTGGCCACGTTCGTCGCCCCCGAGACGGTGACGGGGGAGACGCTGACCTTCCGCCTCTCCGTGAGCGATGGCAGCGCCCTCGCGAGCGATACGGTGGATGTGCAGGTGTCCCCGGTGAATCGCGCGCCGGTGGTGACGGCTTCGTCCACTTCGGCCAACGAGCGGAGCACCGCCTCCCTCACCGCCACGGGGGCCGACCCCGATGGCGACTCGCTGACCTACTCGTGGGAGCGCGTCTCCGGTCCGCAGGTGACGCTGGAGAACGCCAACACCGCGACGGTCTCGTTCGCGACGGGCGAGGTGACGGCCGACGACGTCGTCACCCTGCGCGTCACGGTGAGCGATGGCACGGCGACGGCGTCGCATGAAGTGGCCGTGACGGTGCTCAACGTCAACCGTGCTCCGACGGTGGGCGCGGGTGCGGATGGCACCGTGGTCGCGCGCGATCAGTACACGCTCGCGGGCACGGCGAACGACGCGGACGGCGACAGCCTCACGTACGCCTGGGTGCAGACGTCCGGTACGCCCGTGGCCCTGGCGAATGCGACCAGCCCGAGTGCTTCGTTCACCGCGCCGGATGGCTCGGGGACGCTCACGTTCCGGCTCATCGTGAACGATGGCGTGCACTGGGTCAGTGACTCGGTGGACGTGGTCGTCGCGGGTGAGAACCGCCTGCCCGTGGTGACCGCCTCCGCGGTGACGGCCGATGAGCGGACCACCGTGTCCCTCGTGGCCCAGGCCACCGACCCGGATGGTGATGCACTGACGTACGCGTGGATCCAAGTGCATGGTGACTCCGTGACTCTCGAGAACGCCAACACCGCGACCGCGTCGTTCCGGGCGGGGGACGTGAGCTCCAGCGCGGAGCTCCGGTTCCGGGTGACGGTGTCCGACGGCACGAACAACGTGAGCAAGGAGGTGACGGTCACCCTGCGCAACGTGAATCGTGCGCCTGTCGCGAATGCGGGGGCCGCGGCGACGGCCCAGTCGGGTGCGGCCGTGACGCTCAATGGCAGTGCGAGCAGCGACCCGGATGGCACCGCCGTGACGTATCAGTGGACGCAGGTCAGCGGTCCGTCGGTGGCGCTGTCGAGTGCCACCGTGGCGCAGCCGACCTTCACCGCGCCGACGGTGACGGCGGAGCGCGACCTGGTGTTCAGCCTGGTGGTGAGCGATGGCGCGGTCAGCAGCGCGGCTTCGCTGGTGGTCGTCACCGTCACCTCCGTGCCCGTGCCGAATCGGGAGCCGGTGGCGCTGGCTCGCATCATCGTCAACGGGGACCAGACGTCGATGACGCTCGACGGCTCGGGCTCCAGCGATGCGGATGGGGATGCGCTCACGTACAAGTGGGAGCAGACGAGTGGCCCGCGCGTGACGCTCAACGAGGCGAACAAGGCGGTCATCAGCGTCGATGTCCCCGACCTCGACGGCGATAGCGCCACGTTCACCTTCAAGCTGACGGTGACGGACAGCAAGAACGCCAGCCACAGCACCACCGCGCAGGCCACCGCGTCTCCGGAGGAGGAGGGTGGCTGCTCGGCCACCGGCTCGGGTGCTCCGATGGGAATGATGGCGTTGGCGCTGCTCAGCCTGCTGCACCGCCGCCGTCGTTCGAACTGAGCTGAAGGTGTCGATGGAGCCGGGTGCCTCGCGGGCCCGGCTCCCGTCGCTCCACTGAAGTCTGGGTCGCAGGCGGCCGGTCTCCTCGCGTGAGGGGGCCGGCCGTTGTTCGTCGGGCGTTCGTTCTCGGGGTGACGTTCGCCTCTCATGTGCATGCGGACCCCGCGCCGTGACGGTGACTGGTGCACGAATGGCCTCGCAGGAGGCCAGGGGCTTGGCCCTGCTGGGGCAGTCTGGGCGCGCGGGGCTCGAATGGGGCCGCCGCCTTCGGTCATGTACCTATTCGCCTCCGCCGCGCCTCCGTTCCTGCAAGAGATTGTCGTGTTGATTGCCGCCGGCGCCTTGGTGGCCTACGTCGGCCATCGCTTCCGGTTGGTGCCCATTGTCGGCTTCCTGCTCGCGGGGGCGTTGATTGGTCCCAACTCGCTGGGACTGGTGAAGGACCAGGAGCTGGTGAACTCGGCCGCGGAGCTGGGCGTCATCCTCCTGCTGTTCAGCATCGGCCTCGAGTTCAGCCTGGAGAAGCTGACCCGACTGAAGAAGCTCTTGTTTGGCGGGGGAGGGCTTCAGGTGGGCCTCGCCTCCGTGGGCATGATGGGTCTGCTCATGTTGTTCGGCGTGGCCTGGCGCCCCGCGCTCTTCACCGGCTTCCTGGTGGCGCTGTCCTCCACCGCCATCGTTTTGAAGCTGCTGGGAGACCGGGGCGAGACGTCATCCGAAGTCGGCCAGGTGTCCCTGGGGCTGCTCATCTTCCAGGACCTCGCCGTGGTGATGATGGTGCTGTTGGTCCCCGTCCTCTCGGGCATCGGGGACACGCCGTGGCACTTCGTCGGAGCCTTCGGCAAGGCGCTGGGAATCATCGTCGCCGTGCTCGTCGTCGCGCGCCGGTTGATGCCGCGCCTGCTGGAGGTCGTGGCGCGCACCTGTTCACCGGAGCTGTTCCTGCTCACCGTCATCGCCGTGTGTTTCGGCACCGCGTACCTCACCAGCCTCGCGGGGGTGAGCGTCTCCCTGGGGGCCTTTCTCGCGGGCCTCGTGGTGAGCGAGAGCCGCTTCAGCGAGCACGCCTTCGGCGAAATCCTCCCGCTCCAGATTCTCTTCAGCGCGACGTTCTTCGTCTCCGTGGGAATGTTGCTGGACGCCGGATTCCTGGTGCAGCACCTGCCCGAGGTGCTGCTGGCCATCGTCGCGGTGCTCCTGGTCAAGGTCGTGACGACGGGCATCAGCGTGCTGGCGCTGGGCTATCGCGCACCGGTGGCGGTAGAAGCCTCGCTGCTGCTGGCCCAGGTGGGAGAGTTCTCGTTCGTGCTGGAGCGCAGCGGCCGGAAGCTGGGGCTGTTCCCCGCGGGCATTCCCGATGGCTCCCATGCCTTCATCGCGGCCACCGTGATGTTGATGGTGTTCACGCCGATGCTGTCTCGATCGGGCGTCTGGGCGGGAGGACAGCTCAAGCGGCGTCGCCAGCTCGCCGTCGCCCAGAGCGGGCCGACGACGGATGAAGCCGAGGCCCTCGCGTCCGAGTCCTTCGCTCGCTTCGAGAACCACGCCATCGTCGCGGGCTACGGAGAAGGCGCGCGGCGGTTGTCTCGGGTGCTGCGAGGCTCGGGGATCCCCTTCCTCGTCACCACCCTGAGTCCCCAGGGGGCGAACGAAGCAGAGGCCGAGGGCATGTCCGTGCTGCGAGGAGACTACGCCCGACAGCGCACCCTGCGCGTCGCGGGCGTCCAGCGCGCCAAGCTCCTCCTCGTCGTGGATGACGACGCGAGCAGGGCCCGGCACGTGGTCGCCGTGGCACGAATGGAGAACCCGACGCTGCGGCTCGTGGCGAGGGTTCGCATGGTCTCGGAGGTGGACCCGGTGCGCTCGGCCGGAGCGGACGTCGTGGTCTGCGAGGAGATGGAGGGCCTGGTCGCCGTGTTGACCTCGGTGCTCGAGGACTATCGCCAGTCGCCGAAGGACATCGAGGACAACGAGGACGCCGTGCGTCGCTCGGGCTATGCGGCGCTGAGGCAGCCGCTCGCGCTCGAGAAGCCGCTGCTCATCTGTGCGCTGGAGGAGGGCTGCCTGAGCTGGCGCAAGGTGACGATTCGCCCTGGGGCACCCGTGGTCGGCGAGTCCGTGGAGACGCTGAGCGCACGCGCGGGAGGCGCCCTCAAGCTCCTGGAGCTGCGCCGCGAGGGTGAGGTGCTCTCCCATGTGACGGAGCACACGCGCCTCGAAGCGGGAGATGAGCTCTCCCTCAAGGGCTCGGCCGAGGCGTTCGAGCGTGTCGCCGAGCTGTTCCGCGCACCTCCCCCAGAGGGGCTCGAGGCCGAGCGCCCCTCGACTTCCACTCCGCCTCGCACGGCGGCCGAGCTCATCGACACGGAGGCCACGTACGAGTTCCGACCTCGCGCGGGCACGGGGCCCTGTGGGCACCTCGACCAGCTTCGCCCGGTCCGTCCACGGACCCGAGGCTGTGAGGAGTGCCTCAAGCTCCATGACACCTGGGTCCACCTCCGCCTGTGTCTGACGTGCGGGAAGGTGGGGTGCTGCGACGACTCCAAGAACAAACACGCGACGGGCCACTTCCACGACACAGCCCATCCGCTCATCTGCTCGCTCGAGCCGGGCGAGCAGTGGGGCTGGTGCTACGAGGACAAGGTCCAGCTCGAGCGCGAGCCCTAGCGTCGCGGGGCTCTCAGAGCGGGCGCACGTGGTCGACGAGTCGGCCCGTGGCGAGGAGCTCCTGCAGCTCGTCCCCCATGCGCTCGCTCTCGATGACGACCTTGTTCCAGGCGCGGATGCGCTCGTTGTCGGTCATCGTCTCGAAGTCGGTGCGGTCCGGAATCTTCCCGCCCGGCAGCTTCGCGACCAGCGCGGCGGAAGGGGAGATGAGCAGGGCCCGGCGGAAGTTCTCGGGCCGCGCCCGTCGCCAGCGCAGCGGCTTGTCGAACCAGCCCGGCACCACATAGGGATAGAAGTGGGGATAGAGAACCAGGCCCTCTCCGGGGCCGAAGTTCATGTCCAGGTGGTAGTCGATGACACCGCCATCCCGGTACACCCCCGGGTGCGCGCCCGGGATGCGCACACCACTCAACACCAGCGGGATGGAGCCCGAGGCGATGAGCGCGGCCTTGAGGTTCTGCGCCGTCAGCGGCAGGTGGTCCGAGGGCAAGTCCCTCCAAGCGGCGAAGGGGCCGGTGTCGCCCGCCGTGTCGAAGATGACGCGGCGCAGGTGGAGGCTCAGGCTCCGACGGCTCAGCACGTTCCCCATCGCGCACAGCGTCAGGCCCAACATCTGGACGTGGCGATGCTCCGCCGCGAGGGGGCCTCGGCAGAGGGCGGTGATGATGTGCAGCCGCGCCCACGGATGGCGGATGATCTCCTCCACGCCCTCGTCGCCGAGGAGCGCGTCGAGGATGCGGTCGCTCATCTCGCTCACCACGGCGGGCGAGGGCTTCGGGGGATAGCGCTGGTCGATGTACGCGGCCTCGAACCGGCGCAGCGCCGACACGGGGTCCTTCTGCGCCAGGCAGGCCAGCCTCCAGCTCCCGATGGAGCTGCCAATCAGATGCAGGGGGCGGATCCGGTCCTTGAACAGGTCGCCGAACAAGGCGCGGTCCAGCCCCGCCAGCACCAGCCACTTGGGGCCTCCAGACGCCCCGGGTACGACATCCACGTCTTCGCCACGGAGGCCTCGCTCGCGGAGCAGCCGCAGCGCGTCAGGTCCCGCCAGCAGGGTCAGGTTCGCAGCCATCGTGGGGCGGCACCGTAACAGGCGTGTCGCGGAGTCGCGGGACTTCCCTCCGAACCGGCCGGCTTGCGACAGTCCGGGGGGCGCTGCTGTACTGCGCTGGACTCCATGAAAAAGCCCACGCCCCCGGGTCACCGCTCCCTCGACTTGAGCCGCCGCTCCTTCCTGGGCGGCACGGCCGCCGCCGCGGCGCTGGCCTCGCTCGATGCCTCCGCGAGCGCGGGTGGACAAGCCGCTCCGGCCAACACCTTCGAGCTGGCGGAGGTCACGCTCTCCGACCTCCAGACGGGAATGCGCGAGGGGCGGCTCACCGCGCACGGGATCGCGGAGCGCTATCTGGCGCGCATCTCGGCGGTGGACCGCACCGGGCCCATGCCGCTGGCGTCGGTCATCGAACTGAACCCGGACGCACTCGCCATCGCCCAGGCGCTGGACCTGGAGCGGCGGGAGAAGGGGGCTCGCGGTCCGCTGCACGGCATCCCCGTGCTCATCAAGGACAACATCGCCACCGCCGACAAGATGCAGACCACCGCGGGCTCACTCGCGCTGGTGGGCGCCGTGCCTTCGAAAGACGCCTTCATCGTCGAGCGTCTGCGCGCGGCGGGCGCGGTCATCCTGGGCAAGGCGAACCTGAGCGAGTGGGCCAACTTCCGCTCCACGCGCTCCTCGAGCGGCTGGAGTGGTCGCGGCGGTCAGTGCCGCAATCCCTACGCGCTGGACCGCACACCCTCGGGCTCCAGCTCGGGCTCGGGCGCGGCCACCGCGGCGAACCTCTGCGCCGTGTCCGTGGGCACGGAGACGGATGGCTCCATCGTCTCTCCTTCGGCGGCGTGCTCGCTCGTGGGGCTCAAGCCCACGGTGGGGCTGGTGAGCCGCTCGGGCATCATCCCCATCTCTCACAGCCAGGACACGGCGGGCCCCATGGCGCGCACGGTGGCGGATGCCGCGGCGCTGCTCACGGTGCTCGCGGGCGTGGATGCCTCCGACGCCGCGACGGCCGCGAGCCAGGGCCGCACGGGGCTGGACTACACGCGCTTCCTGGACGCGGAGGGCCTGAAGGGCGCGCGCATCGGTGTCCCGCGCGAGCGCTTCTTCGGCTACCACGCCGCCACGGACGCGCTGGTGGAACAGGCGCTGGACGTCATGCGCTCGAAGGGCGCCACCATCGTCGACCCGGCGCCCATCCCGAACCTGTCCAAGCTGGACGAGCCCGAGTTCGAGGTGATGCTGTACGAGTTCAAGGCCGGCATCGAGGCGTGGCTGGCGAGCGTGGGGGAGCGGACGAAGCTGCGCACGCTCGCGGACCTCATCCGCTTCAACGAGGAGAACCAGGACGCGGAGATGCCGTACTTCGGCCAGGAGGTGTTCCGTCAGGCCCAGGCCCGAGGCCCGCTCTCCGACGCGAAGTACCGCAAGGCCCTGGCCGCCTGCCGGAAGCTGTCTCGCTCACAGGGGCTGGACGCGGTGATGCGCAAGCACCAGCTCGACGCGCTCGTCGCGCCCACGCAGGCCCCGCCGGGACTCATCGACCTGGTCAATGGCGACCACTGGCTGGGCAGCAGCTCCACGCCCGCGGCGGTGTCTGGCCATGCCACGCTCACCGTGCCCGCGGGCTACGTGCGAGGACTTCCCGTGGGCGTGTCATTCATTGGCGGTGCCTGGAGCGAGCCGACATTGCTCAAGCTCGCCTATTCCTTCGAGCAGGCCACCCGGCACCGGCGGCCCCCCGGTTTCATTCCCACCGCGGACCTGCGACTCGTCGCGGGACGCTAGGTCCAGAGCGCGCGCGACTCAGGGCGAGGCCGCCCAGGGAATCGTCGCCTGCATCACCGCCTCGTGCAGCGCGGCCGTGCGCAGGTGGGTGAAGCGTTGGTACTCGGGGTCGCTCACCATCTCGAGGAACGCGGCCCGGCTGGGATAGCGCACCAGCATCACCGCGTCCCACGTCTGCCCCGGGTCCGCCACCAGCGCGGTGGAGCCATCTCCCGCGTAGAGGGGCTGCGCGCCAGCCTTGAGCATGAAGGGCATGACGGCCGTCGCGTACTCCGCGAACGAGGCGCGGCCTCCCTCCTTGAATCGCACCAGGTTCAACATCACCAGCGGCCCCCCCGGGTCTTCCTGGATGAATTTCTGAATGTCGGTGCCCTGCGGATCAACGGCCACGGTGCCTCCTGGAATCGATGCCCATTCCGCCCCCCATCGAGACGGTGAGTCATTGTCCCAGAGTCCCGTCACCCGGTGAACCTGGGCCTGTGGACATTGCGGTGGCCGCCACCGCTGGGGCCCCCGCCACCCACGGCCATCGAGCCGGAGGTGACGGAGGCGGTGATGCCCGGGCAGCCAGGCCCCGGGCATCCGTGACGCGGGCTCAGCGGTAGTAGGGCGACAGCGCCAGGTCGATGCGGGCGAGGAGGTCCTCGGCCAGCAGCTTCTGCGAGCCGGTCGCCGTGCCCGCCTGGGTCGCGACGGTGTCGCGGCCCTGGCGCAGCGCGGAGTAGGCACCCAGGCTCTGCATCGACTTCAGGATGTCCACCATGGTGCGGCGGGACTGGAAGCCGCGGATGCCGTCCACGTTGATGAGGATGCCGTGGATGTCGGCGACCGCCGCCGGGGTGATGGCGCTGGACTCCGCCGGGGTGGCGTTGAAGACGCCGCGGCTCGCCACGGGGTCCAGGTAGAGCCGCGACAGGACCCGGCGGGCCAGGTCATCCGCCGCGGGGCCGAAGCCCGGGCCCGCGTCCGGGGGCAGCGCCACGGGAGGACGCACGTAGGCCATGGCGATGTTGTACGCGAAGCGCCGGTCCGCCGACGTTCCAGAGCGCGCCCACTGCAGCGTGGCGTTGCCGTAGTGGTCGAACGCCGCCGCCAGCGCGGGGAACGGGAGGATTTCGTACAGCACCAGCTCCTTCACGAGCAGGAAGGTGGGGCCGTAGTCCTCGCCGAGCGGATCCGAGTACTGGTCATACCGGTTGCAGTACGGCTCCACGCGGGTGTGCTCGTCCGTGCAGAACAGGTCCGTGGGCTGCTCGGAGGACAGGTTGTACAGGTAGCGCACCGCCTGCACGTCGTACGACTGCGGCACGTCCACGTAGATGGCGTCCGCGTCCACGACGTACTCCATCACGGAGTTCGAGCGCGGCGTGTTGGGCGTGCCGTCATACACGAGCGAGCCCGCGAAGTTGTGGCGCAGGCCCAGCGTGTGGCCGACCTCGTGCAGGATGACGTGCGTCAGGTAGCGCTCCACCTTCTGGTGAGCGCCAGCTCCTGGGCCGCCGCCGCCGCGTCGGGCGCCTTCTTCTTCAGCTTCTCGTGCTTCGCGGACGCACCCTCGCGCAGGGAGGGCAGCGGCAGCTCGCACAGGTGTCCGGAGTCGAAGCCGCCCCACGACATCTTCGGCGTCTTGGCGCGGTTCTTCACCTTCGCCGCGACGCGGGCCTGGACATCGCTCTCGAAGTCGCCGTCGGCGAGCTCCAGCCACAGGGCGTTGATGTAGACGGAGGCGCCGCGAATCTCCGCGGTGTTGGGGTTGGTGCGCCAGTTGGCGAAGGCAAAGCCCGCGGAGGCGTCCGGGTCGAAGATGATGACGTTCCTGTCGTCATCCGCGAAGCCCTCGCTGGTGCCCACGCTGGCCTCGAACACCTTGAAGCCGAAGGCCTGGTTCCAGCTCTCCACGCCGCGCTTCACCGCGCCCACCACGTCGTACTGCTGGAAGCGGGGGTCGGCCTGCACGGACAGCACCGTGTCGGTGATGATCCACTTGATGGGCTTCATGCCCGGGCGGATGTTCCACTTGGCGGCGGTCTGCTCCACCACGCCCGTGTTGGGAATCAGCCGGGGCTCGCCGCGGAAGTAGTGCTCCTGGTCGGGGAGCGCGGTCGGCGTGTAGCCCTGACCTTCCTGGTAGCGGCGCAGGGCGATGCCCAGCGTGCCGGAGCTGCGAAGCTGGTTGTCCTCCAGGTAGTCGCTGGAGTCCGGGTCCGCCACGTCGGCGTAGCCCGTGAACACCTGCTCGAAGGTGACGCCGTCGGAGATCTTCCGGAAGCGCTGGGCGAACGCGAGCTCCGTCTCGAAGCGCACGCCGCTGGCGCCATACGCCTCACCCATGATGGCGAAGCGGTTGAGTCCCGCCGTCGGGTCCACCAGGATGTAGCTGTTGGAGCCCCTCAGCGCGTTGAAGGCGCCATAGTCGTTGACGATGGGCCACGCCTCGATGAGGACGTCCGGGTCGAAGATGTCGCTGGTCGTCTTGCGGTCATCCACGTCGAACACGAACAGCTTGCCGTTCTGCTCCTTGAAGCTCACCACCCGCGTTCCCAGCGAGCTGGCGGCGCCGTACATCACCGCTCCGGGGAAGAGCTGCTTGAGGAACGCGGACATGAACCAGCGCTGGTTCAGCTCGCTCTTGCGGATGGCCAGGTAGAAGCTCTCGCCGGAGTTCGACACCTGTCCGTCGAGCCTCTGGCGGATGACCGCTTGCTGCTCGCTGCTCACCTTGCGCGGGACGGCGACGAACGCGTCGTCCAGGTTCACCTGAAGCGATTCGGCGGGGGTTTCGGGTACGGGTTGGGGCTCGTTCGCATCGGTCGCGGGACCGCAACCGACACCGAGGGCCACGATGGTGGTGACGGCGCCGAACCAGCCGCGCCGCAGCGGGGAATTCCACCTCATTGCTGCCTCCAGTTTTCTCGAGAAACTGCATCACGGCCCCTCGGATCCGAGTTGCCGCAAAGAGTCATCGGTTCAAGATGCCTGGAAGTTGCTTCTCACACTGCTTTCTTGATTTGGTGTAATCTGGTAGCACTCGTAGTGGGGTTGAGGTTGGGTTTCCCCCGGTCCTACCCGCGCTGGGAGTCCAGGTAGGCCGCGAAGCCCGCCTTGGACTGGATGCGAAAGGTCGGCAATCGCGCGAGTGCCTCGGGAGGAAAGACATACTGCTCGCACACGAGGCTCGCGCGCTGGGCACCGTCCTCCGCGCTCAGGAAGGGGAGCACCTCATGTTGGAGGTGCCCCTGGAAGTGCACCAGCAGTCCGGGGCTGGGCCGCACGTCACCCACGCGCTGGTGATCCCGCGAGAGGCGCAGGGCCCCGCCGCGCGCGTCCTGGGGCACTTGAAGGTAGAGGACGCTGACATGGTGGGGCGTGGCGCCAGGGACTCCGCTGGGCCCCTGAAGCGTGGCGTCGATGTGGCGCCCCACGCTCATGCCCGGTTCGAGCAGCAGCAGGTTCAGATAGAAGGCATTGGGCACCCCGTCCGCGCGCGCGCCGCCCAGGAGCCGCTGCCACCAGGGCCGCAGCCCCCGCGCGCTGTCCGGGTCCAGGACGCGGGCGAGGTAGGCGCGCAGGAACGGGAAGCGCTCCTCGAGAGTGGCCCGGCCTTCCTGTGTGAAGATGAAAGCGAACCCTCGGCTGCCCTGAAATGTCC
This sequence comes from Myxococcus stipitatus DSM 14675, assembly GCF_000331735.1. GTDB lineage: Bacteria > Myxococcota > Myxococcia > Myxococcales > Myxococcaceae > Myxococcus > Myxococcus stipitatus. The sequence goes on along the minus strand of NC_020126.1, from coordinate 5,698,120 downwards.
CCATCAGGGGACTGCGGGCCACGAAGCGTGAGCCGAGCAACGCGACGCGGAGCGTCTCGAGGTCGCCTGCGGGCAACGCCTGGCGGTGAGTGATATACGGAGGCACGGAAAATGACGGGAATACCAGAGAAACTGGTGGAAATTAGACTTCTAGGATGACTGCCAAGTTCCAGAATTGATACAACTCGTTCCTACCCTCAAGGTTCCCTCGCCATGAGCCATCAGCCTCGTCTCGTTGCTCCCGATGCAAGTACTCCCAGTGCTCCTCCAGCCGCACTGGTGATGAGCCAGATGGTCTACGGGTTCTGGGTCTCTCGCGCCCTGCATGTGATGGCGGAGCTGGGCATCGCCGACATCATCGGTGATGTGCCGAAGACGGTGGAAGAGCTTGCGAAGGCGACGGGGGCGCACGCTCCGGCCTTGCGGCGCCTCTTGCGTCTGTTGTCTGGGGTCGGGGTGCTCGTCAAGGATGAGCAGACGCAAGGCTTCGGGCTGACGGAGCTGGGCATGATGGTGCGCAAGGACAGCCCCGGCTCGGTGTACTGGCTGTTGATGTCCCAGGGGCATCATCTGTCCTGGAAGGCCTGGGGGGAGCTGAAGTTCTCGGTGCAGTCGGGCCAGCCGACGCTCGAGAAGATCATGGGGGACTCCTTCTTCGGCTACCTGTCCAAGCACCCGGAGGAGGGCGCGCTCTTCAACGAGAGCATGGCGGCGTACCAGAACCTCAACGCGCCCGCGGTGGTGGCGGCCTACGACTTCTCCAAGGCGAAGTCGGTGATGGACCTGGGCGGCGGGACGGGCACGCTGCTGGCGCACATCCTCCAGGCCCACTCCCAGACGAAGGGCGCGCTCTTCGAGTTGCCGCACGTCCATGACGGGGCCGTGGCGCGGATGGCGGAGCTGGGGCTGGGCGCGCGGACCAAGGTGGTGGCGGGGGACTTCTTCGAGCAGATTCCCTCTGGCCACGACATCTACATCCTGTCGCAGATCCTCCACGACTGGGACGACGAGCGCTGCGTGAAGCTGCTCTCCAACGTCCGCGCCGCGATGAGCCCGGACTCCAAGCTGCTCATCGTGGAGACGGTGCTCCCGGGCGACAACCAGCCGCACTTCGGGAACCTGTACGACGTGGCCATGATGGTGCTGGTGGGCGGTCGCGAGCGCACGGGCCCCGAGTACACCGCGCTGGTGGAGAAGGCGGGCTTGCGCGTGAATCGCGTGTCGCCGACCACCATGCCGCCGAGCGTGGTGGAGGTCGTCCCGGCCTGAGGGCGGGGTGACGTGGGCCCCGTCGAGGGCCCGCCCGGGGGCCGGCCAGGAAAACGCTGGCCTCGGTTTTCCAGGAAGAGATGGCTCGATTAGAGTGCCGGGCGAGATGACGCCCTTCCTCGACGCCATCCTCGCGTTCCCCACCGCCCTCTTCACCACCGCCATGGGCGTGGTGGTGACGTACTGGCTCTTCGTCATCGTGGGCGCGGTGGGGATCGACCTTCTTGATGGTGGCCACGTCGACTTCGAGTCGGGTGGCAAGGCGCTGGGCGCCGCGCTCGAGGGCGGTGGCAAGGCGCTCGCGGGCACGTTGGAGGGCGGGGCGAAGGCGGCGGGGGAGGCGCTCCACGGCGGCGGCAAGGCGATGGGCTCGCATGACCACGGGGCCGACGTCGAGGGCGGCATCCTCTCCACGCTCGGGTTCGCGGGCATCCCGCTGACGGTGTCGGTGAGCCTGGTCTCGTTCTTCGCCTGGTTCCTGTCGCTGATGACCACGCCCCTGGCCCACGGGGCGCTGGGGGCCGTGCTGCCGTCATGGCTCATCAGCGGCGTGCTGGGACTCTTGTGCTTCCTCGCGGGGCTGGTGATTTCAGGCTTCGCGGTGCGGCCGCTGCGGCCCGTGTTCGTGGCGCAGAAGGCGCCGGGGCGCGATTCCCTGATGGGCCGCGTGTGCACCATCTCCAGCGGCAGCGTCACGGACCGCAACGGCCATGCGACGTTCGAGGATGGCGGTGCGGGCTTCATCCTGAACGTGGTGTGCGCGAAGACGAATGGATTGAAGCGGGGAGATCCCGCGCTGGTGCTCGCGTACGACGCCCAGCGGGATGTCTATGAAGTGGAGCCGGTGGACTGGCTCCTCCCGGAAGAGATGGCGCAGCTCCGTGACCCCGAGCGGGCCGCGGCGCTGGCCCGTTCGCGAGCGCGGACATGATTTGAAATGAGTCAAGGCACGGGCCTGCTCGAGGGGGGCGGGCCGTGAGTGGATTCGACGCCAGGGGGCTTTCGCGGGGGATCCCTGGCGCCTGATACAAGGCCCGCCGTCAATACTTCACAGGAAAAGGCCATGGATCCCATCACCTTGGTAGTCGCCGTGGGCGGAGGCGTCATCCTCCTCACGGGCATCATCCTCACCATCGTCCGCCTCTACCGGCAGGTGGACCAGGGCAAGGTGCTCATCGTCAACACGCTGAAGAGCGAGCCCTTGGTCACCTTCTCCGGCGCGGTGGTCTTCCCCATCATCAACCGCGCCGAGGTGATGGACATCTCGCTGAAGACGGTGGAGATCGACCGCCGCGGCAAGGAGGGCCTCATCTGCCAGGACAACATCCGGGCGGACATCAAGGTCACCTTCTTCGTGCGCGTGAACAAGACGCGCGAGGACGTGCTCAAGGTCGCCCAGTCCATCGGCTGCGCGCGCGCCAGCGACCAGGAGACGCTGGAGAAGCTCTTCGAGGCCAAGTTCTCCGAGGCCCTCAAGACGGTGGGCAAGAACTTCGACTTCGTGGACCTCTACACGAAGCGCGCTGAAATCAAGGACAACGTCGTGGAGGTCATCGGCAAGGACCTCAACGGCTACATGCTGGAGGACTGCGCCATCGACTATCTGGAGCAGACCCCGGTGGAGATGCTGGACAAGGACAACATCCTGGACGCCGAGGGCATCCGGAAGATCACCAAGCTCACCACCGAGCAGAACGTCATCACCAACGAGCTCAAGCAGACCGAGCGCCAGGCGGTGACCAAGCGCAATGTCGAGGCAGACCAGAGCATCTTCGAGCTGGAGCGCCAGCGCGAGGAGGCGTCCGCGAAGCAGCGCCGCGCCATCGAGACGGTGCAGGCCGAGGAGTCCGCGGAGACCGAGCGCGTGAAGCAGGAGCAGCACTCCAAGGCGGAGCTGGCGCGCATCAAGGCGGAGCAGGAGATCCTCGTCCAGGAGCAGAACAAGTCGCGCGACATCGAGGTGGCCCAGAAGCACCGCGAGCGCGAGGTGAGCGTCGAGGCGGAGAACGTGGAGCGCGCCCGGGCGCTGGCGGCCATCAGCCGGGAGCGTGAGACGGAGCTGGAGCGCATCGCCAAGGAGCGCGCGCTGGAGGAGCAGAAGAAGGACATCGCGGACGTGGTGCGCGCGCGCATCGCCGTGGAGAAGACGGTGGCGCAGGAGGAGGAGCGCATCAAGGACCTGCGCGTGGAGTCGGACGCCCTGCGCCGCAAGCAGGCGCTCATCATCACCGCCGAGGGCCAGGCGCAGGAGAAGACCGTCAAGGACGTGAACGCCGCGAAGGCCAACAGCGAGATGGCGGTGTTCATCGCGAAGGAGAAGCTCACGCTGGCGGAGGCGGACCTGGAGGCCGCGGACAAGACGGCCAAGGCGAAGATGCGCCTGGCCGACGGTGTCCAGGCGGAGGCCGCGGCGGAGGGCCTGGCGGGCATCCGCGTGAAGGAGGCGGACGCGGCGGCCACGGAGAAGCTGGGCATGGCGCAGGTGCGCGTGAAGGAGGCGGAGGCCGGCGCCATCGAGAAGCAGGGCCACGCCCAGGCGCAGATCGTCCGTGAGCGGCTGCTGGCCGAGGCGGCGGGTGAGCAGGAGAAGGGCCTGGCCAAGGCGCGCGTGCTGGAGGCGGAGGCGGTCGCCATCCAGAAGCGCGGCGAGGCGGAGGCGGTCGCCACGAAGGAGAAGCAGCTCGCCGAGGCCGCGGCCATCCAGGAGAAGCTGCTCGCCGAGGCCCGGGGCCTGGCGGAGAAGGCCGCGTCCATGAAGCTGATGGACGGGGTGGGGCGCGAGCACGAGGAGTTCCGCCTGCGCCTCAACAAGGAGCGCGACGTGGAGCTGGAGACCATCCGCGTGCGCAAGGACGTGGCCCACGCCCAGGCGGAGGTGCTGGCCAAGGCGTTCGCCAACGCGAAGTTCAACATCGTCGGCGGCGACGGCCAGTTCTTCGAGCGCTTCGTCAAGGCGGTGTCCTTCGGCACCGCGGTGGACGGCGCGCTGGAGCACGGCGAGGCGCTGAAGACGGCGCTGGGCGGCTACCTCAACGGCGAGAAGGACTTCCCCGCGGACCTCAAGGAGATCCTCTCCAAGCCGGGCCTGAGCAACGACGCGCAGAACCTGGCCGTGGCCGCGCTGCTGCACCGCATGGCGCCGGGCTCCGCCACCGATGCGACGGTGGCGAACCTGAAGGCGCTGCTGGCCAAGGACGGCAAGGCGTCGTCCTCGGACACGCAGGGCTGAAGCGGGTGGTAGGGGGCCGCCACCGCGCATGAGTCGCGGTGGCGCGCATGACGTCACGACGACCCCGCCCTGGGCCTTCCAGGGTGGTGTCCCGCCTCGAGGGCGGGGCGAGGGCGGGGTCCCTGCGAGATTCCGGTGAACACTCATGGCAACTGACGGTGGCAAGGGCGCGGCGCCCGCGAAAGAGGCGGCGCTCGAGGGGGGCAGCTACGAGGTCATCCGGACGCGGCTGCTCGCGCAGGCGGACGTGCTGGGCTCGAAGGCAGCGGAGCTCAACACCCGGCGCAAGGCGTTCTTCGGTGGCACGGAGCTGGCCGTCACCGGCAACGAGCGCGTGCGCACGGAGAACAACTGCGTCGCGCGCGACATCGTCAGCGTCGGCAAGTACCTGCTGTTCGGCTACAACGTCTTCATCGGGCTGAAGAAGGAGACCTCCGTCGCGGACGTCTTCTCGCTGCACCGGTTCGAGAAGACGGCCGACGGGTTCGACCTGTCGGCGGTGCCGCACACGGAGGCGGGCGGCTTCCTGGCGGACCCGCGCTTCATCAAGGACTTCAGCGAGCTGTACCGCTACTACAAGGACGCGAAGCTCCAGCAGTTGCGGCGCAAGGACGCACGCCTGCTGGTCGTCTTCAAGACGGGCCAGTCCACGCGCGACATCAAGGTGTTCCGCTTCAACCTGGACACCGAGGGCCGCGCCACCTACCTGGACAACCAGGGCGAGAAGGACCACGTCTTCCCGCCGTCGCACGACTTCGAGTGGACGACGGCCACGCGTGAGAACTACGTGCTGGGCCAGCACCCGCACGTCAACGTGCTGGACCAGGTGTTCGTGGAGACGGTGAAGGGCGACCTCACCGTCAAGGTCGAGAACAACACGTCGTCCGGGCTGGGCATCTACAGCGAGCCGGTGGAGGACGCGAACCAGTCGCTGGATGACGCGCGCTTCGCGTGGGCCCAGGTGGGCGGGCTCATCCTCCTGCGCGTGCTGCCCTTCCGCGAGAAGGCGCAGCGCTACCTGGTGTTCAACTCGCGCACGCAGCACGTGGTGCGCATCGACGCCATCGGCCAGGCGTGCATCCGGCTCCCCGAGGACCAGGGCATCATCTTCCCGGGCGGCTACTACCTCCAGACGGGCGACTTCAAGGTCTTCGACGGCGAGGCCACCGGCGCGGGGATGGAGTTCAAGAAGGTCATCCGCTCACCGAATGGCGAGGACGTGCTCTACGTCTTCCACCAGCGCGAGGAGGGCCGCTACCTGCTCTTCCCCTACAACCTGGTGCGCAAGGAGGTGCAGAACCCGCTGGTGTGCAACGGCTACAGCCTCTTCGCGGATGGCGGGCTGGTGGTCTTCCGGGAGACGTCGCAGGACCCCACGCGTGTCCATCCCATGCAGGTGTGGCAGACGCCCTTCGTGTCGGACGAGCACGCGGCGGCGACCCCCGCGGCGCCGGGCTACCTGGGCAAGGTGGGCAACGCGGAGCTGGTGCGCGGCATCTCCGACGCGCTGACGCTCCAGCGCATCGCGAAGACGGACAAGCCCAACCGGCGCACCTACGAGGACCTGGTCGCCGCGGCCACGCGCGCGCTGGATGCGTACTACTGGCTGGGGCACGCGGAGACGTCGCTCCTGGAGCCCATCGAGCTGCTGCGCAAGACCTCCGAGCTCATCATCGACGAGTTCGAGAAGGTGCTGGCGCTCCAGAAGCGCGCCTCGGAGTCGCTGGCGGAGGCGGAGAAGGCGCAGGTGAAGCTGCTGGCGCGCGTGCGGCCGGAGCTGCTCACCACCGCCGAGGAGTTCATGCTGGTGCTGGCGGAATTGCGCCAGCAGCGCGGCCACCTCATCACGCTCAAGGACATCCGCTACATGGACCTGGGGCGCGTGGACGCCCTGGAGAAGGCCGTCGTCGAGGCGTCCGACAACACCAGCTCCGGCTGCGTGGAGTTCCTCCAGAAGGGCGAGGCGCTCCAGCCGCTGGCGGGCCGCCTGGATGAGCTGCTCGCGAAGCTGGAGCCGGTGCAGACCACGTCGGAGTTGGCGCCGCTGGGCGAGGACATCGAGAAGACGGCTCAGGGCCTCACCGTGCTGGGGGAGGTGGTGGGCGGACTCCAGGTGGGGGACCCGCTGGCCCGGGCTCGCATCCTGGAGGGCATCTCCGAGCTGTTCGGCCGGCTCAACCGCGTGCGCGCGAGCCTGTCGGCCAAGCGCAAGGAGCTGTCCGGGCGCGAGAAGCGCGCGGAGTTCGGCGCCCAGTTCAAGCTCCTGGGGCAGGCCATCGAGAATGCCCTGGCCCAGGCGGACGTCCCCGAGAAGTGCGACGAGGGACTGTCGCGCCTCACCGTGCAGTTGGAGGAGCTGGAGGGGCGCTTCGGCGAGTTCGACGAGTTCCTGGGGCAGATCACCCAGAAGCGCGAGGAGCTGCTGGAGGCGTTCGGCGCGCGCAAGCAGACGCTGGTGGACGAGCGTCAGCGGCGCGCCCAGAGCCTCTTCGGCGCCGCGGAGCGCATCCTCCAGGGGGTGCAGCGCCGCTCGAAGGCGTTCAAGTCGGATGACGAGCTCAACGCGTACTTCGCCACCGACGCGATGATCCTCAAGCTGCGGCAGCTCTCCGAGCAGCTCATGGGGCTCCATGACAGCGTGCGCTCGGACGAGGTGCAGTCGCGGCTCAAGTCGGCCAAGCAGGACGCGCTGCGCGCCTTGCGCGACAAGCAGGACCTGTTCGCGGACGGGGACTCGCTCATCAAGCTGGGCACCTTCCGCTTCAACGTCAACACGCAGCCACTGGACCTGACGCTGGTGCCGCGCGATGGCGCGCTCTTCCTCCAGCTCACGGGCTCCGACTACGCGCAGAAGCTCGAGGACCCGGCGCTGCTCGAGCACCAGGCCCTCTGGGACCAGCACCTCGTCTCCGAGACGCGCGAGGTGTACCGCGCCGAGTTCCTGGCCGCGTGCCTCCTCGCGGACGCCGAGGAGAACAAGAATGGGCTGACACTGTCCGCGCTTCATGCGGCGGTGATTGCCGGCACGCTGCTCGAGCGCGTGCGCACGTACGCGGCGGACCGCTTCGATGAAGGCTACGAGCGCGGCGTGCATGACGTGGACGCCACGGCCCTCGTGGAGAAGCTCCTGTCGCTGCACCAGGGCGCGGGGCTCCTGCGCTTCGCTCCCGGGCCTCGGGCCTGGGCCGCGCTCTACTGGGCCTTCGACGCGGACGAGTCCGCGCGAGGACTGCTGCACCGCCGCGCGCGAAGCTTCGCCCGGCTGCGGCAGACGTTCTCCGCGGGCGGCGGGCTGAACGAGCTGGGGATTGCCTTGGGGGAGGCCGTGAGCGCCTTCCTCCAGTCGCAGCGGCTGGCCCAGTCTCCGGCCGAAGCTCGGCTCGCCGGGCGCTATCTCGTGGAGGAGCTGGCCGTGGAGCGGCCCCGCTTCACCACGAGCGGCGAGGCGGTCGCCCTGCGCGATGCGTTCCTGGCGCAGCTCGAGCGGCAGGGGACTCGGACCGCGTTCGAGGACGACCTGCGCGGGCTGGAGAAGGACCTGGCCTCGCGGCTGGAGATGGCCCGGGCCTGGGTGGAGGCCTATCTGGCCCAGCGCGAGGGTGGCGCGGGCGAGGCAGGCTACTTCGTGCTGGAGACGGCGGTGCTGCTGCTCACCGAGCGCAAGCTGGACCGCGAGCCCGCGGGTGCGCTGACGGCGGCCGAGGTGACGGGTCTGCTGGGCAGCCACCCGCGCATCATCGACCGCAAGCTGGGGATTCGCCTGGATGAGTTCCTGGGCCGCTTGAACGAGTTCCGGCAGCTCCGCGTGCCGCGGTACCAGGCGTACCGCGCGCTGCAGCGGGACTTGCTGGAGCGCGAGCGCCGCAAGCTGCGCCTGGAGGAGCTGACGCCGAAGGTGCTGTCGTCCTTCGTGCGCAACCGCCTCATCGACGAGGTGTACCTGCCGCTCATCGGCGCGAACCTCGCCAAGCAGCTCGGCGCCGCGGGCGAGGGCAAGCGCACGGACCGCATGGGCATGCTGCTGCTCATGTCTCCGCCGGGCTACGGCAAGACGACGTTGATGGAGTACGTGGCGAGCCGCCTGGGCCTCACCTTCGTCAAGGTGAACGGGCCGGCGCTGGGCCACTCGGTGAAGTCGCTGGACCCGGCGGAGGCGCCCAACGCCACGTCGCGGCAGGAGGTGGAGCGCATCAACCTGTCCTTCGAGATGGGCAACAACGTGATGCTCTACCTCGACGACATCCAGCACACGGACCCGGAGCTGCTCCAGAAGTTCATCTCGCTCTGCGACGGTCAGCGCCGCATCGAGGGCGTGTGGAACGGCCGCACGCGCACCTATGACCTGCGCGGCAAGAAGTTCTGCGTGGTCATGGCCGGCAATCCCTACACGGAGACCGGTGAGCGCTTCCGCATCCCGGACATGCTCGCCAACCGCGCGGACACCTACAACCTGGGTGACATCCTGGACGGGAAGGAGCACCTGTTCGCGCTGAGCTACCTGGAGAACGCGCTCACGTCGAACGTGGTGACGGCGCCGCTGGCCACGCGCGACGCGGCGGACACGCATCGTCTCATCCGCATGGCGCAGGGCGAGGAGGTCCCCGCGGGCGAGCTGAAGCACGGCTACGCGGCGGCGGAGCTCCAGGAGATTGTCGCCATCTTCCAGCGGATGTTCCGGGTGCAGTCGGTGCTGCTGAAGGTGAACATGCAGTACATCGCGTCGGCGGCGCAGGATGAGCGCTTCCGCACCGAGCCCGCCTTCAAGCTCCAGGGCAGCTACCGCAACATGAGCAAGCTGACGGAGAAGCTGGTGGCGGCGATGACGGACGCGGAGCTGGAGCGCCTCATCGACGACCACTACCAGGGCGAATCCCAGACGCTCACCACCGCCGCGGAGCAGAACCTGCTCAAGCTGGCGGAGATGCGCGGCCGCCTCACGCCGGAGAAGGCGAAGCGGTGGGAGGAGATCAAGCAGGGCTTCGCGCGCGTCAAGCGCATGGGCGGCAAGGAAGACGACCCGGTGGCGCGGGTCACCGGTCAGCTCAGCGGCATCGAGGAGCAGCTCGGCGCGGTGCGGGACGCGGTGGTGCAGGCGGCCACGCAGGTCCAGCAGGGGACGGAGCGCGACGCGGCGGACCCCACGGCCGAGGCGCTGCCGTACCTGGAGGCCCTGCGCGACGCGGTGCTCGAAGTGGCCCGGGTGGGGCGCGAGGTGAAGGCCACGCCGCCCCCGCTGCCGCCGCCTCTTCCCGCGCCGACGCCTGGCGCCGCCGCCACGGACCTGACGCCGTACCTCAAGCACCTGGCCCAGCTCCTCAAGGCGCTGACGGAGCGGGTGAGCACGCCTGTGTCGGCGCCCGTCGCGCAGGCCCCCGCGCAGGACATGGGGCCGTACATGGAGCAGCTCTCGCGCGCCATGGCCTCGCTGGCGGACCGTCCGGTGAACGTGTCCGCGCAGGTCTCGGCGGAGTCGCTTCAGCGGAGCGCCATCGCGGGGATGTCGCCCGCGGAGCTGAGCCGGCAGATAGAGCTGGTGGAAGGGGTGCTGCTGCCGCTGGAGCGTGCCTCTCGCCGCGCGGTGCAAGGCGAAGGCGAGGGCATCAAGTCGCTCCAGGTCTGGCAGAACGTGACCGAGGCGCTGGAGCTCCTTCGCTCCATGCTGCGCCGGTAGCGCGGGCTTCATCGGGCCGGGGCCGATGCGGGCCCCGGTCCACCGCCGTGCCTACCTGAACTGGGCGCCCCCCTGGGTGAGGCCGTTGTCGAGGACCCGCGAGAGGGTGTCCTCCACCTGCTCCCCCGTGGACGCCGTCACGCGCACGCTGAAGGGCCCTTCGCCCATGCCGCTGTCGTTGACGAAGTAGTTGTAGTCCTGGCGCGGGACGTTCTTCCACGCGCCGTCTCCTCGCCGCCACTCCAGCTTGGAGATGGGCAGGCGGTGGTTGCGCACCTGGATGGCCGTCCACCACGGATTGCTGCCGTTCTTGAAGTGGTACTGGAGGCCGCCGGCCACGTCGCAGGAGACCACCTTCCACTTGATGTCCACGCGGCCCAGGCGCATCTCGGCGATCTTCGCGAAGGCCTCGCGGCTGAGGTCCAGGTGGCCCGCCGCGCACTCCGGACACCGGTCGACGATGCGCACGCGGACGTTGCCGCTGGGGCCCTGGATGTCCACGCACTGGCCACACGCCGCGCTGTGGGCGTACTGGGGCGTGTTCATCGCGGCCACCATCATGTCGTCGGGGCTGGCGTCGTAGCTGCAATTGCCCGCGCCGGTGGCGTCGTAATAGGTCGCGATGCCTTGCTGCTCCTCCCCCAGCGGCACCCCGCCGCCGGACGGGTCTTCTCCGCATCCTCCACACGCGAGGAGGGTGGCGGCCATGGGGGCAAGCAACGAGCGGGAGACAGAGGGGAGTGGGCGCATGCGCGGCCCAGTGTACCGCAAGGCGTCCGCCATTCCTTCCCTCCCGAGGTGGGGAAAGGCCCTGCAATGAATGACAAGAAACAAGAGGTGGAAGGCACCCCCCGGGACCTTCCACCTCCCTCACTTCGGCTGCGATGACGACATCATTCCCCGCGCGCGGAGGCCCCCGACAGCGCTCGGGCCTGCGTCACCAGTTGCACGAACTCCAGGCGCTCGGCGTTCTTGGCGGCGGAACCCTCGGCCAGCTTGCGCGTGGTTGCCAGGCTCCAGTTCTGGGCGGCGGGATTGCCACGGAGGATGTCCGCGGTGGCCGCCACGGCCAGGGCGAAGCGGAAGTCGGGCGAGGCCGCGTCCAGCGACGGGGCCACCTTGGCGTAGTCGAAGGGGAAGGCCTGCTCGGAGGCCTCGGTGCCGTTGGGGGCCTTGGCGCGCACCCGCACCGTGGCGAGCTTCTCCTTCGCCCCGGGGATGAGCTCCACCTCGTACAGCGCGGTGACGTTGTGGCCCGCGCCAATCTCTCCGGCGTCCACCTTGTCGTTGCGGAAGTCCTTGTCCGCCACGTCGCGGTTCTCATAGCCGAGCAGCCGGTAGCGGCTCACCACCGCGGGGTTGAACTCCACCTGGAGCTTCACGTCCTTGGCGATGACCTCCAGCGTGCCGGTGAGCTGCGTCTCGAAGACCTTGCGGGCTTCCTTCATGCTGTCCACGTAGAAGCAGTTGCCGTTGCCCTTGTCCGCGAGCTTCTCCATCAGGTCGTCGCGGTAGTTGCCCATGCCGAAGCCCACGGTGGTGAGGGTGACACCCTCGGCCACGTACTTGCGGATGCTCTCCAGCATGGACTCCGGGCTCAGGCTGGGGCCGATGTTGGTGTCTCCATCCGTGAGCACCACGACGCGGGACACCACCTGGCCGGAGGCCTTCTTCACCGCGTGCTTGTAGGCCATCTCCATGCCGGAGCCCATCGCGGTGCCTCCGCCGGACTCGAGCGAGTCGAGCGCGTCGTGGATCTTCTTCACGTCCGAGGCGGGCGTGGGCGGCAGGACGTCTCGCGTGGAGCCCGCATAGGTGACGATGGCCACCGTGTCGTTCTCGTTGAGGTTCTTCACGGCGATCTTCACGGCCTCCTTGGCGAGCGGGAGCCGGTCGGAGGAACTCATGGAGCCACTGGTGTCCATGAGGAACACCAGGTGCGCGGCCTTGCGCTGGGAGCGCGAGACGGACTTGCCCTGCACACCCACCCGGACGAAGTGCCGCTTGGCGTCAAAGGGCGACGGCGCCGCGTCCAGGTGCACCGAGAACGCCCCCTTCTCCGGCGGGGTGTAGCGGAACTTGAAGTAGTTGACGAACTCCTCGACCCGCACGGCCGAGCCCGGGGGCAGGGTGCCCTGCATGAGGTGCCGGCGCGCCACCGTGTAGGAGGCGGTGTCCACGTCCGCGCCGAAGGTGGACAGGGGGTCCTTCGCCGTCTCGATGAAGGTGTTCGGCTTCCAGGCCTCGTGCGTGTTCCCTTCCGAGGAGGGCTCGGAGTACCGGTCATGTTCCCGCGGGCCCGTCGGGAGCCTTCGCTTCGCCATGGCTGCCATGGGCATCGAGGGCCTTGGAGTTGGCGAGTACGCAGTGGGCGGCGGCGCGGCCATCGGGGGGGCGGGCATGGCGGTGGCGGGCATGGCGGCCTCGCTCGGGCGAGCGCCGTTGAGGCGGCCCACCACTCCACCCTGGACCTTGTTGATGGCCTTGTCCGAGTCCCCATCGTCGGAGTCGCTGGAGGGCAGGACATCCTCGGAGGCTTCTTCGGGGTGCCTCACCTGTTCGGTCGAACCTTCGGTTTCCTTGTGAGCGAGGGACTGGGCCGAAGGTGCCAGCGCGGGCTCGTCCTTCGCGGACAGGGCGCTGGTGCAGGCGGGCAAGGCGCAGACGGCGAGCAGGGCGCTTCCCCACAAGGACAGGCCGCGCTTCAGGAAGGTCTGGGACATGCGTTCTCCAGGGGACGAATGAGGACGGTGGCCGCCTCGATACGCACGACCTGGGGAAACGGTCTTTTCCGATGGATTTTCTCCGGGCCCGAGTCCCTTGTCCCTCGCGGGGGCGTCTGACAGGGTGCCGGCCCATGTCGACTTCAAGACCCTTCCGAATCCTGGGCATCCAGCAGATCGCCATCGGCGGCGCCGACAAGGGCCCGCTCCGCAAGCTCTGGGTGGACCTGCTGGGCCTGACCCCTCACGGCACCTACCGCAGCGAGCGGGAGAACGTGGACGAGGACATCGTCACCGCCGGTGCGGGGCCCTTCAAGGTAGAGGTGGACCTGATGCAGCCCATCAACCCCGAGGGCAAGCCTCGGGTCCACGAGACGCCGCTCAACCACGTGGGCCTGTGGGTGGATGACCTCCCGGGCGCCGTGGCGTGGCTGGAGCAGCAGGGACTTCGCTTCGCGCCGGGTGGCATCCGCAAGGGCGCGGCGGGCTTCGACATCTGCTTCGTGCACCCCAAGGGCAACGAGCAGTTCCCCTACGGGGGCGAGGGCGTGCTCATCGAGCTGGTGCAGGCCCCGCCTGAAATCATCGCCGCGTTCGAAAAGCTCTCGGCCGGCAATCACTGAGACAGGGCGGGGCGCAGCCGCTTGCCCACGCTCCGGAGCGCCGTCTTCACGAGGTGCTCCAGCCGGTCCCACGCCAGGCACGACATCCACGTGGCGACGATGAGCGCGGCGGTGAGGACCCAGTACTGGACCCACCCGCTGCGGTCTCCCCAGAAGCGCTGGAAGGAGAAGACGCCGCCAATCCGGTAGAACAGCAGCATCTCGTGGAAGAAGTACGCGGAGAGCGACGAGGTGCCGAACACCTCGATGAACCGCCGCACCCGTGAGGGCTCCTGTCCCGTGGCCACCTTCGCCTCCAGCCACATGAGGCCCAACAGCACCGCGCACACCCACGAGAAGCGCGCCGCGGAGTTGGACGGGTTGCAGACGAAGAAGCGGTGCTGCGGATAGAGCGAGTAGAGGAAGTCCCCGGACGCCGCGGCGACGGCGCCGACCGCCACGAGGGCGAGCAGGGCCACCGTCAGCGCGCGCCGGCCCCAGGCTCCCGCCAGGGTCCCCGCGAAGAGGCCCAGCCAGGCGAAGCCGATCCACGGCAGCAGCGGGAAGGGCGCGAACGAGGACTTGTTCGTGAACATGGCCCAGGGCTCGGGGACGTGCTCTCCGAAGGGCGCCACGGCGAAGACACCCAGGGCCAGGGCCAGGCCCACGGCCGCCAGCACGCGAGGACGCGAGGCGAGCGCCGCGGCCACGGGCAGCATCAACATCAGGCACAGGCCCACGCACTGGAGGATGTCCATGCGGAGGATCCACTTGGGCTCGCTCAGCAGGGGGAACCAGGCCCAGTTGACCAGGGTGGCGACGAGGAGCACTTCACAGGTGCGGCGGAAGTTGCGGGGCACCCGCTCGCGGAGCTTTCCCGTGGCGGCGCTGCGCACCATGACGAGGGCCAGCGCGAAGCCCGCGGAGAAGATGAACGCGGGGGCGACCAGGCCGTCGACCTTGAGCAGGCGGCCCACCCAGAGGCTCTTGCGCAGCTCCGGGGTGAGCAACGCCAGTGAGTGCGTCTGCACCATGAACAACACGGCGATGCCGCGCAGCCAGTCGATGGCGCGCACGCGGTCCTGGGACACGGAAGGGAGGGCGGAGGAAGTCACGGCGGGCGCACCCTACGGCAAGTCCAGGCAGGCGGTAAGGGGAGCGAACAGGACGCGCCCCCGCCCTTGGGACATGCCAGGATGGGTGCTGGCCGTGGGTCGTGGAGTCGCGGGGCCCGGAACGGCGGCGCGAGGTGATGCGTGAGCAGTGATGAAGTGAGTCGCAGGGATGCGCTGAGGTTGCTTGCGGCGGCGGGTGCCACGTCGGCGGCGGGCTGCACGCGCAGCCCCGAGAAGCCATCGGAGGAGCAGGGGATGAGTCAGCAACAGGTGAGTGAGCAACCCGTCGTCATGGGCCTGGGCCCCCTCAAGGGAATGCCCTGGCCCACGCCCGACCCCTTCTTGTTCTGCGTGCACCACGACGACCGGTACCCCCAGGGCACCGAGAAGATGGGGCCCGCCCCCTCGCTCCTGACGGGTCGGCAGATAGGCCAGGACTTCGACGGGCGCGACGGCTGGAACATGTACCACGGGAGCGTCGTCCCGGGCTTTCCCCAGCACCCGCATCGGGGCTTCGAGACGGTGACCATCGTCCGCAAGGGCCTGTTGGACCACTCGGACTCGCTGGGCGCGGCGGCGCGCTTCGGCGGCGGGGACGTGCAGTGGCTCACCGCGGGCGGCGGCGTGCTGCACTCGGAGATGTTCCCGCTGCTCCAGCCCGACAAGCCCAACCCCGTGGAGCTGTTCCAGATCTGGCTCAACCTGCCGAGCGTGGACAAGCTCGTCACGCCGCACTTCTCCATGCTCTGGGACCGCGACATCCCCCGGCACGTGGCGAAGGACGACGCGGGGCGCACCACCGAGGTCACCATCGTCGCGGGCTCGCTGGGGGACGCCAAGGCGCCGCGTCCGCCGCCCAAGTCCTGGGCCTCGCGCGCGGACACCGACGTGGCCATCTGGACGCTGAAGCTGTCGCCCGGCGCGCGCTGGACGCTCCCCGCCGCCGCGCGGGGCAGCAACCGCTTCCTGTACTTCTTCAAGGGCTCCTCGCTGAAGGTGGGCGGGCGTGTCATCCCCGCCTCGCATGTCCTCCAGCTGAGGCCGGAGGTCGACGCGGTGCTGGAGAACGGCCCCGACGAGACGGAGCTGCTGATGCTGCAAGGCCGGCCCATCAATGAGCCGGTGGCCCAGCACGGCCCCTTCGTCATGAACACGCGCCAGGAGCTCCAGCAGGCGTTCAACGACTACCAGCGCACCCAGTTCGGCGGGTGGCCGTGGAAGAGCGATGACCCGGTCCATCCTCGCGAGGAGGGGCGCTTCGCCCGTCACGCGGACGGCCGGCTGGAGCGGCCCACCTAGCGGGCAGGCGGTGGGTCCTCCCTCCCTTGGGGACAGTCCAGGCGAGGGAGCCCCACGCACGGCATGCCGTTGGGCGTGAAAGCCGCCCGGACCCATGTGCATAGAGGAAGTGTGTCCGACTCCGCAGGCTCATCACCCCAGGGTCCACCTTCCGTGCGCGGCACGCGGCTCGCCTCCCTCGCGGTGGCGAGCGCGCTGTTCATGGAGTTCGTCGACTCCACGGCGCTGTCCACCGCGCTGCCCGCGCTCTCCGTCGCGTTCGGCACGGACCCCATCCACCTCAAGCTCGCGCTGACGTCCTACATCCTGGCGCTGGCCGTGCTGGCGCCCGCGAGTGGCTGGGTGGCGGACCGCTTCGGCCCCCGCCGCGTCTTCCTGGTGGCGATGAGCGTGTTCCTGCTGAGCTCGGTGCTCTGCGGCTTCTCGCGGACGCTGCCGCAGCTCGTCCTCTTCCGCACGATCCAGGGCCTGGGCGGCGCGCTGATGACCCCGGTGGGCCGGCTCATCGTGGTGGGCACGGCGCCTCGCGAGAAGCTGGTGTCCGCGCTGAGCTGGTTCACCATGCCCGCGCTGGTGGGGCCGCTGGTGGGGCCGCCGCTGGCCGGGCTCATCCTGGGCGTGGCGGACTGGCCCTGGATATTCTTCATCAACGTCCCCGTGGGCCTGTTGGGCATGGCCGCGGTGGCGCGCTTCGTGCCGGAACTGCCCCAGCCGCACCCGGGTCCCTTCGACTGGAAGGGCTACGCGCTCGCCGCAGTCTGCATCACGTTGCTGATGGGCACGGCGGAGACAGTGGGCGTGGGGCTGGTGCCCGCGTCGCTCCAGCTCGTCATGGCGACGGTGGCCGTCCTCACGCTGGTGTGGTTCGTGCGTCACGCCCTGCGCGCGGAGCGGCCGGTGGTGGACCTGAGGCTCTTGAAGCAGGCCACCTACCGCGCCAGCACCGTGGGCGGTGGATTGGTGCGGATGGGCCTGGGAGCCACGCCGTTCCTCCTGCCCTTGATGCTCCAGGTGGGCCTGGGGTGGGGGCCGTTCGAGGCGGGCCTGGTGACCATCGGCACCGGGCTGGGGGCCATGTCGTGCAAGCCCCTGGCGCCGTGGGTCATCCGCCGGGTGGGCTTCCGCACCACGCTCATCGGCTCCAACCTGGCCGCGGCGGTGATGACGGCGCTGCCGGCCTTGTTCCGGGACTCGACGCCCGTGCCGCTCATCGTCGCGACGCTGTTCGTGGGCGGCTTCGTGCGCTCACTGCAGTTCACCGCCATCAACGCGGTGGCGTACGCGGACATCACCCCGGAGGCGGTGAGTCGGGCGTCCACGCTGGCGGTGGTGACGCAGCAGATGGCGCTGAGCGTGGGCATCAGCTTCGGCGCGCTCATGCTGCATGTGGCGAGAGGGAGCGGAGACCTGCCGCTGACGCCGGACCGCTTCCTGCTGCCGTTCGTCGCGGTGGGCGTGGTGTCGTCGCTCGCGGGGCCGCTCTTCCATCGGCTGCCGGAGGACGCGGGCTCGCGAATCGGCGGACGCGCGGCGCGCTGAGACAAGAAACAACCTCGCCGCCCGGGGGGAGGGTGCCCGGGCAGCGAGTCCAGCGAACCGACTACAGGCCGTCCTGGTAGCAGAAGCCGTAGCCGAGGTCGGAGCCGCCACCCGCCAGCGGGTAGTTCATGTAGCCCAGCTCCTCACCGGGGCCGCACTCGCTGCGAGCGCGCGCGTAGCGGTGGCACACGCCCTTGCCCGTGCGCTTCAGGTCCACGCAGACGCCTCGCGCGCCCTCGGTGCCGCAGAACTCGGCGAAGCCCACGCTGCACTCCTGGCCAATCAGCGCCGGGTCGAACGCGAAGCCGATGGGCTCCAGCACGGACTGCTCGATGCAGAGGCCGTACACGCCGCACACCGTGCCCGTCGGGCAGCCCGGGTTCGCCGCCATGTAGTCACACGCCTTGAGGCACTGGGCGTTGTCGGAGAGCAGGTCCGTGCAGGCGAAGCCCTGCTCACAGTCCGTCGTCGCCAGGTCGTACTCGCTCGTCGCGGCCGTCACGGTGCAGGCGGCGCCCTGCGTCTTGGTGCCCTCCGAGCGCTCCAGCGTCCCGTCGCTGGCCGCGTAGTCGTCGGCGACGCAGGTGGTGTCCGGCAGGTTCGCCGTCAGCGAGCCCTGGCGAGGATCACACCCGCCGGGGCGCACCGTGTTCCACGTCGCGAAGCGGATCCACTTGCACTCGCCGCCCGGCACCACCGCGCTGCCCCAGTACGGCGCGTTCAGCGGCGGCGCGTCCACGGACTCGCGCAGCACCACGTTCACCAGCGCGCCCACCGTCTGCTGCGGCGACACCTTCAGCGCGAGCAGCAACTGGCCGGACTCCGCCACCAGGAACTTCTCCGTGGGCGCCCCGACGTCCTGGTAGCCATAGACACACTGGTCGCAGGTGTAGGTGCTGGCTCCCTCGGCGGCCAGGTCATACAGGCCCGGCGCCGTGTTCACATCCAGCCGGATGCGCGCGGTGTCCACCGCGTTCGGGTCGCCAAAGCTGTTGAACGTGCCGCGGTACATCGGCTGCTGCCCGTAGCGCACGGGCGTGAGCTGGATGCCATTGCGCAGCTCACCCATCGTGATTTCCGTACACCCCGCGGGCGGCGTCAGCAGCTTCGCCTGAGCCTCCGCCTCGCTCACCGCCTGCTGCTCCGGCGCCTGCTCCTTCGTCGTCGGAGCACAGCCCACCAGACCCGCGAGCAGCACCGCTCCCCAGCGCAAACCATTCACAGTCGAAGAACCTTGGAAACGGGACGACATGATTTCTCCCATGAGTAGAGATTGGGCACGCATGTGTGCCATCAGTCAGGAACTCCCAGGTGTCCTGGAAGTACACGTATGCGAGATGCAGATGCAATCGCGTTCCGATTCAGGACCGGAACGGCGCGAGGTGACCTTCAAGACGCAAGCAAGTCGCCCCGTGCAGCAAGGGAACGGAGCGGTGCGTTGAATGTCGCGTTGGATTTTTCGCGCGTCGCGGGAGTGTCCTGAATCCCGGCTTGATGCGGACTATGCGTGTGGGGCCATTGCTCGGGGTGTCAGGGGCAATGGCTCTCCGCGGGAAGCGCGAGCCGCAATCACATAGCGGTTTCCCACCATGGAAGAGAGGCGGCTCGCGCGGCCGGGCACTACGTGTCGCGGCGCACTTCTCGGATGATGCCCACGGGCTCGGGCGTGCCCAGGGAGATGAGCTGCTCGCATTCGCCGCGGATGAGGAAGCTCGCCTGGGCGCGGCTGAAGAAGGTGGTGCCCACGGCCTCCAGCGTGCGCGTGACCCCGAGCAGGGTGGCGGCGGGTTGGAGCAGGCGCATGCGGACGCCCGACTCCTCGGGGAAGGTGTCCTCGTCCTCCAGATTCCCCAGGTCCGAGGACGCGGCCAGCGCGGCGGCCAGCGCCCGTGACAGCAGGGGCGCGGCGTTGCCCGGCGCCTTCACCCACGCGCGGACCGTCAGCTTCAGCTCGCAGCGCCGCCGCTCCAGGAATCCCTCCGCGCGCTCGCCCCGGAGGAAGGCGACCACGGCCTCGTCGGCCGTCATGGGGGCGCGATAGAGCCGCAGCGTCGTGCCCTCCAGGGTGTAGTCATCCCCGCGGCGCAAGGGCCGTCCCGGCGGTGACTCCACCTCCGCGACCTGACCTTGGGCATTGGCCGGGAGCGTGAAGTCTCGCGTCGTCCCGTTGCCGGGCCAGCGGTGGACTTGCGCGAAGTAGGAGGGCTGCCGCTGCGCCGTGAGGTCGTCACCTTCCGGGAGCGCCAGCTTGAAGCTCGAGGCGCAGACCTCCACGAGCGCCTCCACCTCGGCGGCGGGGCCCTGTGAAGGCCCGGTCGCCACGTCCACCGTTTCGGGGACGGCGGGGCGGAGCGCATCGTGGAAGTAGGACTCGACGGCGAGGAGCATGGCGAAGGGGCCTCACGAGTGAGGGAAGAGCGCGTAGGTCTCCCGGCGGGGGATGACCACGTGGAGCTCGGACAAGGTGATGTCTCCGGCCGCGGCGGAGCGCACGAGGACTTCCAGCGGCGGAGGGCTTCCGGTGCCACCGGGCGGCGTGAGCGGGGCCAGCGCCTGGGCATCCAGGGCCACGATGCCGTCCTCGTCGGGTGTGACGTCCAGCGTCTTCGCTCCCCAGCGCAGCTGGAGCCGAGGGCGCGGCGGAGGCTCGGACGCGATGGGGCGAAGCCTCGGGCGCGAGCAGGCCCACAGCGTCTGGGGATTCACGTCCGTGCCGGGAAGCGTGCCCTCGTGAGGGAGCCACGGGCTCAGGGCCCCGGTGCGGTGCAGGGTGGCGCCGGGAGTCACCGTGCTGGCGTCGCTCACGGCGTCCATGAGGCTCCAGAGGACGTCACCCGCCGTCGTGGAGAGGACCGCCCACCACGTCCCCGCGCCGAGCGCGAGCGGCTTCTCGGGCGTGAAGGAGACCCAGCGCGCGGACCAGGGCGCGGTGCCGTCCTCCTGGAGCAGGAAGGGCAGCGGGCCGGTGGGCAGGGGCGCCTCGTCCGGCCTGCCATGCACATCGGCATGGAGCGTGAGGAGACCCTCCACCTTCCGGGTGAGCGGGCGCAGGTGGAGGTCCAGCGCGGCGAGCGGCCCCACGGTGCCCTGGGACGTGAAGGCCTGCGCGGCGGCGATGCCCGAGCCGCAGTGGTGCGCGAGCGCGGGCTGCCCTGGCGGACGCGGCAGGAGGGGCAGGCTCTCGTGGTGCAACTGGTGCCGGACCTGGAAGCGCACCTCGGACAGGGGCCGGTCCTTGGGAACGGAGACCTGCGCGGTCGCCATCCCGTCCGTGCCCACCGCGAGCGTCTGCGTGCGGGTGCCCGCGCTCCAGTGCTCGAGGATGTCGAGCGTGTCGAGCACGAGCTGCACGCGGTCGAACATGCCGAGCCCCGAGGCGCGCAGGGCAATGGCCACGGTGCCGGACGCGAGCTTCGCGGGCCAGGTCCTTTGGAGTGCGTCGGTGAGCGCGTCCTCCATCACCAATTCCTGTCGCGGGAGCATGGGCACGGAGTGGTGGAAGAAGAGCGTGCCCGCGCCATCGCCGACGAAGGCGGTGAGGTCGGGAGGCCGAGCGGGCGCGCGCAGGGTGATGCTCTGGAGCTGGGTGGCCGACAGCGTCTTGGGCGTGCCGACGGGAGGCGGCGCCGCGCTGGCCTCCACGAACTCCACCAGGAGGCGGCCCGCGAGGATGCCGGGGAGGACTTCCACGGCGTTCGTCGCCACCGTGTCGGAGGGCGTCGGGGGATACCAGGAGCCTCCCTCCGCGACGCTCAAGCGCCCCTTCTTCGCGGTCTGCACGGGGTTGGTGGTGGCGAGCTTCAGCTCCACGGAGGAGAGCGGGCGGCGGACGCCCCAGTCCAGGCTCAGCCAGGTGACGGGCTTGGCCGGGTCCAGGGTCGTCTGCCCGTCGCTGGTGGCCAGCGTGGAGGCGGGGACCAGGTTCAACATCACGTCGTCCGCTGGAGCGCGGACCTTGAGCGCCGCGCGCACCAGCGACACGCCCTCCGGGACGGCCAGGGCGACGACGAGGCCCGAGGCATCCACGGGCACCTGGGCGGACGATGGCGGTGTGGCCGTCCCCGTATAGGTCAGCGTGGCGGCGATGCGCGTCTCACTCATGGAGAGGGCGTCCCTCCGTTGGCGGCGTGGGCTTCTTTCGACGGCAGCATCTCCTGGAGCACCTCGATGGCGCCCTCGATGCGCAGCATCGTCTGCACCAGCTGCGCGCGCCGGGCGTCGAGCTCCGCGAGCATCTTCTGTCCCGCCTCGTGCTCGGACTTGAGGTCGGCGAGGCGCTTCTCGATGACGTCCTTCATGACTTCCGCTCCTGCTCCTGGAGGCGCTGCTCCAGCGCCGCGATGCGCTCGTCGTACTGCTGCTTGAGCTCCTTGAGGGCCGCGATGGCGAGCACGCTGAAGGACTCGTAGGTGAGGCCCTTGAAGGGCTCGCCGTTGTCCTTCGTCCGGGGCGAGTCCGCCACGAGCTCGGGGAAGAGCGGCTCCACCTCTTGCGCGACCAGGCCCAGCTGCGGGTGACCCGTGGCCTTCATCTCGTAGCTCACGGGGCGCAGCGCGAGCACCCGAGGGAGGACTCCCTCGAGCGACTCGATGTTCTGCTTCAGCCCCGCGTCGGACAGCTGAAGCCACTGCCCGTTGGGCATCAGGCTCTGGCCCGCGCCGTTGCTGTGCGCGAACTGGAGGATGCCCGTTCCCGTGTAGGCGATATCGACGAACCGTCCGGAGACGTGCTCCGTGAGTCGGATGCCCAGGTTGGCCTCTCGCTGGGCGATGTGCAGCGGCGTGCCGGGGCGCGAGGTCCCGATGCCGACGTTGGCGTTGACCAGCGTCATCCGGTCCGCGCCGCCCTGGTTGAGGATGATGGAGTCACCCGGCTCGTTCTCGCAGGAGATGACCAGCTTCCCGTTCTCCTCCTCACCGGGCAGGGGATTGGGTGCGCGGTAGTAGCGGATGCTCGCGGAGTCGCCGGTGCCGCCGAACGCATCCAGCGGGAACTGGATGCCATTGCCCGGGGCGTTGCCGATGGAGGGCATGATGGCGCCGCTGACGCGGAGGCTGCCGCCCTGCACATCCAGCCGGACGCCCGGCGTCGCCGTGCCGATACCGACGCTCCCGTCCGCGCCCATCCACATGGAGTGGCTGTTGTTCACCATGAAGGAGAACGCGTTGTTCGCGCGCGCGCCCACGTCCCACATGAGGCCGGTGGCGACACCGCCGCTCAAGCCGTAGCGGATGGAGGCGCGGCTGTCGGTGCTGTTCCAGACGACGTGCGGGTTGTTGATCATCAAGCCGGCCGCGCCGCCCGCGCCGATGGTGACCTGGGGTTGGCCGTTGCCCCACAACGTCGTGGTGTTCACGACGAGGCGGTCGAACCCCGCGGCCGCCGACGACAGCCGGACATCCAGCGCGCCTTGCGGGTCCGCGGTGTTGAGGCCCATGCTGCCGCCCGCCTTGAGGTGGAGGCGAGGCGTGCCGTAGCCGCTGCCGTTCTCTCCGTCACCGCCGCCCTCGGAGATCTGGAACCCCTCGGCCGTGGCGCCCAGCTCGCCCTTGAGGACCCAGCTCTTGTTGCGGCTGCGAAGCTGGACGGCGGCGCCATCGGTGCCGCCCGTGGTCTTCACCACCAGGCCGACGCCAAAGGACTGGCTCCCCGAGGAGCGGATCTCCACGGCCGCGTTGTTGTCCGCGGTGCTCTGGACCAGCATCCGCCGCGTGCCGGGAGCCGTCCCGACTCCCACGAAGCCCTTGACGAAGAG
The DNA here is from genome assembly GCF_000331735.1 of Myxococcus stipitatus DSM 14675. Lineage (GTDB taxonomy): Bacteria > Myxococcota > Myxococcia > Myxococcales > Myxococcaceae > Myxococcus > Myxococcus stipitatus. Next base: position 5,674,918 of record NC_020126.1, on the reverse strand, counting down.
CGAGCCGCTGATTTCTCCGCCCGTGACCGACAGCTTGTTGGCCTCCGTGTCGGTCATCCACTTGGTGACGTCGATGTTCTTCACCACCAGCCCGAGCGTGGCCTCGACCTTGTTCACCTTGAGGGACGCGGTCTGCGAGATGCTGTCGCCCGTGAGTGGCTGCCCGTCATCCCCGCCGCGGTGCGTGTGAGAACGAATCTCATCCCGCGTCTTGATCTGCATGTTGTTCCAGGTGTCCGCCAGGATGGGGTCACCTGATTTCGCGGTGTAGTAGGGGTCACTCATGGCTGGAACCTCGAGGTATCGAAGCGGGTACCGTTGAAGACGCCGTCCCAGGTGAGCTTCTCCTGGGGTTCGGGGAACTGTTCGTGCAGCGCGATGTGGGAACCGAAGGAGGTCAGCTCATCGCTCGCGTGGAGCGTTTCGCCGAAGGAGGCGCTGACCTCGAGCTGGAGCGGCCTCTCCTGGAGGAGCAGTGACTCCGAAGGCATGGGGAGCGTGAGCTCGATGCGCGTGCGCACGCCGGCACACCGCCCGTACTCCAAGGCCGCCGCCAGCTCCTTCACCAGCCCTGGCAATCCAGGCACCACGCCCTCTTCGTTCGGCACCAGGAGGTGCGGCGGGATGTGGTTGGCGGGGATGCGCAGCGTGCAGGTGGCGGGGGTGATCTCCGTCCACGCGAAGCGCAGCTCCGCGCGGGGGGTGTCACGCACGGGCAGGGCCTGCGCCTCGGCGGCCTGCTGCCTTTCGATGGACCACCCGAACAAGTAGGAGCGGACCTCTGGTCGCTCGAGCGTGTCGTAGGTCCAGTGGCTTTCGCCAGGAGGCAGCTCCGGGAGGTGGAGGTCCTCCTTGAACACGGAGAAGCGCGCCTCCGGCATGTCGAAGCGCGCCATCACCCCCACGTCGTTCGGACCGGCGAAGCGGGTGGGGTGGGCCAGGATGATGGGCGTGTCCACCGGGCGGCCATCGAGGATGGGCGGACGTCCGTCGCGCAACAGCAAGGTGGAGCCCAGCGGGATGCGGCCCAGGAAGATGACGTCGAGTCCGGACTGCTCATGCCGGAGGATGGGGACGGCGATCTCCCGCTCCGTCGCCTTGAGCGAGATTTCGACGCGCGCCGTCTCCAACCCCTGGTTGGTGGTGAGCAGGCGCTGGCCCCGGCTGACGTTGCGGAAGCTGGAGCTCGCGGGCATCTCCGGGTTGTCCGCCAGCTCGATGCGGATGTCCCGGTAGGTGCCGTCCGCGCGAGGCACGGAGAAGAGGCCGACCGCGGTGTCCCCCTCCCAGACAATCCGAGGCGGCTGCTTCGCCATGTAGACGAGGGAGACGAGGCGGAGCAGCGCGGGCGCGGAGGCCAGGCCGGTGCGGTGCAGCTCCACCATGGCCGCCAGTCGCTCGCGCAGATAGGCGTCGGACTCGCCCCGGCGCGGCGACACGCCGTAGAGCAGCGCGATGCGCCCCAGCTCCGAGTCCGCCTTGTTGAGCAGCGTCGCGTCGACCGCGAAGCCTCGCGCGAGTGAGTACCAGCGCGAACGCATCAGCCGGGTGAGGCCCCCCTCCATCGTCTCCAACTCCTGGGCGAGCGAGTCGAAGAAGCGGTGAATCTTCGCGCCGGACTGAAGAACGGGCGGCAGGTACCCCACCATGCGGCGTCTGCGTTGGTCCGCGCTCATCCAACCCCCACCAGCTCGGCGCCGCCGAACTCCAGCCGCACATCGGCCTTCACCAGCAACTCGGTGACCTGGTCCGGAATGGCCAGGCCGGGCGTGCTGGGCGCGACCAGGGACACGGTGATGCCTGTCTCGCGCGTGACGTCGCAGCCCAGCAGGGCCTCGATGCGGGCCTGGGACTTCAGGGCCTGCTGCAAGGAGTCCCACGTGAGGCGCGCCTCGCGTCCCATCTGCGCCTCCTCGGAGAGCCGCGCGGCGAAGACGTCCAGCGCGCCGCGCAGCGCCTCGCGCACCTGCTCGGGCGTGCGTGCCTCGCCGCCGGTGAGCGACACGACCAGGTCCAGCCGCCACATGGGCGTGCGCAGCCGGGTGATGCGCGGAGGCAGCATCTCCAGGTCGATGCGCCCCGCCTCCAGGGGCTCCATCTTCCAGTCGCGGTTGGCGCCGTACACGCGGCTGTGCGACTCGAGCACCAGGGCCTTCGTCGTGGGCGGGGTGCCCACCAGGCCCCAGACATACGTCTCCACGCTCAGGTCGCTCACGCGGCGCACGGCCGGGTTGCCGAAGAGCACGGCCTCCAGCTTGCGCCGGATGACGGGGCTGCCCACGGGCAGCTCGCGCATGTTCTGCGCGAGCGCCTGCTGGAGGTCCCGGCGCAGCCGGTCGAACGTCACCTCGTCCATGTCATCGCGGGTGGGCTCCACCCGGAAGTCCACCTGGAAGAAGATGGTGCGCGCGTAGCGGAGCCGGACGCGGATGCCGGCGGCCTTCGTCTCGCGGATGGCGGCCTCGACGCGGGAGACGCCTTCGACATCGGACTCGAAGTCGGTGTCACCCACGAGGACGTCCACGACGCCGGGCGGCGCGTCCGCGGGCTCGCGCACGGTGACCTGCTGCACGCCTTGCTGGTGCACGGCGGCGGCGATGGACTCCAGCGTGCCCTTCTCGCCGTCGCGCAGCGCGGTGCGTGCGCGGGCGCGGAGGTTCTCATCCGTCTCGTTGTCCGAGCCCCGGCGCAGCGGCGCGGGGTTGGTGACGGCCTCGATGCCCAGGATGGGCCGAGGCATCAGCGTGAGGCGGGCGGGGTCGATGGCGGGCGGGGCCTCGCGCTCCGGCGAGTCCTCGTCCTGGACCTCCTGCACGGGGATGATGACGCGGGTGTCGCCCTTGACGAGGGTGGCGTCCTCCATCGTCTCGAAGAGCGGCAGGGGCTTGCCGTCCGCGCCGAGGCCGGTGACCTGCCGCCCCGCGGGGATGCCGATGTCATCGGGGGCGGGCGTGGCGCGGCTGAGCTCCACCTCGCCCATGAGCCGGCCGGCGCGGGCGCGCTTGAGGCCCAGGACGGCCACCACGTTGTCCAGGGAGGCACCCTCGGCGGTGTCGAGATATCCCGCGCGGTGGGAGAGCTCCATCATGGCGTAGAACGTCGCCATCTCGCGTGCGTAGGCTTCCGCCAGGGTGCGGGCCATGCCACCTGCGTTGGGGTCCATGCCTGGACCCAGGTTCCCCAGCAGCCTCTCGACGATGGCGCTGAAGGTGTTCTTGTCGGGAGGGTAGAGGCTCAAAAGGAGATCTCCCACGTCATCTTCATTTCCATGTTGGGCCCGCGGTTGACCTCCTCGAAGCGGACCCGGTTGAAGAGGATGGGCGTGGCGGCCCCCTGGAGAATCTGGATGCCGGCCTCGGTGAGGGGCTGCACCGTGGACTGCCCGAGCGGGGGCAGGGTGGCCGTCACGGTGGCGCGCACCAGGCTGGAGTTGTCGCTCAGGGTGATGACCTCCACCTTGGGCGCGGGGTCGATGGCTTCATCCACCTTGGTGCCCAGCTGGATGTCCGCGGGGATGGGCGTGTTGATGCCGGTGCCCACGACGATGGACCAGCGCGTGGGCAGCGCGTTGACGCGGCCCATGAGCAGCTCGGCCACCAATTGCTTGCCGGCGATGGTGATGAGGTTGGGGACCCGGCGGCGTTCCATCAGCGAGCCGTCCAGGTTCCGCAGCTCGAGGGTCAGCACTCCGTTCATGCCCTGCGTTTCCTTGCCGTTCATCACGCTCTCCCCAAGTCGTTTCCGTACCCGTTGTCACGCCGACCCGCTCACCCCAGGTCGAGCGCCAATCCCAATTCCACCGCATCGCCGGTGATGGCCTTGATGCGCGCCCGCACGTCCACCGCGCCCGGCACGTCCGCGCGGGCCGTGACGCTCAGCTCGAGCACCTCGTCCACGCGCGGGTCTTCCTTGATGGCCTGGCGCACGTAGCGGCGCAGCAGGTCCAGGTTGGCGCGGTCCATCGGCTCGCCGATGAGGTCCGCCACGCGGCTGCCATAGCGCTGGTGGCCCAGCTGGTTCAGGTGTCCGCGATAGACGATGAGCCGCATCGTCAGCGCCTGCACCAGGTTGTCCTTGCCGCTCACGGTGGACGCGCCGCCGTGGTCGGACCAGTCCAGGTCCGCGCCTCCTGACTCGGAGAAGGCCAGCCGCAAGTCGGTCTTGAGCTCGTTGGCCATCAGAGCAATCTCCCCGGGCCCGCGGTGGCCCCGGGCGAGCTGGGAATGCCCGGGGAGACCTTGAGGCGCGTCATCATCTGCGTGAGCGCGTTGGACAGCGTCTCGGCCATGGCGCCCGCGAGGTCGGGTGCGTTCTCGCCCCGGATGCCACCGGCCTGGAGGAAGCCCAGCGCGATGGGCTGGAGCAAGGGCTTGGCGGGCGCGGCACCCATGAGGCTGCCGGGCGCCGTCGTGGTGAAGCCCGCGATGGCCATGCCCGGAGCCACCTGCACCATCGTGGTGAAGAGGATCAGGGCCTGCTCCACCGTCTGGGCAATGGCCTTGGCCAGCGCGTCCCGCTGCTCGCCGTTGATCTTGTTCGACGCCAGCAGGCCCTTGGCGATGGGCTCTATCTGCGAAGCGCCGGGCCCGCCCGCGGGCGGAGGCAACATCATGCCCGGGCCCACGGTGCTTCCCGAGCCCGGAGGCGGCGGCGCGGCGGCGGGGATGCCCGGGGACACCATGGCCATGTTCACGAAGAGCATGAAGGCCTGGCCGCACGTGTCGCCCAGCGCGGTGGCCAGGTCCGGGGCGTTCTCTCCCCGGAGGCTCGCGGACTGCATGGCGCTCTTGGCGAGGCCGCCTATCTCGGATCCACTGGGCGCGGGCATGGTTACTTGGCCTTCACGTCCTTGGAGCCCTTGAGCGGAGCGCCGGTGAAGTAGCACTTGTGGCTCTGCTCGGTGATGACGCCGCTGCCGCTCTTGCCCAGGTCGATCTTCCCCGACGCGTCCACCGTGCAGTCGGTGCACTTGAGCTCCACGTTGCCTTCGACCTCCAGCTTCAGGTCCGTCTTGCCCTTGATGGTGATGACGTCGTCCTGCTTCACCGTCACCACCGTCTCACCCGCGGTGATGATCACCGACTGCTCCTGGTCGATGGCGATGGAGGTCTTCCCACCGGGAGGAGAGACGACGCGCCACTCGTCCGCCTCGTGGATGGGAGGGTTGAGCTTGTCGGAGTAGAGGCGGCCGGTGATGACGGGGCGGTTGGGGTCGCCGTTGATGTACGTGATGACGACCAGGTCGCCCGCGTGCGGCGCGCTCACCATGCCGATGTGCGGCGTGGCGATGGGGACGCGGCGCAGCTCGAGGTCGCTCTCGCGCAGCTTCACGTTGCATTCGTGGTTGTGCTCATCGCCATCCGCGTGCGGGAAGGCGCTCGTCACGACGCCGATGTCGCCCAGCTTCAGCGACGCGAGCTCGTCCCGGATGATGGCGCGGAGGAGGGTGACCAGGTCGCTCATGCCGGGGTCCCCGCGGTCAGCGACAGGCTTGAGCCACCGGTGAGGGACGCGCCCGAGACCAGCGCTTCACCGAGCTTCTTGAGCGTCTCCTTCACCTGGACCACGGACTCGCGAAGGGACTCGAGGGACTGCTGGGGCAGGTAGCCCTGGAGGATGGCGACGGCGCCCGCGCGAATCTTCTCGAGGACGACGGACGCGGCATGGGCCGCGCCGGCCAGCGGGGCGAGCGGCTCCAGGCCCATCTCCCGCATCTCGTCCTCGGACTTGTCGCCAATGGCCTTCAGTCCATCGAGCGCGGGGTCCAGGCTCTCCAGCAGCGAGGGGATGGCCGCGACCTGCTCCAGCTTGGCAATCCAGCTGATGATGAGGTCCAGGGCCTTGCCCAGCGCGTCGATGCCCACCTTCACGGGCGCGCCGATGCCGAACTGGCGCACCAGGGTGACGATGGCATTCACCGTGTCGGTCTTGAGCAGGTTGTCGACGGCGACGACGAGTCGGGTGATGCCGTCGACGATGTCGGCGGTCGTGGTGCTCACGGAAGTTTCTCCAGGTCCTTGAAGGGGCCGAGCGGGTCGAAGTTGCCGATGGCGCTGCCCAAGGCTCCGGCCTCCTTGCCCACGGCTTGAAGCTTGGCGAGGAAGTCGCTGGCGCCCGCGATGCCCTTGACGACAGCGAGCGCCGCGCCCAGGTCCAGGCCGGTCATCTCTTCCAGGATCTTGATGCCTTCGGTGGCGAGCTTCTCGATGAACTCGCCGATGCTGCCCGCCTGGGAGAGCGACTGCACGAGGCCGATGATGGCGCCGGGGTTCACCTTGCCGAGCGCACCCATGAGGCTTCCGAAGTTCTTGCCCGACAGCGAGCCCTTGGCGCTGTTGACCACCGAGCCCAGCTCGCCTCCGGTGAGGTGGCCCAGGAGGTCCGGGTTCGCGTCGACGGCGTCCATCAGGGTCTCGGGGTTCTGGAGCACGCCCGCGGCGTCCGTGCTGCTCTTCGCCCAGTCCTGTGCGTCGCTGGCCACCGCGTCGTTGACCGCGCTGACCCCCGCGTCCTGGCTGGCGGGCGGCTCGACGTACTCCTTGACGCGCAGGAAGAAGCTGAAGCGGTTCTGGTGGCCGGCGAGCTGGCGCACCTGGAAGTCCGCGATGAGGACGTCGGTGAGGTCCGCGCCGGCGATGGCGTCCGAAGCGAACGCCATGGGCGTCGCCTTCGCCTGGGCCTGTCGCAGCTCCTCCAGCGCGGCTTGAGGGTCGTCGCCGAGGAGGAGTCCCTCCATGACGACGGTGACGGGCTCTCGGCCCAGGTCCTGGAAGACGCTGCCGGCCTGACCGGGCACACGCTGCTGCACGAGGTTGCGCGCGTCCTCGGTGTAGATTTGCGTGAGCCCGACGAGCTCGATTTTTCCGATGCGGACGGGCATGTCAGAGTTCCATCCGGGTGGTGAAGCCCGTGCGGGCGTTGAGGGTGTGGCGCACCGTGCGGACGCGGAGGACCACTCCGGACAGGAGTGATTCCACGGGGTGCCCCTCGGGGATGTCGTTCACTTGGATGAGGTCGCCAGGCTTCACGGCGGGAGCTCCGAGCACCTCGATGAAGCCATGCAGGGTGCGGGAGGCCAGGGCGGTGGTTCGCGCCTTGGCCTGGGTGGAGGCGTCATCGCCGGAGCGCACCGAGCCGTCCTTCACCTCGCGCGACTGCTTTCCGGTGGAGCCCGCGCGCACCTTGCCGTTGGAGCCGAGCGCGGCCTTGCCGTGAATGGGCGCGAGGTCGTCGACGAGCCAGTGCGCCTTCTTCTCGCCCTGGGAGCTGGCGGCGCCTTCGCCCCAGACCTCGAAGCCGTCGACGGCGGGCAGGGCTTGGCTGAGCTGGGTGCGGAGGACTTGCGAGCGGTAGACGAACGTGTGGTCCGCGCTGCCTTGCTTCGGCGCGGCGAAGTGGACCTTGCCCTGGCCATCGGTGAAGACGTCGAAGCCCGCCTGCGCCGCGAGTTGGTGGATGTGGCGCAGCGCCCGAGGTCCCCGGTGGAGGACATAGCTGGGGAACGTGGGGCCATCCTCGATGGTGCCCGGCGTGGCGCCCGCCTTGTTGAGGAGCTCTTTCACGATGGCGCCCGCGGTCATCTGCTCGAAGGCGCCGGAGACATCGAGGCGCGCGAGCTTCGCGAGGGCATCACCGCCCAGGACGAGGGAGGTGTCGGGAGCGCCTCGGGACTCGAGGACCAGGCCGGTGAAGACGGTGACAGCGCCGTCGCCGCCGTCCAGGGAGATGGTGGTGGCTTCGCCGGGAGGAGGGAGCGGGGAGTCGGAGGGAACGAGCTCCACCGAGCATCGGCCGCCCGCGCCGTCCATGGTGAGCTCGCTCGTGATGGAGCGGACGAAGGCCTGCCCCTGGCGGGAGGAGTTCGAGGCTCGCAGCGAGCCGATGGTCACGGAGTATCCGATGCCGGCCATGGCTCAGACCTCCAGCCCGTGACGGCGAGCCGTCTCGCGAAGGATGTCCACCAGCGCGTCCTCCAACGTGCGGCGGTCCAGCCCGTTCGCCGCGCTGTCGGAGCCCACCTGGACATTCACGTTGAAGGTGTTGCGGACAGCGGCGGACTCAGTCGGGGTCGAGCGGCTCGCCGTCTCCGGAGGCTGTGGCGGGCGAGAGAGCTGCTCGGCGCGAGTCACCAGCGGGGCCAGCTCCTGCGTGACCTGCCGAGCGAGCTGGGTCGTCGCATGGGGAGGCGGGAGTGACGCGTCGTCGACGGGAGGCGCGAAGTGGAGTCGCTTCTTGGGCGGGGTCGTCGTGGTCGGCGTGGAGGCAGGCGGCCGCAGCCGGACGACGGGCCGAGGTGACGACGTGTTCTCGCGAGGTGCCTCGGGCCGAGGCATCGACTCGACGGGCTTCGGTGAACCGACGCTGTGCGCGTCCCGAGGCGGCTCATGCGGCGAGGCGTCCGAGTGAGTGATGGCGGGCGCCGCGCCCTGAGGAGAGTCAGGACGAGCCTCGAACCGTGTCGAGCCCGCGCGAGCGCCGGAATGCACCGGGTCTGGACGCGGCGCGGACTGTGCGGAGCCCACGCGCGCACCGGAGTGCGCCGAGTCGGGACGAGACGTGGACTGTGAGGAGCCCACGTGAGCACCGGAGTGCGCCGAGTCGGGACGAGACGCGGACTGTGGGGAGCCCACGCGAGCGTTGAGCTGCGCCGAGTCGGGATGCGCCGCGGCCGGCACGGAGTCCGCGCGCGCGAGGGTGCGAGGCGAGCCGGCGCCGTCCGAGTCCCCGATACCTTGGGGGCGCTCGCTGGCCACGAGGGCCCGAGCGTCGTGATGATCGAGAGGCTGAGCAGCGGAAGGAACTTCGCTTCGAGCGGGCCCCGGCACGACAGAAGGCGAGCCTCCAGCGGAAGGTGCCAGCGGCCGGAGCAATCGAACGACCTGTCGAGCGGGAGGTCGCGGAGTCGGCGCCTTGATGGAGATGCTCAGTCCGGTGGGGGCAGACTCGGTCGCGTGCGGCATCGAGGCGCTTCCCGTCAGTCCCTCATTCATTTCAGAACGCGGCGCGGAGTCCTCGAGGGAGCGATGCGCGGGCGCGGCGTCGAGCTTGATGCGCGCGCGCGGTGCCTCCTGTGGCGCGATGGAGTCGGGTCCGCGCTCGGGTGAGTCCGGCGCCAAGGCGCCTCCTGACAACGCAACGGAGTCGGAGGATGCGGCCGCCGCCGGGTCCGTGACCCCGCGCGGGTGAGGCGCGTGCTTCGCGGAGGCCTCCGAGTCGACGGAGTCGTCGCCACGGTCCTGAGGAGCCTGGGGTGGTGTGCCGGAGCGCGTCGGTGCGCCGGGCGCGAAAGCAGGGAGGCTCTTCCCTGCGATGGGGGAGAGGGCCGCGCTCCGCTTCGATGGATTCGTCGAAGGGGCTTCCGCTCGAGTCGGCATGACGCCCGTCGCCGCGGACTTCGACGAACGGCTCGGCGGCGCCGCATCGCGAGCAGGGACACCGGCGGCCTCGTCCGCGACGCCTTGCTCCAGCGTGTCCTCCACGGGAGTCGAGGCGGGCACCGCGGCACCGAGCTGTCGGGCGACGACCTCGATGGCGCGGAAGGCGGGGCGGCAGAGCCGAGAGGTCAGCTCGGCGGTGGTGAACGTCTTGCGCATCAGTCGTCCTCCACTTGAATGACCACGGCGTCGGGAAAGTCGGAGAGCCTTGGCGTCCGCCGCTTGGGAGCGGGCGCGGGCGCGGGTGCCTCCGTGAGTCGCAACAGGGAGAGCAACCGGTCCACCTCGGCGGCGGGAGTTGCCCAGACCTGGGAGGGGGTCCATCCCAGGGCACGACAGAGCTTCAGGGTCACCTCGGCGAGCACGCGAGCCTGGGCGCCCGGGGTGCGAAGAGTCTGGTCTTCGTTCCGTTCATCCCCCGTGTTGATGGCGACCACGGCCTCCAGCAGCGCCGTGGTGCTGGCGCCATCCAGCGTGTCCAGGGGGACCGCGGGAACGATTTCCACGACGGACACCGCGAGCATGGCGCGCAGGTAGCGCTCCAGGTGCAGCTCGCGAGTGCCATCGGGCTCCAAGGTCAGACTCTCTTCCACCACCCGGGCGCGCTCGGAGAACGTCCACGGACGCAGCCGCGCCCGCACGTCTCCGGCCTGGACCCATCCCTCGGGAAGTGTCCCTAGCGACGTCTCGCGGGCCCCGCCCAGGGCCCACCACAGCGCCAGCGGAGTCAGCTCCGTGAAGAGAGACTCCGGAACACCCGAGCCGCGCAGCACGTCCGACGCGAAGCCCTCCGCGTCGAAGGTCATCCCCGCGCCGTCGAGCCAGGCATGGACCCCCAGCGCCCGCAGGTGTGAATCGAAGCTCCAGGGATGGAGCTGGAAGCGCCCGCCCGTGGAGGCCTCGACCTCCGGGGCCCCGGAGCTGACTCCGGGGTGGAGGTGGAAGGTCTGGCCGTCGATCTCGATGGAGATCGCCGCCGCGCCGTCCTCCAGGTGTGGGCTCGCGGGCGCTTCCCTCACGACTTATTCCTCGCGGAGCCGGGTCGCCGTGAAGGCGTACGTCGTGGCGGCGCTGCCGTGGGCGTCCATCTGGAAGGACTTGCCCTCGACGAAGCAGTCGTCGAACGACAGCGTGCGGGTGTCGTCGGTGCCCTCGGCGCGCTTGAGGTTGGCCACGAGCTGGAACTTGCCGCGTGCATCGAGCAGCGCGTCCAGCTTCTCGGCGGAGGAGCGGATGACCAGCTCACCGACCACGGTGCGCAGGCCGAAGATGACGTCGACGCGCTCGTTGGAGCCGATGGCGCGGATGTCCTCGCGTTCGGTGACCACACGGAAGGCGATGGACTGGAGGCCTTCCACGGCCTCGCCGTCGACGAGGATGCTGCTACGGTTGGCGGAGAATACCGTTGGCATCTGTGTGTTTCCTCATCAGACCTGGACCGTGATGGTCGCGTAGATGTAGTCAATGGCTCGCACGGGTCTGACGGCCATGTTGACCCTCACGATTCCGAGCGCGAAGTCCTGCTGCGACGAGTAGACCTCCACCTTGAAGGCGGGGTCCTTGCCGTCGGTGGAGGGGACGATGGCGCCGTCCTTCTCCATCTGCACCAGCGCCTCCACCAGCTTCTGCTTCAGCGCGCTGCGCCCGTCCGCGTTGTTGAGCAGACCGATGAACAGGTCGCCCACCATCTTCAGCGTGCGCACCGCCCGGTCGGCCACCCGGCGGACGTTGATCTGATCTCCGTCCGTCGTCAGGCCGCGCACGACGATGGTGCCGCGCCCGCGCTCGGTCACCACGGGGACGACGTACGAGCGCAGGAGCGCCTTCTGCTCCTCGACGGTCAGCAGGATTTCATTCAGGCCGGCCACGCGCTTGAAGGTCGGCGACTGGTGCGGCGTGAGGCCGCCCACCATGCCGGCCACCGCGCCCACCGAGCCATGCGGCGCGACGAGGACGAAGCGGTCGCTCACCAGGTTCGAGGCGAGCTGTCCATGCTCCTCCATCGTCCCGGTGGGAGGCACCTGCCCGAAGCCGAGGCGGCCCTTGCTGTCGCCGCTCATGGCGTTGCAGTGGCTGATGACGTCACCGTAGATGCGGGTGACCTTCGCGCGGTCGGAGAAGTCCTGGACCGCGGCCAGCACCAGGTCCACGTCCGGCTGGTCGCGCAGGCGGCCCAGGGCGGTGGCGTACTCCTCGGGCGTGGCGTCCTTGCCCGTCGCCAGCGTGTACGTGCCCTCGGTGGGCCAGCCCACGCCCTTCGTCGTGTCGACGCGGATGAAGGACGAGGTGTCCAGCGAGGAGACGAGCGACGTCGCGTTGACGTTGCGGAGCGTCTCCGTGGCGCCGCTGGAGGGGTGGGTGACTTCCAAGTCGTAGGACACCGACTTGTCGATGTTGTTGCGGTAGACGATCTTGAGGGTGAGGCCATTGGCCCAGAGGCCCGGGGCACGCGCCATGAAGGTGGCGCCGTACTTCTCACCGGTGGAGCCCGCGGGATACTTGCTGACGTCCGCCGCGACGGCGACCATCGCGCTCGCTCCCGCCGTGGAGGGCAGGGGAGAGATGACGAGCTCCGAGACGCCGTTGTCCAGCGCCTGGCGGGCCTCCGGGAGGCTGTAGGCGCTGGCGCGCCCGGCGACCTCCAGGAACCGCGACCAACTGCTGGCGCGGATGACCTTGCCCTGGGATGACTCCAAGAAGCCTGTGATTCCAAGAACCCCAGACGGTGCAAGCTGTTGTGGCAATACTTCCTTGACGACCGTCACTTGGACGCCAGGAATGATGAGACCTGTGGCCATACGCTCCCCGACCCTCGCGAGCGAGGGGGTGGAAAACCCTGCTCCGGGTGCAGGTTCCCTGGACCGTATACCTGGGCACACGCCCACCCCTCACGGGGACGGTCCTATTCCAAGACATGAAAATGAATGAGACGTGCGCCGGGCCGTGACGGCACGTCGACTCCTGGCGGCGAGCGATTGCGCCCGCGACTCGCCAGGAGGCAAGACAGACGACGGTGAGACGTGTCAGGGATTGGTGGCGGGGATCTGCACGCCCGTCTTCCGCAGGGCCGCGAGGGTGGTCGCCGCGAGCTGGGAGGCCTCGTTGATGAGCGCCTTGCCCACGTTGAGCAGCAGGTCGACGATGGCCACGACGTGCTCGACGCCCGCGCCCACGAAGTCGACGATGATGTTCAGGAAGCGCTGCCCCGTGAGCGCCAGGTTCCGAGCGGAGTCAGGGAGCAGATCCAGGGTGGAGTTCACCAGGTCGCGCCCCGCCTCCAGCACGTTCTTGATGGACTCGACGACCTGGGGGTCCATCAACGGCTTGATGAGCCCTTCAACTTGTTTGAGCACAGAGCTCAACACGTTGCGGACAGGCGTCCAGATAACGGAAATCTTGTCGGTGATGGTCTTGAACCCAGTGCCGCTCACGGCCACGTACAGTTTGTACAGGGCCTGCTCAACCTGGATTGCGATGTTGTCCACCGTAGCCAACGCATCGGAAACGTTCTGCGCCGCTGCCTCTGCTGCCATGTCGATGTCCCCCTCAGTGGATCTGAGCGTGCCCATGCGAAACATGGACACACGCGCAGAGTATGTTGATGAACACTCCGGATTCAAGTGTTTATCAGGTAGGGCTCGATCAACCAGGCGCGTCCTACCGTTTCAGGGTTGTCATTGCTGACCCTGGTGTGACGTGACGCACGAAGTCGGCGGATGCAAGCCTGCGTGGGGTTTGAGTTTCCACAGCTCGTCACCGTGTTCGTCATCATGAGCCACGAAGGTGATGTGTCGTCCCGCGCAGACGAACTCATGCGGGGACGATGAGCGGGCGCCGGGGTCCAGGTCTTGTAGCAAGCCTGTTCCGCGAGGCGTGCCATCCGTGACGCACAGCTCGCGCCCCGTGCCTGCGGCATGACAGCCGAAGAGGACGTGGTGGCCGGAGGCGAGCATGTCGTAGCGCTCGATGCGCGGCGCGGTGTTGTCCTGCACGGTGACGGTGTCGTGAAGCCGTCGAGTCCCGCGAGGGCTTCCGTCCGTCACCCAGAGCTGGCCGTTGGGTTCGCCTTCCTCCGCGCCGCTCGCGCGGAGCATGAGGTAGAGCCGTCCTCCCACGGCGAGCGACGACACGACCGAGGGCGGGAAGCGCGCGCCCGGTGCGCTGGGAATCGTCACCGCGTGCTCGGGTGCGCCGTCCTGTCCGTCGCGGAGGCGCACCTTCCAAAGTGCGAGGCCATCGGGTCGGTGTTGGACGACGTAGAGGTGCTTCTTCACGACCTGGAGGGGCTTCGCGGGAGCCTCCATCACCTTGCGCGTGCCAGCGGCGGTGCCGTCCGTGGACCACAGCTCCGGTTCGCCCGCTTGCGAGCGGGTGAAGTACACCTCGTCGCCCAGGGCCTTGGGAGGGTTTCCTCCCGCGCAGGGCGTGGAGCCCGCGGGGCCTGGGTTCAAGTCCTTCAGCAGGTGGGTCCCCTCGGGCGTGCCGTCGCTGATCCACGGCTCGTTCCCGGAGGACGCGTCGCTGAGGCCGAAGAACATCCAGTCCCCCGTGGAGGCCTGGCAGGACGGCGTGGCGCCATACGACTGCTCCGACAGGGTGACGACGCGCCGGGTGCCCGGGCGAGAGCCGTCGCTCGACCACAGCTCGCTGAAGCCTGGGTCGAAGGGAGAGGGCTGGAAGGAGCGGATGAAGTAGACGCGGTTGCGTATCGGTGTGACGGGTGTCACGGAGTTTCCGAAGGGCTCGGGGAAGTCCACGAGCCTCACGGTGCCGGGCGTCGTGCCATCGCTCACCCAGGCTTCGCCATGCATCTCCGTGTGCTGGATGGTCAGGTACAGCGTGTCGCCAAGGACTTGGGCCGTGTCGATGCCATTGAAGACGGCGGCCGGAGGAGGGAAGGACTGAATGCGCCGGGTGTGTCGCGCGGAACCATCACTGGCCCACAGCTCGCCCTCGGGGGCTCCGGCGCGGTAGTCGACCGCGAAGAAGAGCTCCCCGCGGAAGGCCATCAGGTGGGAGGGTCGAGGCCAGTCACGCTCGGGGGGCTGGGTGAGGTCCGTGAAGCGGCGGGCCCGCCCGAACCTTCCTCCGCCGAGGGGGTGCTCCGCTTCGTCGCGGGGGGCCGGCGCCTCGACGAGTGACGCGGGACTCGCGCCGAGCGCGTCAGGGACTTCGCCGGAGCCGGGGCCTCCGCAGCCCAGGCCCCACCCGACGACAAGCCAGACGAACCGTGCCGGAACGCGCATCTGCCTTCTCCTCGAGCGCCGGCACGTGGTTCTCAAACACAGTCAACGCGCCCGGGATGGCTTGAGGTGTCGGGCTCTTCGGTGGTGTTCCGGGCGCCTCGTGAGGGTGTGGCGCGCGGCGCGGATGCCAACCCACCCCGAGGCGGGCGTGTCGCCAGGTCAACGTTGGGCCGGAGGCGCGCCGCGGCTCGCTCAGGAGCCGGGGCAGGCGAGGCCGGGCTCGGGGGCGTCCGCGTCCTGGTGGGTCAGCAGGCAGCGAAGCGCCTCCGGGTCCGCGGAGTCCGCTGCGTAGGTGCGCCGCCACAACATCGCGGCGACACGGTGGGGCATGAGCGGGTCTTGCGCCACCAGGGCCCGTCGGACGCCATTGGCGCCGGTGCCCACGGTGGCCGCGGCGGCCTCGAGCTTCGCGACCTCGTCCGGGCAGCCGTCCGGGCAGTTGTAGAGGAACACCGCGTGCCCGTGCTCCAGGTTGTGGACATACAGGCAGCGGGACACCGGCTCGGTGTAGACGGCACAGCGCGCCACGCTGCCGCAGTGCGGACCGGAGTTCGGAGGATTCTCCCCATTGCCGCAGGCCGGGCTGTCACAGACGGCCAGGTGGCCGGACGACGTCGGGGTCGCGAGCGGGAAGCTGAAGCGCTCGCAGCCCGTGGGCACTTCATTGGAGTCGCATGCGGGCAACGCCAGGAGCGCCAGGAGGGAAGGGACGACCAGGGTGTGTTGGAGGTTCACGGGCACGTCATACCGCACTCATCCAGGACGCTGTCGTGGGAGGCCGGCCTACTTTCCGGGTGTCATCACACGAAGGTTCTTCTACGGTCGGCCCCCATGAACTGGACCCGACTCCCCAAGTCGTTGTTGCGCTCGGCCCTCGCGGCCTTGGTGCTGTCCTCCGTCCCAGGCTTCGCCCAGGCTCCGGCCGCCAAGGCCACGCCGGAAGAAGCCAGGCAGTTCGCCCAGAAGGTGAACGCCGACCTCAAGCGGCTGTGGACGAAGCAGGCCACCGCCGAGTGGATCAAGTCGACGTACATCACCGACGACTCGGAGCGGAACGCCGCCTACGTCAACGAGGAGGTGCTGGGCTACGTCAACGGCGCCATCAAGGAGTCGCGCCGCTTCGACGGGCTGAAGCTCGACGCGGACACCGCGCGCACGCTGCACCTGCTGCGCGTGTCGCAGGCGCTGCCGGCGCCGTCGGATGCGAAGAAGCGCTCGGAGCTGGCGACGACGGCCGCCAAGCTGGATGGCCTCTACGGCAAGGGCAAGTACTGCGGCCCCGACGGCAAGGCCAAGTGCCGCGACCTGGAGGAGCTCTCCGACGTGATGGCGGAGAGCCGCGACTACAACGCGCTCCTGGATGCGTGGCAGGGCTGGCACACCATCTCCCGCCCCATGCGTCCGCTGTACGAACGTTTGGTCAGCATCTCCAACGACGGGGCGAAGGACATCGGCTTCAACGACCTGGGCGGCCTGTGGCGCTCCGGCTACGACATGCCGCCCGCGGAGTTCGAGAAGGAGGCCCAGCGCCTGTGGGGCCAGGTCAAGCCGCTGTATGACGACCTGCACTGCTACGTGCGGGGGCGTCTGGCCAAGCAGTACGGCGCGGACAAGGTGCCCGCCGGCAAGCCCATCCCCGCGCACCTCCTGGGCAACATGTGGGCGCAGGAGTGGAACAACATCTATCCGCTCGTGGAGCCCTTCCCCGGCCAGGCCAGCCTGGATGTGGACTCGGAGCTGAAGAAGCAGAACTACGACGCGGTGAAGATGGTGCGCCTGGGTGAGAAGTTCTTCACGTCACTGGGCCTCAAGTCGCTGCCGGAGACCTTCTACGAGCGCTCCCAGTTCACCAAGCCGAGGGACCGCGAGGTCGTCTGCCACGCCAGCGCCTGGGACGTGACGTACGAGAACGACGTGCGCGTCAAGATGTGCATCAAGCCCACGGAGGAGGACCTCATCACCATCCACCACGAGCTGGGGCACAACTACTACTACACCTACTACTACAACCTGCCCGTGCTCTATCAGGCCGGCGCCAACGACGGCTTCCACGAGGCCATCGGTGACGCGCTGACGCTGTCCATCACCCCCGAGTATCTCCAGCAGCTCGGCCTGCTCAAGGCGGTGGAGAAGAACGACAAGAACCTCATCAACCTCCAGCTCAAGGACGCGCTGGAGAAGGTGGCCTTCCTGCCGTTCGGCCTGCTGGTGGACCAGTGGCGCTGGGAGGTGTTCTCCGGCCGGGTGAAGCCGGCGGACTACAACAAGTCGTGGTGGGTGCTGCGCCAGAAGTACCAGGGCGTCGCGGCGCCGGTGGCCCGCTCCGAGCAGGACTTCGACCCGGGCGCCAAGTACCACGTGCCGGCGAACGTCCCGTACACGCGCTACTTCCTGGCGCGCATCCTCCAGTTCCAGTTCCACAAGGCGCTGTGCGAGGCGGCGGGTCACAAGGGCCCCCTCCACGAGTGCTCCATCTATGGGAACAAGGAAGCTGGGAAGCGGCTCCAAGCCATGCTGGAGATGGGGGCGAGCAAGCCCTGGCCAGACGCGCTCCAGGTGGTGACGGGCACTCGGCAGATGGATGCGACGCCGCTGCTGGACTATTTCAGCCCCCTGCGTCAATGGCTGAAGACCCAGAACAAGGGTCAGAAGTGTGGTTGGTAGCGGTCCGGGGTGGACTTCCCCGGGAAAGGGCGCATAGATTCCCTGCGTCCTTTAGGGTTCGCTCAGCAGGACCGGACGGCGGATTTTCGCGTCCGTGACGAAAGAAGAAGAAAGCAAATGGCTACTGGTACCGTGAAGTGGTTCAACGATGCGAAGGGCTTTGGCTTCATCACCCAGGACGGCGGTGGTGAGGACGTGTTCTGCCACCACACCGCCATCAACATGGACGGGTTCCGCACCCTCCAGGAGGGCCAGAAGGTGGAGTTCGAGGTGGCCCGTGGCCCCAAGGGTCTGCAGGCGCAGAACGTTCGCGCTGCCTGATTCCCGGCGTCGTTCGTAACGACTTCCTGGATGCATCACGAGGGTCCGGCCTTTCCAAAAAGGGTCGGGCCCTTCGTGTTTCTGGAGTGAGCATGTCTTCGCCGAAGCCGCGCCGACTGTCCTGGGCCCGTTCCTGGCCCCTGTTGATGCTCCTGGGGTGTGCCACCACGGCCCCCGTGCTCGCGCCGGAGGCCCCGGTGGCGAGCCCCTTGCCCGCGCCTCCAGCGGCCTCGGAGTCCCCGGTGACGAAGCCTCCGGTCGACGTGTCGGCGGTGAAGGCGGAGCTGGTCGCGAAGCATGGAGAAGCCCACAGCGCGCGCATCTCGAGGGGCGTGGACCAGCTGGTCCGCATGTGGAGGCCGGAGGACGGCGACCTGGCGGCCTTCGCGCGGGCGCAGTTCGTGTCGGACCCGACGGTGCTCGACGCCACGTTCACCCGGCTGGAGCGGCTGTTCGAGCAGCTGGACGGGCACATGCTGGAGCTGGGGCGGGAGGTGCGGTGGTACACGGACCTGGACCTGGGGCCGCTGCTCCCGGTGGAGCCGCTGGTGGCTTCGTATGACCCGTCCGCGCACGTCACGGAGGACCTGTTCCAGTCGAAGGTCGCCTTCGTGGTGTTGCTCAACTTCCCGCTGACGACGCTGACGGATCGCGCGGAGCTGGGCCCGTCCTGGACGCGGCGCCAGTGGGCCGAGGCGCGTCTGGCCGGGCGCTTCAGCATGCGGGTGCCGGCGGAGGTCTCACAGGAGATCTCACGGGCGATCTCGGCCGCCGGGCTCTACATCGACGAATACAACGTGTGGATGCACCACTTGGTGGACGCGCGGGGGGAGCGCCTGTTCCCCAAGGGGATGCGGCTCATCAGCCACTGGAACCTTCGGGATGAGCTGAAGGCGGACTACGCGGACCCGCGAGGAGCCGAGAAGCAGCGGATGATCGTGCGCGTGATGGAGCGCATCATCACCCAGACGATTCCCGCGGCGGTCATCGACAATCCCCGGCTGGATTGGAACCCGTTCACCAACGAGGTGACGGTGGCGCCGCCGGAGTCGGTGGAGGCGGATGCACCGCCCAAGGAAGCCCGGGCGGACGCGGCGCGGGAGCAGGACCTTCGCTACGAGCGGATGCTGGCCATCTTCCGGGCGGAGCGCGAGGCAGACCCGTTCGCGCCGGTGGCACCCACGCGGATTGCCCGGGCCTTCGAGCTGGGCCGCGAGCTGCCCGAGGCCCGGGTGAAGGCCCTGCTGACGCAGGTGCTGGAGTCGCCCTTGGTGCCCCGCGTGGCGCGTGAAATCGAGACGCGACTGGGGCGGAAGCTGGAGCCGCAGGACGTCTGGTTCGCGGGCTTCAAGTCCGGGGGGACGCGTCCGGAGTCGGAGCTGGATGCCCTCACGCGCAAGCGCTATCCGAACGCGGAGGCCTTCGCGAAGGACCTGCCGCGCATCCTCCGAGGCATGGGCTTCAGCGCGGCGAAGGCGGACTGGCTCGCGGCGCGCATCCGCGTGGATGCCTCGCGGGGGGCGGGACACGCGATGCAGGCGATGCGGCGGGGCGACTTCCCCCGGCTTCGCACTCGCGTGGAGAAGGAGGGCATGAGCTACAAGGGCTACAACATCGCCGTCCACGAGCTGGGTCACAACGTGGAGCAGGTGTTCAGCCTCTACGGCGTGGACCACACGCTGCTCACGGGCGTGCCCAACAATGCCTTCACGGAGGCGCTGGCCTTCGTGTTCCAGGCGCGAGACCTGGAGTTGCTGGGGCAGGGGAAGGCGGACGCCGCCAGCGAGCGTGAGCGGGTGCTGAGCGACTTCTGGCAGACGTGGGAGCGCTCCGGCATCGCGATGGTGGACATGGCCGTGTGGCATTGGCTCTACGCGCATCCCGACGCCACGCCCGCGCAGCTTCGAGAGGCGGTGGTGGTGCTCTCCCAGGAGGTGTGGGACCGCTACTTCGCCCCCGTGCTGGGCGGCAAGGGCACCACGCTGCTGGCCATTTACAGTCACATGATCAGCTATCCGCTGTACCTGCCCGACTATCCGCTGGGGCACCTCATCTCGCGCCAGATTGAGGAGCACTTGTCACGCAAGGGGCCGCTGGGCGCGGAGTTCGAGCGGATGGCCACGTATGGCTCGGTGACGCCGGATGTGTGGATGACCCACGCGACGGGGGCACCGGTGAGCGCGGACCCCCTGCTGCGCGCGACGGAAGCCGCACTCAAAGGCAAACCCTAGCGTGAAGCGGTGGTAGGGTTCCCACCGCTCATGCTCATCAAGCATCGCATCAAGGCGTTGCTGGCCCGGGGGTTGGTGAAAGGGGGCCAGCGACTGGGCCTCCTCGACGACCCTCGCATGTTCGAGGTCTTCGAGCGGACGGGTTACCACGTCACGCCGAACCACTTCTATCAACCCATCCCCGACACGCGGGAGCTGCCCGACTCACTCTGGAGCGCACGCTCGGAGATGGTCGGCGTGGACTTGCGGGAGGCCCGGCAGCTCGAGCTGTTGGAGCGCTTCGCGGCGAAGTACGGCCAGGAGTACGGCGCGCTGCCTCGCGGCCCGGAGGGTGTGGCGCCTCACGAGTTCCACCTGGACAACAGCGCGTTCGGGACGGTGGACGCGGAGGTGCTGTACTGCCTGGTGCGGGAGCTGAAGCCTCGGCGGCTCTTCGAGATTGGCTCGGGCTGGTCCACGCGGCTGTCCGCGCGGGCGTGCCGGGTGAATGAGGCGGAGGGGGCTCCCGCGTGTGAGCTCGTGGCCTTCGAGCCCTACCCGAGCGAGGTGCTGCGCGAGGGCTTCCCGGGACTGACGCGCCTGGAGCCCAGGAAGGCGCAGGACATCCCGCTCGGCGAGATGGAGCGACTGGAGGAGAACGACATCCTCTTCATCGACTCCAGCCACGTGCTCAAGGTGGGCAGTGACGTCCAGGTGGAGTTCCTGGAGCTGTTGCCTCGGCTGAAGAAGGGCGTCGTGGTGCACCTGCACGACATCTTCCTGCCGGCGGAGTACCCCAAGAACTGGGTGCTGGAGCACCGTCGGTTCTGGACGGAGCAGTACCTGCTCCATGCGTTCCTGTCGTTCAACGACAGCTTCGAGGTGCTCTGGGGCAGCAGCTTCATGCACCTGACGCATCCGGAGCGGCTGCGTCAGGCCTTCACCTCGTATCGAGGTGCTCCCCGGGATTGGCCTGGGAGCTTCTGGATCCGCCGCGTGAAGTGAGCGGGGCTACGGGCGGGACGTGTCGCCGGGCACGTCCACCAGCTCCACGTCGAAGGTGAGGACGGCGTTGGGCGGGATGCGCGAGCCCGGAGGCGGGCGCTCGCCGTAGGCGGTGCCGCCCGGGCACGTCAGCTTCGCCTTGCCGCCCACCTTCATCCTCGCGACGCCCTGGGTCCAGCAGGAGATGACGCCGTTGAGCGGGAACTCCACGGGGATGCCGCGCTTGGCGGACGTGTCGAAGATGGTGCCGTCGACGAGGCGGCCCTCGTAGTGGACCTTCACCGTGTCGGTGACGCGAGGGCTCTTGCCGGTGCCCGCCTTGACCTCGCGGTAGATGACTCCCGAGGGGAGCTTCACCGCGCCGGGCTCCTTGGCCGCGCGCTCCAGCACCGCGTTGCCGGCCTGGGCCTGGCGTGCCTTGGCGAACGCTTGAATCTTGGGGGCGTACTCCTTCGGCTCGATGGAGGAGGGGTTGCCCGTCATGCCATCGGAGATGCCGCGCTGGAGGAGCTTCAGCTCGTCGGGCGTGAGGGCGAAGAGGGAGAGGTCCTTCCCCACGCTCAAGCCCAGCGCGTAGACGGTCTTCGACTCCTCCGGGAGGTCATCCGGTGCGGTCTCCGCCGAGGCGGCCTTCGCGGCGGGCTCGGACTTCTTCGCGGCGCCGCCACCTTGGGCCTGAGCTCCCGTGGCGCCGAGCACCAGCGCGAGCGTCGCCATCCACATCGTTCGCATGCATCCACCTTTCATCATGAGGGCTGGAATATAGGCCCCGGGGTTCGCTCGCCCAGCACGAACTGGGTGCGTGTCGAGAGAGGTGGACTGCAGGCTCGCGGAAAGAATTCAGCGGTGGGGAACGACGCGGAAAGTGGGTGGGTCGTTTTCTTGCGCGTTCAGCCTCTGCCTCTACCCTGCGGCCAGGTTGCTTCATCCCCGGAGCAACCTGTTGCACCACGCAGCGCGGAGGTCACGGAGCGATGAGCGACAAGCGGAAGGCGAAGCGGGCGCCCCTCGACATCTACTTGAACAAGTACATGGGCGGCGTGCCGTACATGTCGCGAGCCGCGGACATCAGCCCGGAAGGGGTGAGTCTGGCGCGCTTGATTGAGCCCCAGCACGACGCGAAGCGCGTGGGTCTCCAGTTCCAGCTCCCCGGCTCGGAGGAGATCATCTACGCCGAGGGCGAGGTCGTCCGCGAGTGGGTGGAGCTGAACTCCGCCAAGCGCGAGCACTCGGGCGTGCGCTTCACGCTGCTGACCGAGCGGCACCGGAAGATGATTGATGCCTACGTCGACCGGCACGGCCGCCCGGCGAGCGAGAACTGACACGTCGCGTTGGGCCTCCGGGTTGTCTTGACTTCCCACGAGGCGGACTCCTTGAATGGGTGGCCATGCTGCCCAGGGACTACCCACGGAATCGGGTGTGGCGGGGAGGCGCTCCGTGAGGCTCGCGCGATGGGCGTTGTTGTTGGCGGTGCCGCTGTCGGCACAGGGCCAGAGCAGGGTGATGAAGCCCGCGGCTCGTTCCACCGTTGAGGTCGTCCGTCCGGTGGCGAGCGCGGGGGTGAACTGGGAGGGGCAGGTGCTTCGGGCGACGGGAGCGGGTGCTCCGGACCTGAAGGCGGCCAATCCAGCGCAGGCCCGGTTGGGCGCGGAGCGTGCGGCGAAGCAGGACGCGTCCCGGAATCTGCTGGAGCAGGTGCGGGGACTGCACGTCAGCGCGGGCCGGAGCGTGGGCGATGAGATGGCTCGCGAGGAGGTCCGGGGCCGGGTGGAGACGGCCGTCAGCGGGTACAAGGTCGTCGCCAAACGTTTCTTTTCGGACAGTGGCGTCGAAGTGGACGTCGAGGTGCCGCTGGCCGCCATTACCTCCGCGCTGGTGACGCCCGCGCCGGAGGCCCCCATCGTCTTCAATGCCGAGGGCGCCCGGCGGTACACGGGCCTGGTGGTGGATGCGCGGGGCCTGGGGCTGAAGCCCGTGCTCGCGCCCCGGCTGCTGGATGGGGCGGGCAAGGCGCTCTACGGTGCCGCGGCCCTGTCGAGCGAGGCCCGAGAGTCGACGGGTGTCGCCGCGTGGTTCAGCAGCCTGGAGATGGCGAAGAAGGCCGCGCTGGTGGGCGCGAAGCCCATGGTGGTGAAGGCCTCGAGCGTGAAGGGCTCCGACCTGGTGCTCTCCGCGGAGGACGTGAAGCTGCTGGGCGAGGTCAACACGCGCTTCCTGGCCGAAGGCCGCGTCGTCATCGTCGCCCAATAGCGATAGAACCCGGGAGGATGCTCTCGGGGTTCAGGATCGCGCGGCGAATGTCTTCGATGGAAGGTCGACAGGGTGCGAGGGGTTTGTGGCGCTCGCGAGGGGTGCGTGCCTGGCTGCTCCTCGTCACCGGGATGGGCTGCGCCGGAGCCAAGGAGCCAGACTCCTTGTCGCGGGCCCGCGAGCTGATGGCCGGGGCGCGCAACCCCACGGGAGACGTGACGCTGCGCTGCGAGCCCGAGGACGCCGACGTCTACCTGGACGGTGTGCTGCAGGGGTTGTGCAGCGACTACTCGGGCAACCCCAAAGGGCTCAGTCTGGGCGTGGGGCTGCACCACATCGAGGTCAAGAAGCAGGGGTATTGGCCCTACACGACGTACTATGAGCCCAGCGGCGCGCGGGCCCGGCTGACCGTTCAGCTTCGTCCGTCGACGCCCTAGCCATGCTGGCGTCCTTGAATCGCAATGGCGGCTTGAGGGAGCCGTAGTCCGCGAGTGCTTCGCGGAAGGAGTGGGTCATCAGACGGCGCAACAAGAAGAGTCCGGCGGGGTCGGTGAGCCAGTCGCCGGTGCCTCCGGTCCTCCAGGCGGTCAAGGCGCAGGGGGTGGAGCCCCTCCCCGAAGCCGAGGCGCCTCCGGTGCCCGAAGGGGAGCTGACGGAGCTCGAGGCCCGTCGCATCGACCTCTGGTGGTCGGGCGTGATGGTCGGCTCGCTGGGGTTGGTCTTCGCGCTGCTCGCGGTGTTCGGCGGCGTGGCGGTGCCCGTGCTGCTGGCGCTCTCGGGGGCCTACATCTTCAACCCGATGGTGACGTCGCTCGAGAAGCGAGGGATGGACCGCACGCTGGGGACGACGCTCGTCTTCACGGCGGGGACGCTGCTGCTGGCGGGGGCGGTGCTCTATCTCATCCCGGTGTTCCGCGACGAGGCGCTGAAGCTCCCGGACTTCTTCAGCCGGGCGAGCACGCAGGTGGTGCCGAGGGTGGAGGCGCTCCTGGGCCGCTCCGTGCCGGACCTGGTGCGGCAGCGCACCGCGGAGCTGGGGCAGCAGGCGTCCGACCTGGTGCAGAGCGCGGGGCCAGCGGCGGCGCGCCTCCTGGCCGCCTTCGCTGGCAACACGGCGCGCTTCGTGGCGACGCTGCTCGGGTTGGCGGTGGTGCCGGTGCTGGCCTTCTTCTTCCTCCAGGACTACCCGCGGCTGATGGGGCTCGTGAAGGACTTGCTGCCCCGGCGCGCGGTGGGGCTGGTGGGCCGGCGCTTCGCGGAGGTGGACGAGGTGCTCTCCGCCTTCGTCCGAGGGCAGCTCACCGTGGGAGCGCTGCTGTCGGTCATCTACGCGGCGGGGTTGTCGGCCGCGCGCATCGACATGGCCATCGTCATCGGAGTGATTGCCGGGTTCGGCAACATGGTCCCGTACCTGGGCACGGGTGTGGGCATCCTCCTGTCGCTCGTGGGGGTGATGTTGTCGTGGCAGGGGCCCTGGCAGATTGGAATGGTGGTGGGCACCTTCGTCGTCGGCCAGATGCTGGAGGGCTTTGTCATCACCCCGCGCATCGTCGGGGAGAAGGTGGGGCTGGCGCCGGTGGCGATCATCATCGCCATCCTGGCGTTCGGCGAGCTGTTCGGCTTCGTGGGCATCCTCCTGGCCGTGCCGGTGGCCGCCATCCTCAAGGTGGTCCTTCGCGTGGTGATCCAGCGCTACCAGCGGACGTCCCTCTACATGGGGGAGGCGGGTCCTCGGTGAGTGGCTGTCGCGTGTCGATTCACGGGGGCTCGTGGTGACGAAGCTGGAGAAGCTCCACCAGGAGATGGTGGCGTGCCGGGCCTGTCCTCGGTTGGTGGAATGGCGGGAGGAAGTCGCCCGGGTGAAGCGCCGCGCGTACCGGGAGTGGACTTACTGGGGCAAGCCCGTGCCGGGGTTCGGAGATGCCCGAGCGCGGCTGGTCATCGTGGGATTGGCGCCCGCGGCGCATGGGGCGAACCGGACGGGGCGGATGTTCACTGGAGATCGCTCCGGGGACTTCCTCTTCTCGGGGCTGCACCGCGCGGGCTTCGCGAACCAGGGGACCAGCGAGCATCGGGAGGACGGCCTGGCCCTGAAGGACGCCTTCATCGTGGCCGCCGGTCGCTGTGCGCCTCCGGACAACAAGCCGCTTCCGGAGGAGTTGGCCCGGTGTGCCCCGTTTCTTGATCGCGAGATGGCGCTGCTTCCGGCCCGGGTGTTCCTGGCGCTGGGGGCCATCGGATGGAATGCGGCCTTGGCGTCGTTGGAGCGGGGTGGGGTGGTGTTCGGTTCACCGCGTCCCGCGTTCGGCCACGGGGCGGAAGTCGCGCTCCCGGGAGGGAGGACCCTGGTGGGCTGCTACCACGTGAGCCAACAGAACACGCAGACGGGGCGGCTGACGCCGGCCATGTTCGACGCGGTGATGGCGAGGGTCCGAGCGCTGATCGCGGAAGCGCCGTGAGGAAGATCGGAGGGACGTCTCCGTGTTTGCTTGACAGTCGCGGGAGCCCGCTGCTATTCCCCGCGCACCTCAGCAGCAACGGGTCGTTAGCTCAGCGGTAGAGCACTACCTTGACACGGTAGGGGTCAGTGGTTCGATCCCACTACGACCCAACACAGTAGAAGTGATCTCCCGCGGGCGGCACGGCTTTCAAGAGCCCTGCCGCCCGCAGTTTTTCCGAGGTATCGCATGTCCGATATGATCACGGTGACGCTCCCCGACGGCAGTCAGAAGCAGACGGCCCGGGGTACCACCATCGCGGACTTCGTGCGGGACAGCATTGGCGTCGGTCTCGCCAAGGCCGCGTTGTTCGCCCGGGTGAACGGTCAGGACATGGACCTGGCCCGGAAGCTCGACGAGGACGCCAAGCTCCAGATCTTCACGCCCAAGAGCCCGGAGTCCCTGGAGCTCATCCGGCACGACGCCGCCCACGTGGTGGCGAGCGCCGTCCAGCGGCTCTTCCCCGGCACGCAGGTGACCATCGGTCCCGCGACGGAGGAGGGCTTCTACTACGACTTCTTCCGTGAGAAGCCCTTCACGCCCGAGGACCTGGAGAAGATCGAGGCCGAGGCCAACGCCGAGCTGAAGAAGGACTCGGCGTTCGTCCGGACGGAGATCTCCATGGACGACGCCATTCGCCTCTTCGAGGAGAAGGGCGAGAAGTTCAAGGTGGAGATCGTCAAGGACATCGCCGAGCGCGGCGCCAAGACGCTCACCCTCTACACGCACGGCGACTGGGTGGACTTCTGCCTGGGGCCCCACGCCCCGAGCACCGGGAAGATCGGCGTCATCAAGATCCTCTCCTCCAGCGGAGCCTACTGGCGCGGCGACCACCGCAACCCGATGCTCCAGCGCGTCTACGGCACGGCCTTCTTCGACAAGAAGGCGATGCAGGAGTACCTGACGCGCATCGAGGAGGCGAAGAAGCGCGACCACCGCAAGCTGGGCAAGGAGCTGGACCTCTTCCACTTCCACCCGTACGCGCCGGGCGCCGCCTTCTGGACCGCGAAGGGCACCACGTTCTACCAGACGCTCTCCGACTGGATGCGCCGTCTGACGGCGAACGATGGCTACGTGGAGATCAAGACGCCCCTGATGTTCAACAAGGGGCTCTGGGAGACCAGCGGCCACTGGGGCAAGTACAAGGAGAACATGTTCCTCGTGCTCGACAGCGAGTCGGGGGAGCATGACTTCTCGCTCAAGCCGATGAACTGCCCGTCGCACCACCTGTTCTACGGCTTCAAGAAGCACAGCTACCGCGACCTGCCGCTGCGCCTGCACACCCAGGACGTGCTCCACCGCAACGAGGCGGCGGGCTCGCTGGGCGGCCTCACGCGCGTGCGCCAGTTCGCGCAGGACGACGCGCACATCTACTGCACCGAGGCGCAGATCACCGATGAGGTGCGGCGCTTCGTGAAGCTGCTGGATCACGTCTACAAGGCGGTGGGGCTCACCTACGCGGTGAAGCTGTCCACGCGTCCCGAACAGCGTCTGGGGGATGACTCCCTCTGGGATCGCGCGGAGGAGGGCCTCAAGGCCGCGCTGGAGTCGCTGGGCCTGGCGTACGAGCTGGCCCCGGGCGACGGCGCGTTCTACGGGCCGAAGATCGACTTCGCGGTGTCCGACAGCATCGGCCGCCGGTGGCAGCTGGGCACCATGCAGCTGGACTACCTGGCGCCGGAGCGCTTCGACCTGTCGTACGTGGGCGAGGACAACGCGCTGCACCGGCCCGTCGTCCTCCACCGCGCCATCTTCGGCTCCTTCGAGCGCTTCACGGCCATCCTCATCGAGCACTTCGCCGGAGCCTTCCCCGCGTGGCTGTCCCCCGTGCAGGCGGTCATCGTCACCGTGGCGGATCGTCAGGCGGAGTACGCTCGCAAGGTTCGCGACACGCTGCGGGCCAAGGGTTTCCGGGTGGACTACGACGAGCGCGGCATGACGCTCAACGCGAAGATCCGCGAGGCCCAGCTCCAGAAGATTCCCTTCACGCTGGTGGTAGGCGACAACGAAGTCGCCGCCGAGGGTGTGGCGCCCCGTCGGTACGGCGGCGAGGACCTCAAGAGCATGAAGCTCACCGACTTCGAGGCCCTGCTGGCCAAGGAGGCGGCGCTTCCCTGAAGAAGGCGGAGGGGTTCAAGGCTGGCCCGTGTCTTGCGGACGGGTCTTGACTCCCTGTCGCACCCAAGTATCTTGCCGAACCTTCAATGGGTAGGGGTGTAGGTCTGGTGGGCGGGCGGGAAGGCGGGCAACCCCCCGGGTCGATGGTTGGGTGATCGGTCCGGACCCTCTGGAGTGCGGTAGCCATTCCAGTCGAGACGAAAGAGTGATAGAGGCTGCCGGCTCCTGCCGTGGCCTGGGATGACAACGCCTGAGGCCGCGAAGCTGACGGCACGCTGTAAGGAAGGAATCAGGACGATGCCGAAGTTGAAGACCCGCAGTGGCGCGAAGAAGCGCTTCCAGGTGAAGAAGGGCGGCAAGGTCAAGCACGCCAAGGCCTTTGGCAAGCACCTCTTCACCCACGCCAAGACGCCGAAGCAGAAGCGCGGCAACCGCGGCACCAGCCATCTTCGCGATATGGACGCGAAGAAGGTCATCAAGGAAATGTTCCCCTACGGGGCCTGAGTTTCGACTCGGACACCTCGTGGCCCTTGGCGGAGCGGCGTGAAGCCTGCGCCGTGTGGGGCTGACAACCTACGCAGTTCGGAGTGAGTGAGACATGCGCGTCAAGAAGGGTGTAAAGGCTCGTCGCCGTCGCAATAGTATTTTGAAGCTGGCCAAGGGTTTCCGCGGCCGCCGGAAGAACTGCTACCGCCGGGCGAACCAGGCGGTGGAGCGCGCGCTGGACTACGCCAGCCGTGACCGCATGCAGCGCAAGCGGGACTTCCGTCGCCTGTGGATCGTCCGCATCAACGCGGCGGCTCGCACGGTGGGCCTGTCCTACTCGAAGCTGATCGCCGGCCTGGCGAAGGCGAAGATCAGCCTGGACCGCAAGGTGCTGTCCGACATGGCCATCGCGGACCCCTCGGGCTTCGCGGCCGTCGCCAACATCGCGAAGGCGGCCTGAGACACGCTGGCCCGCAAGGGCCGGTGACAGAGCGGATGGGGTGGCCCTCACGGGTCGCCCATCTGCATGAATCAACGGGCTGCCTCGCCAGGGCGGCCCTTTTTTTTGCCCCGAAGGCCCTGGGCCTGGGGAACGTGGAACGGAGGCGACAAGGCCATGCGGGACAGGTTGCAGGCGTTGGCGGAGGCCGCTCGGCAGGAGATTGCCCAGGCGGCGGATCTCCCCGCGGTGGAGGCGCTTCGGGTCCGCTATCTGGGCAAGAAGGGTGAGCTGTCCGGTGTCCTCGGCGGCATGGGCAAGCTGCCCCCCGACGAGCGGCGCGCCCTGGGCGAGGTCGCGAACACGGTCAAGGCGGAGCTGGAGAAGCTGCTCTCGGACGCCATCCAGCGCGCGGAGGACGCGGCGTTGGAGGCTCGGCTCCAGGGCCCCGGGCTGGACGTGACGCTGCCGGGCCGCACGGTGGCGCCGGGGAGCCGGCACCCGGTGTCCCGGACGATGGAGGACATCGTCCGCACGTTCTCCCGGCTGGGCTTCGACGTGGCCAGCGGCCCGGAGATCGAGCTCGACTACTTCAACTTCGAGGCGCTGAACCTCCCGAAGGACCACCCCGCGCGGGACATGCAGGACACGTTCTACGTGGAGGAGTCCTCGCTGGGCCACGCGAAGAAGGCGGACAGCTCCGTGCTGCTCCGCACGCACACGTCGCCGGTCCAGGTCCGCTACATGCTCCAGCGCAAGCCGCCCATCCGCGCGGTGATGCCGGGGCGGGTGTACAGGCGCGACTCGGACATCACCCACACGCCCATGTTCCACCAGGTGGAAGGGCTGCTGGTGGACAAGGACGTGACGTTCGCCGAGCTGAAGGGCTCGCTGGACGCGTTCGTGAAGGCGTTCTTCGGCTCGGACACGCGCACGCGCTTCCGCCCGTCGTTCTTCCCGTTCACGGAGCCGTCGGCCGAGGTGGACATCTCCTGCACCTCGTGTGGCGGCAAGGGCTGCCGCGTGTGCAAGCAGACGGGATGGCTGGAGGTGCTGGGCAGCGGGATGGTGCATCCCAACGTGTTCACCTCGGCGGGGTATGACCCGGGCGAAGTGACGGGCTACGCGTTCGGCATGGGCGTGGAGCGCATCGCCATGCTGCGCTACCGCATCGACGACCTGCGGATGATGTTCGAGAACGACTCGCGGTTCCTCGAGCAGTTCTGAGTCCTGCGGAGCGCGGAAGCCCGCATGCCGCCCGTGGGGGTGGCGCGGCCCCGCGCTCCTGTCTTCGTCCCGAGTGAGCAAGAGGGTGGACCTGTGAAGATTTCAGTGAAGTGGCTCGGTGATTACGTGGCGCTGCCGCCGTCGGTGGACGAGCTGGCGCGCAAGTTGACCGCCGCGGGCTTGGAGATTGAGGGCCTGGAGCGTCCGGCCGAAGGGCTCAAGGGCGTGGTGGTGGGGCAGATTCAAGAGTCCGTGCAGCACCCCAACGCGGACAAGCTCTCCGTCACGAAGATTGACGCCGGGACGGGCACGCTGCTGCAGGTGGTGTGCGGCGCGAAGAACTTCAAGGTCGGCGACAAGGTGCCGCTGGCCACGGTGGGCGCGAAGCTGCCCAACGGCATGGAGATCAAGCAGGCCGCGCTGCGGGGCGTGGACAGCTCCGGCATGCTCTGCTCCTCGAAGGAGCTGGGGTTGAGCGAGGAGTCCAGTGGCCTGCTCATCCTGTCGCCGGACCAGAAGGTCGGCACGCCCATCGCCGAGGCGCTGGGGCTGGATGACGTGGTGTTGGAGGTCAACGTCACGCCGAACCGCCCGGACGCGCTGAGCCACCTGGGCGTCGCGCGCGAGGTGGGCGTGGTGACGGGGGCGGCGCTGAAGGTGCCCCAGCCGAAGCCCGTGGAGTCGGGGGCTCCCGCGTCCGAGAAGGTGAAGGTCCGGGTGGAGAACCCGGAGCGCTGCCCCAGGTACGCGGCGCGCGTGGTGGAGAACGTCACCATCAAGCCGTCGCCGCAGTGGATGCAGGACCGGCTGAAGGCCTGTGGTGTTCGCGCCATCAACAACGTGGTGGACGTCACCAACTACGTGAACCTGGAGTTCGGCCAGCCGCTGCACGCGTTCGACCTGGACAAGCTCGCGGGGCAGGAGATCGTCGTCCGCATGGCGGCGAAGGGCGAGAAGCTGACCACGCTCGACGGCAAGGCGCGGACGCTGGACGCGGACGACCTGGTCATCTGCGACAAGTCCACGCCGCAGGCGCTCGCGGGTGTCATGGGCGGCGGGGACAGCGAGGTGACGGAGAAGACGACCCGACTGGTGCTGGAGTCGGCGAACTTCGTGGGCTCGGGCGTGCGGCGGACGGCGAAGCGGCACGTGCTGCACACGGAGGCGTCGCACCGCTTCGAGCGCGGCGCGGACCTGGACGCGGTGGTGCCGGCGCTCGAGCGGGCCGCGCAGCTCATCGCGGAGCTGTCGGGTGGCACGGTGGCGCCGGGCCGGGTGGACGTGTACCCGGCCGAGAAGCCGCCCCGGCAGGTGACGCTGCGCTTCGCGCGGGTGGAGAAGGTCCTGGGCGTGGCGGTGGCGGAGGCCGAGGTGCGCCGCATCCTGGAGGCGCTGGGCTTCAAGAAAGTCGCGGAGAGCGCGGGGCAGGCGACGTACGAGGTGCCTCGGGCGCGCGTGGACGTGGAGCGTGAGGAGGACCTGCTGGAGGAGGTCGCCCGCGTGTACGGCTACGACAACATCCCGGCGAAGCTGCCGCGCGGTCTGGCCGAGCTGGCGCCGGAGCCCGCGCACGCCGAGGCGGAGCGGCGGCTGCGCCAGGCGCTAGCGGGCACGGGGCTGAGCGAGGTCGTGAACTACTCGTTCGTCGCGCCGAAGAGCCTGGAGGTGCTGGGCCTGAAGGAGCAGCCGGTGGAGCTGCTCAATCCGTTGAGTGTCGAGCAGTCGGTGATGCGCACCAGCCTGTTGCCGGGGCTCCTGGAGAACCTGTCGCGCAGCGTGCGGCACCAGGTGGAGTCGGTGTCGGTGTACGAGACGGGGCGGGCCTACTTCCGCGACGCGGAGGGCGGGCAGGGGATTCGTCCCGCGGCGCGTGAGGTGCACCGCGTGGCGGGGTTGGTGTGGGGCCTGCGCGGGGGCGGCCGGAGCTGGACGCAGAAGGACGCCCGGGCGGACTTCTACGACGCGAAGGGCGCGGTGGAGGCGGTGCTCGCGGCGCTGCGCGTGGAGGGGACGACCTGGTCGCCGGGTGGGCCTGCGGCGTACCACCCTCGGGCGAGCGCGGAGGTGAAGGGGGCGGACGGGACGGTGCTGGGCTACGTGGGTGAGCTGCACCCCCGCGTGGTGAAGGCGCTGGGGCTGCCGGAGGGCGTGTTCGTGTTCGAGCTGGACACGGCGCCGCTGTATGCGTCCGCGCGCCTGGTGCCGGAGTACCACCCCTTGCCGAAGTTCCCCGCGGTGCTGCGAGACCTGGCGGTGGTGGTGCCGGTGGAGCAGGCGAACGAGGAAGTGCGGAAGGTGATTCTGGAGGTGGGCGGCCCGCTGGTGGAGGACGCGCTGGTGTTCGACGTCTACACGGGCAAGCCGATTCCGGAGGGGAAGAAGAACCTGGCGTACGCGCTGCGCTACCGTTCGCCGGACCGGACGCTGACGGACGTCGAGGTCAGCGAGGCGCATCAGCGCATCATCAGCGAGGTGAACCAGAGGCTGGGTGCTTCGCTGCGTGCCTGAATTCCTGAATGAAGTCAGAGGGTTGACTTGGCTTCGTGAAGGCTGCAACAGTGTCCCGGCGTTCACCTCACCGCAGGTGGGGGAACTCCGAGGGCTCGCATGACGAAGGCGGACATCATCGAGGGCGTCTACGAGAAGGTCGGCTTCTCGAAGAAGGAGTCGGCCGAAATCGTGGAGCTCGTGTTCGACACGCTCAAGGAGACGCTGGAGCGTGGGGACAAGATCAAGATCTCCGGGTTCGGCAACTTCCAGGTGCGCCAGAAGAAGGCGCGCGTGGGCCGCAACCCGCAGACGGGCAAGGAGATTGAAATCTCTGCCCGTCGGGTGCTGACCTTCCGTCCGAGCCAGGTGTTGAAGAGTGCCTTGAATGGGGAGGCACCGCCGGATGACCACGCGGAGATTGACGCGCGGGAAGAGGCGGCGGCGGATGCGGCGGAGGCTCGGGGGGAGGATTTCGATGAAGAGGGGATGGAAGATTCGGAGGGGTGAGTTTTCCCACGGCGCCACTCTTCTCCTGCTTGACCTGAGCGTTGTGTAGGGGCATAAGGGCGCACCGCTTCACGGCGGCCGCAGCAAAGAGGTTCTCGGGGCGTAGCGCAGCCTGGTAGCGCACTTGCTTGGGGTGCAAGTGGTCGCAGGTTCAAATCCTGTCGCCCCGACCATCGAAGGCCCTGGAGTTTCCGGAGAAATCCGGTGACTCCAGGGCCTTCACCTTTTTGGGGCTTGTGGGCTCTAGCAGCAAGCGGAGTGGGCTTGGTGCTAGCAGCAAGCAGCGCGTGCGGAACGGCCTCGGCGGAGCCCGGAACCGCAGGCCCGAACGCTCCCTTGCGCATGTCCTCCACTGCGAAGTGGCCGTAGCTCTCCGAGGTGATGGCCCGGTCCGAGTGGCGGAGGATGCACTGCACGGTGGCTAGCGGGACGCCCGCCTTGATCAGCATGGTGGCGGTCGTGTGCCACAGGTCGTGGAATCGCAGCGGGCGAGGTGGCGTCCGAGGCCAGAGCTTCATGCCACAGCGAAGGCAGGGCTTGGACACGGTATGGCTCTTCTTCACCGCGTAGCCGCAGCCCTTGCACCGGCGGATGTGGTTGTAGCCCTCTACCAACCCCGCGCGTCCCAATGAGCCGTCGGCGCCGGGATGCTTCCAGGCAGAAGGCAACTCCGACGCTGCCCCGTCACACCTGCGCGACCAACGCCTCAAAGCCCGGACGAGCGGTAATGCCGCTGGCGGAGCGGTCCAGGTCGTCACCATTGATGACGACGTCGCGGAAGCCGTAGGTGCGCGCAAGGTCCGCGAGAGCATCCTGGCGGCGCCGGCTCTCCATGTTGTCCAGAACCTGTGCGACCGTGGATTGACGAACATAGACGATGGTGCGCCGCCGCAGCACCGTCTCGGGCATTTCAACGCGGGTCATCGCAGTCCTCCGCTGTGGCGCCATCGCCGCCCAACTCACGCATCGCGAAGTTGCTGCCTCACGAGTGGCAGCGGCGGCGGACTACGGACCCGCCCAATTCACGTCACCAACTCCAGCCCTGAATGCCCTTAGGACTCGACGTCGCTCCGAGCACGACCTCTGCCCGTCTTCAATCGCTCACGCCACGTCACTTTCTGGACGGTTACGCAGCGCCCGTTCCGGGTACAACCTTCGCTGGCTATCGGACACTCCCGCACAACTCTGCAATGACAACGGGCGTGCTGCGCGTGCCCGCTCCACGAGCGCACGCGGTCATATTGGCGCACGCTGGGATAGATATGCGCACACATTGACCGCCAAACGCCCGCAAGTGAGACTTGCGGGCGCTTGAGCAGCATTCCCGTAGTTCGCGCTGACATTGTCGGCAGACGTTGTGGGGGCGGGAACATGCGAATTGAAAAGTTCCTAAACTCAATCAAGACGAGTTCGCCGGGATGGGAACCCGGCGACAATCTCGCCACGCTCCAGCTAACTGACTCGCTGGTCGGACAGCTCAACGCGTGGGTCGTCGAGCGCGCTCACAAGGTCAAGAGGCTTCGTGATGAGTTCAAGGTCGCCTGGGGCGCAGCAATGCTGCTGGCTGGCGCGCGCGCGACTCAGCGACTCTTCCACGACAATCCGGACGCACGCCTCGAATACGCGAACATCGGCGTCATGCTGGGCATCGATGGGCTCGCTCAGCACATGAATACCGATGCCTGGTCTGCCATCGAGGTCGGAGCTCGCCAAGTCTGGGGCGTCCGCTTGATGCGCTCCCGCACAGCCGCACGCCGTGTTCTCGAAACAATGCTGCTGCACTCCGGCGCGCTCTGGCCGCTGATTGAGGCGCTAACGGACGAAGTCGAGCGCTCTTGGAGCTGGGAATCGCTCGCACAAGCGGATCGGCAGGTGATCGCGGCCTGGATGGCGAATCACGCCAAGCTCCTGCAGGTGCGTGAAGGCCTCCGCGCGGCCCTTGGCGACGAAGACACGCGCCTCGAACTCGCCGAGCATCTGACGCGCTTCGCCGAGGTAAGGGCTTTCCTCGCCCAGCGAGATGCTCGCTCGCTTGCCCGCAGTGCGCTCACTGGGGTGCTCGGCGCTCCGGACGCGGAGACGGCCTGCGCTCTCGCAGCCCGCCTAGCGCAGCCCGCGACTACGGCGCAGACAGAGTGGCGCTGGGACAGCAAGAACGGACTGGACCGGCTCGTACTACGCCTGCCTAACACAATCACCGTTCCCTCCGCCGGCCCCGAGCAGCATCGTCTCTTCCTCGGCTTCGCGAACGGAACCATCACAGTCGCCTACGTGCGCCAAGGCGATCATTATGAGCGTGAGTCCGGCTTGTCGTCACTGCCGTTGCCGCGCGCTACCAAATTCCCAGCTACTATCCTCGCATTCGAAGCGCAGGGCGAATTCGAAGTACCGTACGTGGAGGTAGATGCACCGGCCGAGCCGGTGGGCCTCTTCGATGCGGATACCGGAGCGCAGCTCTCCACCGCGCCGGCCGGCACCACGGTCGTCCTGGTCTGCGCGCCAGGCTACCGACTCGGTGCTCCGGAAAACTTCAAGCCGCGGAATCTCGCCGGGATGGACGCATGGTCGTGCAAGCTTCCTGAACACGCGCAGATGCTGACGATGTACTGCCCCGATGGATCGGCGGAGGAGTGGCCACTCGAGCCCAAGGCGCTCCCACTTCGCATCGTCTTCGAGCCGCCCCATGTCCTTGGCTTGGCGTTTGGTCGCGCCGCTGCCTACTCGCGCTTCCCGCGCTTCTTCGTCGATGGCGATATCCACACGTTCAGCTACCGCCTCACTGGGCCTGCCGGAGAGCTGTCCGGCGATCTGCGCAATCGGCTCGTCAGGCCCGCGCAGAAACTCGCTGCGATTCCTGGCCGCTACCGGCTCGAGGTGTCTGCGCACGGAAGGCGTGGCTTCGCTCACTTCGTGATTATGCCGGAAGGCACCGCGCTTACGTCGAGGTTCGATTCTCGCGGCACGCACATCATCATTTCCGGCGACGAGTTGGCGCTGCTCACGCACGCGCACGAGCACACGCGCGCATTGACTCTAAACCCCTCGGTTCATGGCCAGCTCTCAATCGACGTCGTCTGGCGGCGTGCCGGCCTGCATGGTGCGTATTCCATCGGTGCCTACCCGCCGCGCGTGGAGGTTCGACCGGCGGCTGACGCCGAGGCGACCGACGAGCGTACATTCGAGTTGCTCCTTGGCTGTGGTGGCCTTCAAATCGACGGCCCCCCGGGAATCGGCGTACGCATCTTTTCAGGCGAAGCCATCTTCGTCCGCCATCTCGACTCGACCGGCCACCGCTTCATCCGCTTCTCCGAGCTGCCGCGGCGCGTGCTCCAGGTCGGCGATGGCGGTCTCCGCATCCGTGTGCATGTGGGTAACTGGATCTCCGAGACGCTGCACTTCACTCGGCGCACTGATCGCCGTCTGAACGTCACCCCGGAAATGCGGGCCGGCACTTGGTACGTTCGTACCAAACTTCCGGATTCCCCCCCTGTTTACATCGAGTTCGTGAACGCGTGGGCGCCGTGGACACCTGCGCAGCGCATCGAGGCGAAGGTCGTTTCGCGCGACGAGGAAGGGGGGCTCTACGAGGTGCCCGTCCCTGCCTCAGGACGTCCGTACCAGGTCACAGCGTTCTCCCGCGCCGAACGGATCGCCGGCATGGGATTGATCTGCTCTCACGCTGGCCGCCCGACGGCGCCGCCCGGGCTCGATCTGCTTGAACGCTTGCTCTGGGAGGGGACCGAGCGCAGGCGAGAACTCTGGCGCGACGCGATTGATCGCCGCCTCGCCAAGCATCGCGAGCAGTGGGTCTTCGACACCTTCAAAACGCTCCGCCGCTATGGCTCGCGCTGGTTCAAGATTGCCGAGCATCTCGCGGATGCCATGGTGTATCTGCGCCTCGGCGCCCTCGTGGCGCCTATCGAGGAGCCTGACGACGTCGAAGCGGTCTTCCGTGAGCTTGATTGGCCGCTGGCCCGCGTCCGCTACTCCGATTTCGAGCGCGTCGAACCATCCGATCCTGTGGTCGCATTGCGGAGGATCGCCGAGTGGAATGCCGGACTACTCGTGCCCGCATTCCTCAAGTGGGACCCGAGGGATCGCTACATGGATGTCGCAATGCTTCTCGCTCCGCTCCACGAGGCCCCAAGGCTGCTCAGTAGCACTGAAATCAATGGGGTGTGCAGTCCCGAAGCTGAGGGGATGAGAAACTCAGTTCGCAGTACGGCCAGTGGCCGGCTTGCTGGCTTGGTAGAGATTCGGCGAAAGCATACCGAACTGTCAGACGACGCTGACCTCCGCGGTCTCATCGTTCGTGACGACGATGTCGTAGGCGTGCATCCCCGCCTCAACGCAATCTGGCAACAGGCGATCCCACCCGATGCACGCGCACTCGAGAACGCGGTTGTTCACGTGACCGAGCGCGTCCATCGCTGGCGCGCAGGCGGTCCTGTACTGCCGAAGCTTTGGGACGACGTTCGGGTGCTGCAGCGCAGCGCCCCAATTCTTTTCGACTACTGGCTCAACCGCTGGGCAGCGGAGGATAGCACACCGTGAGCAAACATTATCAATTCGACGCCTACCAAGCATATCATGCGCTGCAGGGGCGCTACGCCGACTTCCTGCTCGACGTGTTTGGAGTGCGGCCCGGGCCTCTCGCGAACGTTCTTCGCTCGCATTGGAGCAGCGACAGCGGCTTCTCGCTGTTCGCTCCGCTGCTCGTTCAAGCCGCGTTCCCATTCCGCCCTGGGAAGACGCTTACCGACCTTCAAGCAGTCTCGACCAAGCAGCGCACAATAGAGCGCCCACTGCACCCGAAGACGGTCTCATTGCTGAAGAAGGCGGGAATCGACTACCCGCTGTTCGAGCACCAGGTCGACACGATTCGTGCAGCTTCCCACGGCAAGACTGTGGTCCTCTCCGCGGGCACGGGCAGTGGAAAAACCGAGGCGTTCGTCATCCCGCTCATTGATCGCCTCTTCTGGGATCATGAGGAGGGCCGCGACGATCTCGGCCAGCCGGGTGTGCGCGCTGTGGTTGTCTACCCTCTCAACGCGCTTGTGAACAACCAAGTGGATCGCATGCTGGCGATGCTTGGTGGGCAAGATGAGATCAACTTCGCTTACTACACCAGCCGACTGAAGGACTCGTGGCGTTCGGCAAAGAACTCCTACGAGCGCCGAGGCAAGCTGGTGCCGCCGAAATGCCAGATTATCGACCGCGCGACGCTGCGTGGACTTGATGGTGGTGATGGTCGACCCAAGGGACCGCCGCACGTTCTCGTCACCAACTTCAGCATGCTCGAGTACATGCTGATCCGTCCGAGCGACCGGACGATCTTCGAGCCCGAGAACCTTTTCTACGGCGAACATCCGCGTCTCAAGATGATGGTGCTCGACGAAGCTCACGTTTACGCTGGCGCGCAGGCTGCCGAGATCCACATGCTGCTGCGCCGCGCTGCGCAGCGCTTCGGCACCACGCTAGAAGCGGTTCAGGGGTTCGCGACTTCCGCGACGCTCGCGCAGGAAGAGAGCGAAGGACGCGCTGTGCTCGATGAGTACGCGTCCCGCATGTTCGCGAAGAAGAGTAACGTGAAGTCCGTCGAGGGACGCCGCTATCTGCCGGAGGAAGCCCGCACGCCGCGCCAGGTGCCGGAACTTAGACCTCCCGCAACGCTTGCTGCCGATCAGCAGTTGATCGCCGCAGACCTCCGCACGCTCAAATACGAGGACTCGGGTAATCCCTCCGCATTACTTCGTGATGCTGCGCTCGCCAACACCTCGTGGAAGGCATGCGAAGCGCTCGGGCTGGTGACCGAGGCAGAGCGCGCGCAGTTGCCCGCGGAGATCGCCGACTGCCCAGCTCTCCTCCTGCATCACGTGTACGCCACGCATCCGCGGCTCATCGAGCTGCGCAAGTGGCTCTTCGAACAGAAGGAGCTGCCCGACATCGATCAGGTCGCTGTCAAGGTGTATGGTCCTGCCGATTCGAGTGAGCAGCGACGACGCGCGACCGATGCGCTCCTGCGCCTCGGCTCGCTCGCACGCCATGATGCCAAGCTGCACCCGTTCATCCCGATCCGTATGCATGCGCTTGTGCGCGCGCCGACCGGTGTCTGGGTCGATCCGCGCCCGCCCGAGACGAAGATCGTCGAGGGGTGGCCCTGGGGGGCGGTAACTTCCATCGCACCTTCCGGTGCTCCCGACGAAACTCCGCGTGCGCAGCTTGGCGTCTGCGCTGAATGTGGTGCGCCTTACCTTGTCGCTTATCGAGTTGGCGAGGCCAAGGAGCTACGGCTCGAGAAGGCGGACAATGCGGTCCGCCTTGCTGTTCGCCCGAAGAAAGGCATGGAGGACGTGCTGTGCGTCGACGGAACGCGCGTCCCTGTCGAGTTCAGGGAGCTCGGGGCGGCGGACCGTCACGGACGTTCGCCAATGAGCTCTTGCCTGCAGTGCAATACGGTTGCTACCCGGCTTCGCCCTCTACTGCTCAGCCCGCGCGCGGCGCTCGGCGCGGTGGTCGATATGGTGTACCCGCACCTTGGAGAGATGCCGCCGAGCACTGCGGAGCAGGAGTTCCGCCCAGGCGGCGGGCGCCGCCTGCTCACGTTCTCGGATAGCCGCCAAGAAGCGGCTCGTATCGCTGCAGTCGTGGAGAGCACACACGACACCGGCGTCAACCGCCAACTCATCGTCACTGCGCTCCGTGACGAGGGCGGTCAGGCGACGGTGAAGGAGTTGGCGCGCACGCTCGGCCAAAATGAGCTGCTCCTCGAGCGAGCAGCCTCGCGTGCTCTTGAGCAGCCCGAATCGCTCGAATACCTCGGCCTGCTCTCAATCTATGAGGAGCTTGCGAGACCGCCAAGCCGCGCCAACACGCTGGAAACGCTCGGTATCGTCGAGGTCGTGTACCCCAACCTGCCGCCGTGCCCGAACGATGCGCTGCCCTACTTTGGTAGCGACATGGTATGGAAGGACTTTATCGCCCAGTTGCTTGACTTTGCGCGTAGCCGCGGCGTGGTAATCAAGCCCAGCACCGACGAGCCGGAAGCAGAGGAAAAGCTCGGGCACTTCCTTCCGAACACGATCGGCAACAAGCTCGTTTGGAGCACGGCGGAGGATCTGTCGGACGAGGACGAATCCGAGGCGGAAGACGAAGATGTCGGCCGCGACATCCCTATGTACCCGCGCCGACATCCCGAGACTGGCCGGATGTACGACTACACAGCGCGCGTGCGCGAGCGCCTCAAGATGCCCGATTCGATGGGCGTCGACTCCCTGCTCTCACTCGCCTGGATCGCGCTAACTCAGCATTCGGCGCAGGGCTGCAAGTGGCTCCGGCTGAAGCAGGACAAGCTCCAGATCGATCTGTCGCGCCTTGAGCTCCGGCTTCATGAGCAACCGCCGCTCGTCGACGTCGACTCAGGCCGTGTCTATTTCCGCTCCGTGGGCGGTGTGGTTCCGGTGCCAAAGTGCCCGCGCGCCCTCTCGCCGATGAGTGACGACGCGCGGACACTCTGGGCTGCTCGTCACTCAGTACGCCGCATCCTCGAGGATCCGCTCCTCGGCCTGCACAGCGTTGAGCACACGGCGCAGATCGGAGTCGACTCGCTCGAAGGGGAAGAAAGCGCCTTCCGCCGTGGCGAGCGAAACCTGCTCGCATCATCGACCACGCTGGAGATGGGCGTTGACATCGGAGGCCTCACTTTCGTGATGATGACCAACGTGCCGCCGAGTCCCGCGAACTACTGGCAGCGAGCAGGTCGTGCCGGCCGCCGTGCAGACGGCTCGTCAATGGTGCTCACTCTCGCGCTCAATCGACCGCACGATCAGTTGGTGTTCACCAGCCCGCGGCGTTTCCTCCACTCAGAGATGACGCCACCGCAGGTTCGCCTTGACGCATCGCCGCTTCTGCTTCGGCACGTGAACGCTTCGCTGCTAGCTGCGTTCTTTGAGGAAGCGGTGGAGCGCGACAACGCCGGCAGCCCGATGCGCGCGTTTGGAACGGTCGACGAGTTCCTGTTCCGACCTGCCATCGGTGGTGGCGGTATGGACAAGCAATTCGCCGACAAGCTCGATTTGCATAGTGAGGACCCGCTCGCACATGCATTCGAACGATGGCTCGACAAGCTCGACGACGATTCAAGCGTGGCTCCGCAGATCCGCGCTCTGACGCAGGGCACGATATTGGCAACGTATTCGCTATCCGAGCTGGCTGCTTCTTGCTCCAAGGCGCTCGCGCGTGCAGTCGAGACGGTCAGCAGAGATTACAAAGTGCTCAAGGAACAGCGTGAGCGCGAGTTGCAGAAAGGTGAGTCCGCGCGTGACGAGACGTTCCTCGCCGCTCTCTCCCACCAAGAGCGCGTGCTTCTTATTGAGACGCTGATCGCATGTCTGGCGCGAAACGGATTCTTGCCGCGCTTCGGCTTTCCGCTCGACATCGTGCATCTCGACACGAAGTGGAAGTTCAGGAGGAAGAAGGACAAGGGCGAGCAGAATGACGACGAGGACGAGCGGAAGCAGCAGGAAGAGCAGCTCGATCTGCGTATGGAGCGCGCCCTTGACATCGCGCTAAGCGAGTACGCGCCTGGCTCCGAAATCATTGCTGGCAAGAAACTGCACCGCGTCGCGGGCGTAGTTCGCAACTGGCTGGCCGGCGATGAGACCAGCGTCGTGCAGCACTTTTATCTTGAGTGCGAGAAATGCGGGCATTTCGGGGACCACAATGCTTGGCCAAGAGCATGTGAGATCTGTGGTCACCCAACGGTGTTCCAGGAGGAGGCGTTGGAGTCGGCCACGGAGGCGACTGGACGCCGGCGTCGAAAGAAGAAGGCCACCGAGGATGCGGAGACGCCGCTCGAGGCGGGTGAGGTTCTTCCGAGCCGCGTGCGCCGCTACATGCGGCCAAGTGGCTTCGCGGTCAAAGCCGGTCGCCGGCCGCGGCGAGTGGGCTCCGAAATTGATCGGATGCCTTCCCCGCGCGTGACCGTTCGCGCCTCCAACTCCCTGGGCCTTGTAGAGCTCCTTCCCGCCGGCGTCATAGGTGGCTTCACCGCCAACTCGACGGTCTTTGTGCGCTCCGAGGGTAGGTCTGAGCGGCCGGGCGGACCTGGGTTCGGCTTCGCCATCTGTCAGCGCTGCGGGTTTGCCGAACCGGAGGAATCCTTTGAAGGTTCCGTTCCCGAGGCGTTCGTGGAGCATGATCGACTCCGAGGATTCCGCCCCTGTGAAGGCCGGGGCACTTGGCGGCATGCCGTTCTCGGCACTTCGATAACCGTCGATGCATTCCGACTGCGGCTGACAAAGGAGTTCCGTCCTACCGTCCTGCCGAATGAGGAGGAAGCGTTCTTCCACACGTTCGCGGCTTACCTACAGCTCGTTGCGGCGCGAAGGCTCCAAATCGATCCGCGTGCGCTACACGGAGCTGTCGCAATGTGGCAGGACGCTAACCCGAGAAACGGGCACGATGGCGGCTCAGCACGAGAGGCGGTCGTGTACGAGCCCAGCGGCTCCGGCA
Organism: Myxococcus stipitatus DSM 14675; assembly: GCF_000331735.1. Taxonomy (GTDB): domain Bacteria; phylum Myxococcota; class Myxococcia; order Myxococcales; family Myxococcaceae; genus Myxococcus; species Myxococcus stipitatus. The sequence goes on along the minus strand of NC_020126.1, from coordinate 5,632,510 downwards.
TGCTGCGGCACCTCATGGACGATCCGGTTGCGCTTCTTCGCGACGTGGTCACCATGATCGAGAAAAAAGACGAGGCGCAGATCATCCGCTTCGACACGCAGTTCCTCGCCGCCCGCGGTATGCTACGCGTCGATCTGCTTCGGGCGCACTTCCTTGATCCCGCGCGCAAGATGCTGCTCGATGCGGCAAATCCGATTGAAAAGCACAGGGCCGCAGCGTTGCGTGGACGCGGGCCAATGCTCGCTGCAATTGAGCTGGTCGAGGATACTGGCTCGGAGCTCGGGCTCCAAGCCACCGAGATCGCTGGTGATGCGCTCGAGGCGGGTGGGCTCTTGCGTTCCGTGCTACGGCGCGTGCTTGACGCGGAAAAGCACGTGCCGCAGCTGCTGCTCAGCCGCCTGCCCGACGCCAGTGGAAAGAACGACGAGGATGCCGTCGTCGCCGTTCATCTGCGGCGACTGATCGAGAGCGGAATGCACATACGCATCGCTGCCCCTGCGGATCGAAAGGTGATCGGCGAAGACGTGTGGCAGCTCCTCTCCATCGGTCCTACGCGCGCTGCGGCCATCGGCGGTGTACCGACTACGGGCAGCGAGGGTCCGCGCTTCGGCTCTGCGTGGCTCGATGGTTGCATTCCCATCGAGGCGAAGCCCGAGGCTGCGAAGGAGGCATGGTCAAGGTTCGCCGAGCGCTGGGGACGCGGCCAGCCGGTGACGGTGGCAGATCTCACGCCGAACTCGCCCAATGCCCGTCCGCTCGTCGAGATCGCAAAGGGTGTGGTCAACCCCGACCTTGTCTATACGTGGCGGCTGATCCGGTCGCAGCTCGGCGAGCTGAACCAGTTAGGGAGGGTGACGAGGCTCGCATACAATGATCGGCACCTCGGCAAGAGCGCGATCGCGCTGTGGATGCTCGGCGAGCTGCTCCAACGCTTCGCCTATGCGCCGAATGCCGAGGGCAAGATTTGGACGCGCGCGGCGGAGGGCTACGACGGCCAGACGAAGACCAGCGACGAATTGTTTAAGCTGAAGAAGGCTCCGGGCAACCTCGGGCCAAAGCAGTCCGAGATGCTGGCGAAGTGGTGCTCAGTCGAGGCGGGCAAAAAAGGTCTCGACCTGCGTTTTGAACGCCGCTTTGAACTCGAACACCCACGCAAACTTGTGGTCGAGTTCGCGCCGGGCGGCAAGCACAGCTCGCTCAAAGTGCTCTTCGACAGCGGCCTCGATTGGGCAGAGTGCAAATCGGTGGTGGGACCGTGGACGCAGGGGCCGTTCCAGACCCGAACGACGCACGTGAGCATCTATTTGGATCTGCCGGTCGGCAACGATCTCGCTTCGCTCGGAGTTTGAACGAGCCGCTCACCTTGAGGCTACACCCCGCCGGCAACCGCCGGACGCAGCACGGCAGCTGGGTCGAGCAGTTCGTTCGCCAGAGGTTGAAGTATTGAGTGGGAAGTGGCCTACGTTCGGTCCTACGACGAAGGTTCCGAGATGAATCTCTCCAGATCCTCAGCCCATATTTGCACCGCGTTGAAGATGCGGATGTAGGGTAATTCGCCCCACTCGCGCAGGCGGTACACGGTGGTCAGGCAGACTCCCAGCCGTTTCGCGACCTCCCAGACAGTGAGCGACCGGCCAGGACCCGAGGCTCCCAGCGCCACCGGGGCGGAGCCAAGCAGCAAAAGTCTTAGGTCCCAGATGGGACGGGTGGACCGCTCCGGTGAAGAAACCCGAGTATTTACGATGTGTTGTGAAGGGTTGGTAGCCGCTGGACGGCCCCCGGGGGGGCCTTGGGGTGCAAGTGGTCGCAGGTTCAAATCCTGTCGCCCCGACCATCGAAGGCCCTGGAGTTTCCGGAGAAATCCGGTGACTCCAGGGCCTTCACCTTTTTGGGGCTTGTGGGCTCCTGCGACTAGGCTCGTCGCACCTCCCTCGCCCGACTTCCCGTCCATGCGTCCACGGGAGACACCTCCATGAAACTGCTGGCCTTCCTGTTGAGCCGCTCTCGCGGACTCCTGGTGTTGGCGACGTTCGCTGGAATTGTCAGCGGCGCGAGCAGCAGTGCGCTCGTGTCCGTCATCAACAACGCGCTGACCCAGGACACCTTCCGGTCTGGGAAGACCCTCGCCACGTTCGGCGGCATCCTGGTGCTCTTCGTGACGTCCCGCCTGGCCTCGCAGTATGTCCTCAACCACCTCAACCAGGGCGCGCTTCTCGAACTGCGGATGCGTCTGAGCCGCCGGGTCCTCACCTCCACGCTGCGCCAGTTGGAGGAGACGGGCATGCACCGCCTCCAGACCTTGCTCACGGACGACATCCCCGCCGTCAGCAACAGTCTCTCGCTGCTGCCCACCATCGCCATCAGCGCCGCCACGTTGATCGGCTGCCTTGCCTACCTCGCCACGCTCTCGCCCATCATCTTCGTGTTCATGATCGGCTTCATCATCGTGGGCGGGCTCATCTACCGGCTGCCCGTGCGACTGAGCCTGAAGTACTTCCAGCAGTCACGCGCCCAGAGCGACATCCTCAACAAGGCGTTCCGCTCGCTGATGGAGGGCATCAAGGAGCTGAAGCTGCACGCGCCTCGTCGCACGGCGTTCCTCTCCCAAGGCGTCGAGGTTCCCGCGAAAGAGCTGCGCCGGTTGATGCGCGTCAGCTCCAACATCCTCAGCACCAACGCGAGCTGGACCTCGTTCCTCTTCTTCGCCTTCCTCGGGCTGTTGCTCTTCAGCGTGACCCGCCTCACGGACGTGAGCGCCACCACGCTGACGAGCTGCACGTTGATCATCCTCTACCTCCAGCAGCCGTTGGACCTGCTGCTCGGCAGTCTCAACGTCCTGGGGCGCGGCAACATCGCACTGGAGCGGCTCCAGCAGTTGGATCCCCAGGGGTGGAACGCGAAGGAGAACGACAGCCCGTCCTACGAAGGGACGCCTCCTCGCTTCGAGCGATTGGAGCTCAGGGGCGTCACCCATACGTACTTCCGGGAGAATGACGACACCCGCTTCGTGCTGGGTCCCATCAACCTGACCTTCCAGCGCGGAGAGCTGGTGTTCCTCGTCGGAGGAAACGGCAGCGGGAAGACCACCTTCGGCAAGCTGCTCACCGGCCTGTATGCGCCGGACGCCGGAGAGGTCTGGCTCAACGGCGAGCGCGTCACCGATGCCAACCGCGAGCAGTACCGCCAGCAATTCACGGCGGTGTTCTCCGACTTCCACCTCTTCGACAATCTCTTCGGTCTGGACCCCTCCGACCGCGGTGCCCGGGTGCGCGAGTATCTCTCCCGCCTCCAGCTCGACCACAAGGTCCGCATCAGCGAAGAGGGCACCCTGTCCACCACGAGCCTGTCTCAAGGACAGCGCAAGCGATTGGCGCTGCTGACGGCCTACCTGGAGGAGCGCTCTTTCTATCTCTTCGACGAGTGGGCCGCGGACCAGGACCCCGCCTTCAAGGAGATCTTCTACAACCAACTCCTGCCGGACCTGAAGGCGCAGGGGAAGACCGTGCTGGTCATCAGCCACGACAACCGTTTCTTCCAAGTGGCGGACCGGTTGCTCGTGCTCGAGTCCGGGCGATTGGTGGACTCGTCTCCGGCGATAGGACTCGAGCTTCCGGAGCGCCACCGGAACGCGTCCTGAGCGCGAATCCGCTCAGGTGCCGCTCGGCCGGGGCAGGGGCTCCTGCTCCTTCTCGAGAAACTGCTCCAGCGTGCGTGCCATGGCCTGGGGCGACTCCGCCTCTCGGAATCGCATGCTCATGGCCTGGCTTGCCTGCCGGTATCCCGGCTGGGTGATGACTTCATCGAGCAGGGCCACCAGTGTTTCACCCGTCATGTCGAACGGAGAGCCCCGCACGCCGAGGCCATGATGAGTCACCAGCCGGGCGACTCGGGGCTGGTCATGCTGGAAGGGCAGCGCCACCATGGGCACGCCGAAGTAGATGGCTTCCTTGGTGCTGTTGAAACCACAGTGGGTCACCATGGCCGTCGCGCGCTGCAACAGCCCAAGCTGCGGAACCTGGTGGGCGGCGATGATGTTGGGCGCGGCCCGCTCCAGCATCCCCAGGTCGGTCAGCGGGCCCGCCGAGACGACGAACTGCCAATCGGGCCTCCGCGCGGCCGCGTCGCCCAGGCCGCGGATGAAGTCCTGGTGCCGCTTCAAGAGGTACGGCACGGAGCCCAGCGCGATGAGGATGAGGGGCCGACCCTCCTGAATCCGTGACCAGTCGAAGTCTGGCTCCTCGCGGTCCAGGGCGATGCAGGGACCCAGGAAGTGCAGCGACTCCCGGCGCGGCGCGTCCCCCGTGTCGATGAACTCACCCGGGCAGAGCACCACCATGGGCGTGGCTGAAGGAAAGAACCTCCCGGGCCCATCTCCTTCGACGATGTGGCCGTACTTGCGCGCCAGCTCCGAGAAGAACCAGGTCATGGGGCGAATGAATCCAAGCCTCGCCCCCGTTTTCTCCAGTGTCCTCCGCAGGCTCGCTCGAAACGCGCCCCAGACCCGGTCCATCGGGGCTCGCCACGAGGGCTTGGGCGGACGCGGCTGCGGCGCCATGGGCACCGTGGTGTTCACGAGGACCGTGGGCACTCCGTTGCCGTACGCAACGAGATGCAAGGCCCGCTCAATCACATCGCAGATGAAGAGGTCGGGTTTCAGCCGCTGGAAGAGCCCATCGAGCGCTCCCGCGAGAATGGCCTCCATCATCCGTCTGACCCTGCCCACGTGCCTGCGGATGTGGCGAAGCTGCCCCCACCGGTCGCGGCGAACACGCAGCGATGTGACCTCCTCCAGGTCGCCCTCGGGAAAGAGGTCCGGGAAGAGCGGCTCGAAGTCGAAGCCCTCCGCGACGATGCGTTCCCGGGCATCCAGGAAGCCACAGAAGTGGATGCGGTGTCCCTGGGACTGGAGGGCTCGGGCGAACTTCAACGCCGGGTTGATGTGTCCTGGCGTCATGCCCGCGGCGATGAGGATGGTGGCCATGTCGGGTCCTGCTACGACAACCAGCTGCGGAAGAGCCGACGCAGGCCGCCCAGAGGGCCCGGGCCTCGGGCCTCCACGGGGTAGCGCGAGCGCAGGTCGGCGGGAAGCGTGTCGAAGGCGTACTCCTGGCCCCATCCGAGAGACGTGAGCTTCAAGCCCTTCGCGTCCGTGAGATAGTCGTAGCCGAGGCGCTGATACTTCGAGCCTGGATCCAGCTGCTCGTAGCGCTCCCGCCGCGCCAGGCGGTCCTCCGCCTTCACCATGCGCAAGTGATAGAGATTGTGCGGCACCACCAGGTGTCTGGCTCGCTCGAGCTCCTGCGGATACCAGACACCATGAAACTTCGTATGGCGCTTGCCCTTGAACGTCAGCGTGTCCGGCAGGGGAAAGGCACAGCAGCGTGTCTTCTTTCCCCAGAGGCCATCGGACCGGTACTGCGCCACGCCGTCCCACAGCTCGCGGTAGCGCAGCGTGACCAGGGGCCGGTTGCGCCGCTCCGCCTTCCGGAGGACCTCTGGGAGTCGGACGAGGAAGTCCTGCTCGAAGCGCTCGTCGGCGTCGCAGCACAGCACCCAGCGGGCACCCAGCGCCTTGGCTCGCTCCAGCAGTCGGGTGCGGTTCCCCAGCTCGTCCCAACCCTCCATCTCCGCGCGGGCCGGATTGGTGAGCACCTCCGCCACCTTCGGCTCGGCGGAGAGCACCGCGCGTGTGTTGTCGGTGGACCCGTCATCGAGCGCGATGATGGCGTCCACGTGGTCGCGCAGGTGGGCCAGACATCCCCGCAGGTGGTAGTCCTCGTTGCGAAGCTGCATCACGGCGACGAGCACGAAGGTGCTCCTTTGCGCGAAGGGTTCCGAGGCTCACTGCCGGCGCCAGTCGAAGGCCACTCGCTGGAAGCTCTCACCCCATCCACCAGGGTTGGCCTGAGGGGAGACAGGCTGGAAGATGCGCTCCGCGTACTCGGGTGAGGGGGGCTCCGCCGCCTGGCGGACCTTCCGCGCCTCGAAGGACAGGTGGAGGATTCGCATGTCGTCCAGCGGATGCAGGTAGGTCTCCGTCTGCATGAGCCGGATGCGCAGGTTGTCATCGTCCCCGCCCCAGCGATCAAAGCTCTCGTCGTATCCATGCACCCGAGCCAATCGCTCCCGTGGCACGCAGATGGAGCCGTAGAGGTTCCACGGCGGCGCGCAGGTCTTCTCCAGCGAGCCTTGCCGTGCCTCCAGCGCATCGAACGTCGCGAAGCACACGTGGCCCAGCGCGGCGGTCCCTGGGTTCGCGGCGATGTGGTCGAGCGCACGCGCCGGTACATCCGTGACGAAGGCGGACTCGGGCGAGACGACGAGCACGTTCTCTCCCAGCGCGTTCCGGATGCCCACGTTGAGGGCTCGGCACGGGGGGCGCCACGGATGGTCGAGGTCGTTCACCAGCACGCGCCACCGGATGGAGGGGAAGTCTCGGAGGACGCGCAGCAGGTCCGCCTCTTCGCTCGGCTCATCCAGACTGAGGACGACTTCGTACTCATGCCGACTGAAGAAGCGCGCATTCAGCGGCAGCACCCGCATGAACTCTCGGAGGCGCTTGTAGTAAGGCATGACGACGCTGAGCTTGATCTCGTCCACGCGCGGGTGTTCTCTTCTTTCTGGGAGATTCCCGATTTCTCGAATTTATGCTTTCTTTGTCTCCCTTGGCGAGCATGAAAGCATCCAGATGATATCCATCGTGTGGAGTTTGGCGTCGCGCCTCATCGGCTGGAGCTTGAAGGTTCAGCTGAAGCGCTACCTCCGGAAGAATCCACAGGTGATGATCGTGGCGGTGACCGGCAGCGTGGGGAAGACGACCACGAAGCTGGCGATCGCCAAGGTCCTGGCGCAGCGATTCAAGGTGCAAGCCCATTCGGGGAACTACAACAACGAGCTGGGTGTTCCGCTGGCCATCTTCGAGTTGGAGTCACCCGGTGACATCCGCAACCTGAAGGGCTGGATGGGGATTGTGCGTGAGATGAGTCGCCGTCTCACGAAACCGCTGCCGTATGACGTGATTGTTCAAGAGCTGGGCGCGGGGCGGCGAGGGGATATTGGTTACTTCTCCTTCCTCCGGCCCAGGGTGGGCGTGGTGACCGCCGCGAAGCCCGCGCACCTCCAGCGCTTCGGGAGCATCGAGGCCATCGTCGACGAGAAGTTCTCGCTGGCGGAGCTCAGCCAGATCGCCCTGGTGAACGCGGAGGAGGAGCGCTTTGCCCCGAAGCTGACGACGCTGGCGCCGAGCAAGCTGCACACCTATGGCACCTCGAGAGGTGACTATCGGTTCAGCCTCCGAAGTGACTCGGCGGCGCACGGGCTGGAAGGGACGTTGGTCCTGAGAAAAGGACAGGTGGATGCGTCCGTTCGCATGATGGGGAGACACATGGCGGAAGCCGTTGCCGCGGCCGCCGCCGTGGGTGAGTTGTTGGGGATGACGCCCGAGGAGATCAAAGCCGGCGTCGAGCGAATCGAGCCCGTCTCGGGGCGCATGAGTCCGCTCGAGGGTCGGAATGGAAGCCTCCTCCTCGACGACTCGTACAATGCGAGCCCGGAGGCGCTGATCGCGTCCCTCAACACCCTGTATGCGCTGCCGGGTCGGAAGATCGCCATCCTGGGAGGGATGAACGAGCTGGGCTCGGACGCGGCGAGATACTACGCGCAGGTCGGTGGCCACTGCGGACAGCTGGATTGGTTGGTGACGGTCGCGGACCTGGCCAGACAGTACGTGGCACCCGCGAAGGCCGCGGGTCTCGGCGATGACCGGATCCGATGTTTCGACACGCCCTATGAAGCGGGCGAGTTCGTCGCCAGCCTGCTCCAGCGCGGAGACACGGTGCTCGTGAAGGGCTCTCAGGGCGGCATCTTCTGCGAGGAGGCCACCGCGAAGTTGCTGGCGAACCCGGCGGACACGGCTCGCCTGGTCCGTCAGTCTCCCTACTGGCAGAACCTCAAGGCCCAGGCGTTCAGCCACACGAAGAGCGCGGCGAGTTGAGCTCGCCACGGTCAGCCCTGGACCTTGCTGTCTTCCTCTCCTGAGAGCAGCGCGGAGAGCCGCCGGTTCGGGTTCGCGCATCCCGCCGCGAGGAGCCGCTGGAAGTCCTCGACGATGCGCTCCACTGTCCGCGCTTCGTAGAGGTCCCCGTTCGCCTGGGCCATCAGCGAGACCTGGTGGTCCTCCGACTCCGAGACGAAGAAGAACATGTTGACCATCAGGCTCCCGCCTTGGGGGATGTTCACCCGGTCGAACTGGAGCCCCTCGAGCGAGAGCCTGGGGCCTCCGAGCTTCTGGAAGTTCTGCATGTTCATGCCGGGGAAGGTGCGGGCGCTCTTGCTGTCCGGATTCATCCCAACCATGTCCAGCACCCGTTGATAGGGCAGGGCGGAGTGGGCGAGCGCGCCGAGCACCGCGTCTCGCACACGCGTGAGCAGCTCCTGGAAGGTCGGGTCTCCGTCCAGGTCGGTGTGGATCAGGATGACGTTGGTGAAGCACCCGATGAGATTCTCGACCTCCAGGTGGTCGCGGCTCCCGATGTTGCTGAAAACCGTGACCTTCCGAGCCCCGCTGCGCAGCGCGAGCAGCGCCTGGTAGGCGGCCATCGCCATCATGTACAGCGTGACGCCTTCTCGGCCGCACAGCGCCTTGATGGCGGCGGACAGCTCCGCGGGGAATGCGGCGGTCGCTGTCAGCGCGTTGTACGTGCGCGTCTCCGGGCGCGGCTTGTCCAAGGGGAAGTCGACCATGGAGACGCCATCGGCCAGGTGCTCTCGCCAATAGGACTCGAGCGACTCGAGGCGCTCACCCTGCATCTGCTCGTGCTGCCACCACGCGAAGTCCGAGTGTTGGATGCGCAGCTCTGGCAGCCGGGGCTCCTCGTCTCGGACGTAGGCTCTGTAGGCGAGGGTGACTTCCTGGAGGAGGAGGGCCTCTGACCAGCCGTCCCAGGCGATGTGGTGCGTGAGCACCAGGAGCATGTGCTCCTCGGGGCCCAGCGTGTAGAGCCAGGCTCGGAACAGGGGCGGAGCCATGAGGTCGAACGGTGTCTGAGCGTCTTGGAACACGTGCTGGCGCACCGCTTCCTCGCACTGCTCCCGAGGCAGCCCGACGAAGTCCCGTCGCTCCAGTGGAACCGGTGCCATCGGGGGCACGTGGAAGGTGAACCCGTCATCGCCTCGGACGTAGTGGGTTCGCAGGATTTCGTGGCGCTCGACGAGCGTGGTCAGGGCCCGCTCGAGCGCGTCGACGTCGAGCCGCCCCGTGATGCGGACGCACCTCGGAACGTTGCCGGCGCTCTTCGGCCGGTTCGGGTTCGAGCTCGCGTAGCTGAGCCAGCGCTTCTGTGCCATGGAGGCCGGGCCCGTGGCGCGGCCGAGCGCCGTGGGTCGCCTCGGGATGGACCGTGCTCCGTCCCCTCCTCGGGTGCCTGCGCCGAGCTGCTCCAGGGCCCGCGCCAGCACCTCGATGTCGCGATGCTCGAAGAGGGTGCGCAAGGGCAGGTCGACCCCGAAGGTGGCTCGGATGCGCGACATGACCTGGACGGCGAGCAGCGAGTGTCCTCCCAGCTCGAAGAAGCTGTCAGTCACCCCCACTCGCTCCACACCGAGCACGTCTCTCCAGAGCTCCGCCAGCCGTTGCTCGATGGGCGTGCTTGGGGCCTTGTACGCAGAGACCGGAGCGGAGGAGGCGTCCGGAGCCGGCAGGGCCTTGCGGTCCACCTTCCCGTTGGACGTCAGTGGCAGGGCCTCCAGCGTGACGAACGCCGAGGGCACCATGTACTCGGGCAGCTGGGCCTTGAGTACCTGCCGCAGCGTCGCGGTGTCCACCTCGTGTCCCGCCGTGGGGACCAGGTACGCCACCAGTCGCTTGTCTCCCGCGCGGTCCTCGCGCGCGAGCACCAGCGCTTGCCGGAGTCCCGGCTGCTGCTCGAGCACGGCCTCGATTTCGCCCAGCTCGATGCGGAAGCCTCGCAGCTTCACCTGGAAGTCGGTGCGGCCCAGGGACTCGATCTGCCCGTCCTCGCGGAAGCGCGCCCGGTCTCCCGTCTTGTAGAGGCGTGCTCCCGGCGTGGTGCTGAAGGGATGAGGGATGAAGCGCTCGGCCGTCAGGTCAGGACGGCCGTGGTAGCCACGGGCGAGACCTCGGCCTCCGATGTAGAGCTCCCCGGGGATGCCCACGGGCACCGGCTCCAGCGAGGGGCCGAGGATGAAGGCCTGCAGGTCCGAGATGGGCACGCCCACGACGCTGGCCGTGCCGCGGGCATCCTGCTCGCTCAGCGCGCGATAGGTGACATGGACGGTGGTCTCGGTGATGCCGTACATGTTGACCAGTCGCGGTTGGCTGTCTCCGTGCCGTGCGAACCACGGTTGCAGGCCACGGAAGTCCAGCGCCTCGCCTCCGAAGATGACGTAGCGGAGCGCGAGGGGCGGGGCCTTCTCCAAGGTCTCCTCATGCTGGAGGAGCTGGCGGAACGCAGAGGGCGTCTGGTTGAGGACCGTCACCTCTTCGCGTTGCAGCAGCGCATGGAAGTCCCCGGGTGAGCGGCTCACCCAGTAGGGAACGATGACGAGTCGGCCACCGTACAGCAGCGCGCCCCACAGCTCCCAGACGGAGAAGTCGAACGCACTGGAGTGGAAGAGGGTCCACACGTCCCGCGCGTCGAAGCCGTACTCCCGCTGGGTGGAGGAGAAGAGGCGCAGGACCTGCCCATGGCAGAGGAGCGAGCCCTTGGGCCGCCCCGTCGAACCCGAGGTGTAGATGACGTACGCGAGGTGGTCCGCATCCCCCTTCGTTTCGACATCGTGCGAGGGGAAGCCCGCGACCGTGGACCACTCCGAGTCCAGACAGAGCCGCCGTGCCTGCTGCGACGGGAGCTGCGCCGCGAGCGCTTGCTGCGTGAGCAGGAGCGGAACGCCGGAGTCCTCGACCATGAAGGCGAGGCGCTCGCGCGGATAGGCCGGGTCCATCGGCACGTAGGCCGCGCCTGCCTTGAGGATGGCGAGCAGCCCGACGACCAGCTCCAGCGAGCGGTCCAGGTACAGGCCCACCAGTGACTCCGCTCCGACACCTTGGGAACGAAGCCAGGCCGCGAGCTGGTTCGCCCTCGCGTTGAGCTCACGGTAGGTCAGGTGCTGTCCTTCGAAGGACAGCGCGAGGGCGTCGGGGGCTCTGGCGACCTGGGCCTCGAAGAGGCCGTGGAGGGTGCCGTGCGCCGGAGGGTCGAGGCGGAGCGTGTTCCACTCGACGAGGACCTGGTGGCGCTCGGCATCCGTGAGCAGCGGCAGTGCATCCAGGCGGGTGTCGGACGCGGTCAGGGCCGCGGCCAGGAGCACCTGGTAGTGCGTGGCGAGGCGGGCCACGCTCCCGGCGTCGAAGAGGTCGGTGTTGTACTCCAGGGAGCCGGCCCAGCCCTCGGGACCCTCCGCGAACTGGAGCGTGAGGTCGAAGCGCGCCGTGGACGTCTCCACGTCCAACGGCTGGAGCTTCAAGCCCGGGACCCGAAGGGTGGAGACCGGCGCGTTCTGCACCACGAACATCACCTGGAAGAGCGGAGCGACTCCGAGGTCCCGTTCAGGGCGCAGCTCTTCGACGAGCTGTTCGAAGGGGAGGTCCTGATGCGCGTAGGCGTCGAGCGTCATCTCCCGGACCTGGCGCACCAGCTCCCGGAAGGTGTCCTGGAGCGCGAGGCGGCTTCGCAGCACGAGCGTGTTGACGAAGAAGCCGATGAGGCCCTCCAGCTCCGCCACGCGTCGGCCCGCGGTGGGCGTGCCAACGCTGATGTCGTCCTGGCCGGAGTAGCGCCCGAGCAACACCTGGAACGCCGCCAGCAGCGTCATGAACGGAGTGGCCTTCTCCTGCTGACTGAAGGACACGAGTCGCTCGGCGACCTCGGAGGAGAGTCGGAAGGCATGTCGCGCGCCCCGGAAGGTCTGGACGGGCGGACGTGGCCGGTCCGTGGGGAGCTCGAGCCGCGCGGGGGCTCCGGCGAGTCGCTGGCGCCACCCCTCGAGCTGGGCTCGCAGCACGTCTCCCCGCAACCACTGGCGTTGCCAGACCGCGTAGTCCGCGTACTGGAGCGGGAGCTCCGGCAGGGGCGCAGGTGCGCGGCGGAGGGCGGCGTCGTAGAGGGCGGCGACCTCCCGAGCCACCACGCCCATGGACCATGCATCCGTGACGATGTGGTGCATGGAGAAGATCAGCACGTGGTCCTGTTCCCCCAGCCGGAGCAAGGAGGCGCGCAGCAGCGGCCCCTCTGCGAGGTTGAACGGACGCCCTGCCTCCGCCGTGACGCGGCGAAGGACCTCTCGCTCGCGGTCGGCCGCTGGCAGGGTGCCGAGCTCGTGGACTTCCACGGGGATTCGTGGCTCGCGTGAGATCTCCTGGCGCGGCTGTCCCTCGACACCTCGGAAGGTGGTGCGCAGCACCTCATGGCGGCGGACCAGTGTCTCCAGCGCCTCATGCAACACCGCCTCGTCGAGGACACCCTCGAGGCGCAAGGCGAGGGGGATGTTGTAGCTCGCGCTGTTCGGGTCGAGCTGGTCGAGGAACCACAGCCGTTGCTGCGGGAACGACAACGGCAGCGCACCATCCCGCGGTGCGGGTTGGATGGGCGGGATGCTCGGGCCCTGGTTCGACTGCCGCGCGTTCTCGATCTCCTGGGCCAGGGTCTCCAGCGTGGGGGCGTCGAACAAGGTGTTGAGGGGCAGCTCGACCTGGAAGGTCGAGAGGATCCTCGCGGCCATCTGGAGGGCCAGCAGCGAGTGGCCTCCGAGCACGAAGAAGTTGTCGTGTACTCCGACGCGCGGCACGTCCAGCAGCTCGCACCAGAGCGCGGCGATCTCCTGCTCCACCGGCGTCCGGGGCGCGACGAATCGCGATGCATGGGCCTGGGACTCTTCGCCCGGCCGAGGAAGTGCGGCGCGGTCGACCTTCCCGTGGACGGTGAGAGGGAACGCGTCGAGCCGGATGAAGGCCGCGGGCACCATGTACTCGGGCAGTCGCTGCGTGAGGAAGTCACGCAGCACGCCGGCCTCGGGGGACTGGCCCGTCTGGGGCAGGACGTAGGCCACCAGTCGCTGATCTCCTGGTGTGTCCTCACGGACCAGGACGAGTGTCTCGCGCACCTCGGGGTGCTGGGCGAGGACCGCTTCAATCTCTCCCAGCTCGATGCGGAAGCCTCGCACCTTCACCTGGAAGTCCAGGCGCCCCAGGTACTCGAGCGTGCCGTCGGCGCGACGGCGCACCCGGTCTCCCGTGCGATAGAGCCGCTCGCCCGGCGTGCGCGCGAACGGATGCGGGACGAAGCGCTCGGCGGTCAGCTCCGGACGCTGCCAGTAGCCACGGGCCAGGGGCAGGCCGCCGATGTACAGCTCACCGGGCACCCCCACGGGGACCAGGGCCCCTCGGGCATCGAGCACGTGCAAGTCGATGTTGGCGATGGGGCGACCGATGGGCACCGGGCCCGACGTGGGAGCGCCGTGGGCCTCCACCTCGTGCACGCAGCAGCCGACCACGGTCTCGGTGGGACCGTACTCGTTGAAGAGGCGCGTCGCGGGGGCGTGCGTGCGCCAGAACGTCAGCTGCTCGAAGGTCAGCGCTTCTCCGCCGATGACGAAGGCGTGGGTCGCGGTGGCGGCCTCGGTGGGCGGCAGGAGCTGGGAGAGCGTCTGGAGGTGCGAAGGCGTCAGCTTGACCAGTCCGAAGAGTTCGCGCTCTCGCAGGGCGAGCGACAGTCCCTCCACATCCTGGGCCTCGGACACGAGCCGGACGCTGCTGCCTTGCGACAGCGGCAACAGGAGGCTGGTGACCGTCAGGTCGAAGGCCAGGGGCGAGTGGACGGGCGCGCCGCGAGGGGCTCGCGGATACGTGCTCGCGCACCAGGAGAGGTAGTTGACGACGCCCCGATGCTCGATGAGCACCCCCTTCGGACGGCCCGTGGAGCCCGAGGTGTAGAGCACGTAGGCGAGGTGGTGGGGCGCCGCCGTCCGCGGAAGGGCCTCGGAGGATTGCGTGAGGAGAGACGGGGCTTCGTCGTCGAGAGAGATGGCGCGCGCCGCATGCGCCGGCAGCCGCGACTGGAGCGAGCGCTGCGTGAGGAGGAGCGTGACACCCGAGTCGGCGAGCATGAACGCCAGCCGCTCCTCGGGGTAGGCGATGTCGAACGGAACGTAGGCACCTCCCGCCTTGAGCACCGCGAGCAGTGCCACGACCATGTCGGGAGAGCGCTCGAGGAAGAGGCCGACGCGGACCTCGGGGCCCACACCCCGTGCGCGCAGGTGTCTGGCGAGCTGGTTGGCGCGAGCCTCCAGCCAGGCGTAGGTGTGCCGTGTCTGGCCGTCCTCCAATGCGATGGACTCGGGAGCGAGGGCCGCTTGCCGTGAGATGAGCTCCGGGACGGTGAGCTCGCTCGGGAAGGTCGTCTCCGTGTCGTTCCACGTGACGAGCAGGTCGTGGCGCTCCTCGGGCGTGAGCAGGTGGAGCGCACCCAGACGCGTCCTCGGTGCCTCCAGGGCGTGGACCAGCAGGCTCTGGAAGTGGGTCACCCACCGCGCGGCGGTGGTCGGCTCGAAGAGGTCGGTTGCGTACTCGAGGTTCCCGGAGAAGCCCTCGGCTCCGTCGACCAGCATCAGCAGCAGGTCGTACTTGGCGACGTGGGTCTCGACCTCCAGGGGACGCAGGCGCAGGCCCGGGAGTTGGAGCGGCCCCATGGGGACGTTCTGGAGCACGAGCATGGCCTGGAACAGCGGCGTGGTGCGCATGTCACGCTGAGGGCGCAGGGCCTCGACCAGCTTCTCGAAGGGCACGTCCTGGTGCGCGAAGGACTCCAGCGTCGTATCGCGCACCTGCTGGAGCAGGTCGAGGAAGGGCGGGTCGTCGTGCATGCGCGCTCGCAGCACGAGCGTGTTGACGAAGAAGCCGATGAGGCCCTCCAGCTCCGACTGGGGCCGGCCCGCGATGGGCGAGCCGACGCTGATGTCGTCCTGCCCCGAGTAGCGGTGCAGCAGCGTGTGGAAGGTGGCCAGCAACACCATGAACGGCGTGGTGCCGTGCCGCTGAGAGAAGTCCCTGAGCCGGCTGGAGAGCTCCGTCGAGAGCCGGAAGTGATGATGCGCGCCACGGTAGGTCTGCACCGGCGGACGCGGATGGTCCGTCGGCATCTCGAGAAAGGCGGGCGCCCCGTCGAGCTGTCGCCGCCACCAGGAGACCTGGTCCTCCAACACGTCGCCCTGGAGCCAGCCGCGCTGCCAGACGGCGTAGTCGGGATACTGGAAGCCCAGGTCGGACAGCGGCGAGGGCCGCTCGTGGGCGAAGGCCTCGTAGAGGGCGGCCATCTCGCGAACCAGCACGCCCATGGACCACGCGTCGGAGACGATGTGGTGCATCGTCAAGACGAGCACGTGGTCGTCCTCGGAGAGGCGCAACAGCGTGGCGCGCAGGAGGGGACCGGCTCCGAGGTGGAAGGACCGCGCGCCGTCTTCGGCCGCCAGCCGCGCCGCCGCCTCCTGGCGCTCGGAGGCGCTCAGGGCGGACAGGTCCACGCAGGGCACGTCCAGCGGCGCGGAGGGAAGGACCGTCTGGAAGGGCTGGCCGTCGTCGCCAGCGCCGAAGACGGTGCGGAGCGATTCATGTCGCCGCACCAGCGCGTCGAAGGCACGGCGCAGCGCTGGGACGTCCAGTCGGCCTTCGAGTCGCAGGGCGCTGGGGACGTTGTAGCTGGCGTTGGCGGGCTCCAAGCGCTCCAGGAACCACAGCCGCTGCTGGGCGAAGGAGAGCGGCAGCGGGCCGGTTCGCGGCAGCGCTTGAAGCGCGGGGGCCTTCGCGGTGTGGGCCGAGGACTCCAGCCGCGAGGCCAGTGCCGCGAGGGTCGGCGCATCGAACAGGGCTCGCAGCGGGAGGTCGACCTGGAGCTCCGACCGGATTCGGGAGACCGCCTGCGTGGCGAGGAGGCTGTGGCCTCCCAGCTCGAAGAAGTTGTCGTGGATGCCCAGGTGCTCGACTCGCAGCACCTGCCGCCAGATGTCGGCGAGCCGATGCTCGAGCGCGCTGCGCGGGGCGATGAGCGTTGCCCCAGGCGCGCGGGTTCCTTCCGGCGCGGGGAGGGCCTTGCGGTCGATCTTGGCGTTGGCGGTGAGCGGAAGCGCGTCCAGGACCACCACGGCGGAGGGCAGCATGAACTCCGGGAGGCGGGCCGCCAGGTGGGCTCGCACGGCTGGCAGGTCCAGCCCGGTGGGTCCCTCGCTCGGGACGCAGTAGGCGACGAGGCGCTTGTCGCCGGGGAGGTCTTCGCGGACGACGGCGACCGCCTGGCGGACCCTCGGGTGCGTCAGGAGGGCCGACTCGACTTCCGCAAGCTCGATGCGGTAGCCACGCAGTTTCACCTGGGCGTCGCCTCGGCCGAGGAACTCCAGGACGCCGTCGTGACGCCAGCGGGCCAGGTCGCCCGTGCGATAGATACGCTGGCCCGGCTTCGTGCTGAACACATCGGGGACGAAGCGCTCCGCCGTCAGCGCCGGCTGCTCGATGTAGCCCCGCGCGACGCCGTCTCCGCCGATGAACAGCTCGCCGACGACCCCTTCGGGGACGGGCTGTCCCTTCCCATCCAGCACATAGACGCGGGTGTTGCCGATGGGGCGACCCAGCGGAACAACCGAGCCCGCATGTTCCGGTCGTGTCATCCGGTGGCAGGCCGCGAAGAGTGTCGTCTCCGTGGGGCCGTAGCAGGCGGTGACAGGGATGTTCAGCGTCTCCATCACCCGGCGGACATGGGGCGCGGAGACCACGTCTCCCCCCGTGAGCAACTGCCGAACGCCGCGCAGGCCCTGGAGGTTGTGGTCCACCACCTGCGTGAGCAGTCCCGCCGTGAGGTGCAGCGTCGTCACGCCGTGCCGCTCCAGCACCTCGCCCAGCTCGTGGACATCGGAGGGCGCATGGGGCGGGAAGATCACCAGCCGCGCTCCCTGGAGCAGCGGCCCCCACAGCTCCAGCGTGGAGGCGTCGAAGGAGACGGGGGCGATCAACAGGAAGGTCTCGTCCGGACCGAGGTGCGCGTAGTCGATCCCCATGACCGTGCGCAGCACCGCCGACTGCGGCGTGCCGACACCCTTGGGGCGCCCCGTGCTCCCAGACGTGAAGTCGATATACGCCAGGTTCTCCGGCCAGACGACGCGCGGAGGGGCCTGGACAGGGAGGCTCGCGAGGTCCAGGTCCTCGAGGATGACCGTCCGTTGCTCTCCCGTGGGCAGCCGCGACACCAGTCCCTGCTGGGTGATGAGCACGCGAGGACGTGCATCCTCCACCATCGCGACCAGGCGCTCGGGGGGATAGGCCGGGTCCAGCGGCACGTACGCGGCGCCCGCCTTGAGGATGGCCAGCAGCGACACGACGAGCTCCAGCGAGCGCTCCACGGCGATGGCCACCCGCTCATCCGTCGTGACGCCGAGCCCTCGCAGGTGCCAGGCGAGCCGGTTCGCGCGCTCATCGAGCTGGCGATAGGTGAGCCGGGCCTCGCCGAACTCGAGGGCGATGCGGTCGGGGGCCCGGGCCGCGACCTGCTCGAAGACGTCGGGCAGCGTGGCGTCGCGCGGGTACTCGGAGGCCGTGTCATTCCACTCGACCAGGAGCCGCTGGCGCTCCTCCGAGGTGAGCAGCGAGAGGTCGTCGAGCCGCTTCGCCGTGGGGAGGGACTCCAGCACGCGCACCCAGCGCGCCAGCAGCTGTTGCATGGCTTCCGGCGCGAAGCGCGGTGTGTCGAAGACCAGCCGCAAGCGCAGCGTGGAGCCCGGGAGGACGGAGGCCGTGAGCGGATAGTTGGAGAGCTCGAAGCCGTGGATGTCGCGCACCACGAGCGACGAGTGCTCGAGGAGCGTCGCGTCGAGCGGGTAGTTCTCGAAGACCAGGAGCGAGTCGAACAGCGGTGTGCCTCGGGGCACCTCGCTCACGGCCTGGACCTGGACGAGCGGCGAGTGCTCGTACTGGCGCGCTTCGAGCTGCTGCCCCTGGAGCGACTGGAGCCAGGGCGACAGGGCGGACGTCGCGGAGGGCAGACGCACGCGCACGGGCAGCGAGTTGATGAACAAGCCCACCAGCGCCTCGGAGCCCGGCAGCTCGGGAGGTCTGCCCGCCACGGTGTTGCCGAAGACGACGTCCTCTCCACCACCATGCCGGGCCAGGAGGAAGGCCCATGAGGCCAGCGCGAGCGTGTGGACCGTGACGTGGTGCTCGCGCGCGAAGGACTGCAGCGCCGCGCTTCCAGGGCCGGAGAGTGCTGCTTCAGCAGTTGACTGCCCGGAGGAGGGTTGGTGGGTGTCGGCGGGAAGGGGCGTGAGCACCGAGAAGCCGCGCAGGGCCTCTCTCCAGAAGTCCTCGCCGGTGGTGCCCTGGCGGTGGAGCCAAGCGATGTACTCACCGAAGGCGGGCCGAGGCGTCTCCTGGGGCGTCTGGCCCGAGCGGAGGGTCTCGTACAGGGAGAATACCTCTCGCATCAGCAAGCCCAGGCTCCAGCCATCCACCAGCAGGTGGTGGTGACTCCACAGGAAGCGAGTGCCCCGTGGCCCCAGGTGGATGACGGTCAGCCGGAGCAAGGGCGCGCTGCGCAGCTCGACGCCTCGCTGCTTGTCCTCCACCAGCAGCGCTTCGAAGCGCGTCCGTTGCTCGTCGGCGGAGAGCTGGCTCCAGTCGAGTGAGTCGATGGGGAGCTCGGGCGCCGCGTGGACGACCTGGAGCGGAGCGTCGAGCCCTTCCCAGTGGAAGGAGGAGCGCAGGATGGTGTGGCGCTTCAGGCAGTGTCGCCACGCCTCCATGAACGCGGGCAGGTCGAGGGAGTCGACGGTCCACGCGAGCTGCTGGAAGTAGACCGCCGACGCCGGGGCGAGCAGGACATGGAAGAGGATGCCCTGCTGCATGGGGGACAGTGGATAGAGGTCCTCGACGCCGGAGGGGGCCTGGCGCACCAGCGCGTCGAGGGCCGACTGTGAGAGGCGCGCCAGCGGGAAGTCGCCGGGAGAGAAGCGGCGCGCGTCTTCGGAATGGCGATGCGAGATGAGTGCTCGCAGGTGGAGGAGGAAGCGCTCCCCGAGCGCCCTCGCGGTGGCCTCGTGGTGGAGCCGGTCGCTGTACGTGAGCGTGAACCGGAGACGGCCCTCGAGCACCGAGCCGTTGAGCTCCAGCAGGTGCAGGCGCGTTCCTTCCGGCGAGGCGGAGGGACCTGTCCGCTCCAGCGCGCGGGTGAACAAGGCGCTGCTCGCCGCGGTCCCGTCGAGCTGGCCCAGGTAGTTGAAGGCCACCTGGGGAACCGGCTGCGCCTGGAGCTTCCGGGAGAACTCCTCGGGTCCCATCCACTTCAAGAGCCCCGCGCCGATGCCCTGGTCCGGCATGCGGCGGAGGGCGTCACGGACGGCGCGCAGGCCGTCCCCAAGGCTGGCGTGCTCCGGGACTGGCAGCAGCACCGGCACGAGCGAGGTGAGCCAGCCCACCGTGCGTGACAGATCGACGTCGGGGAAGAGCTCCTCGCGACCATGTCCTTCCAGGTTCACGAGGACGTGGGACTGGCCTGTCCACTCGGCCAGCGCCCGAGCCAGCGCGGTCAACAGGACGTCGTTGATGCGCGCACGCCACGCCGTCGTGGCCTCTTGGAGGAGGAGTCGAGTCTCCTCCGCGTCGAGCGCCAGGGCGATAGCGCGCTCGCTGTCCCGCGTGTTGGCGCCGGAGGCGTCGGTGGGGAGGGGCTTGATGACGAGGCGGGCTTCGTCCAGCCACAGCGGTGCCTGCGCGGCGAGCGGCTCGGAGTGGGCGTGGGCCTCCAGGTTGCGGGTCCAGGTCTGGAAGGAGGTGCTCTTGGCGGGGAGGCGGAGCGGCTGACCCTGTTGGACCAGGCTCCAGGCCGACTCGAGGTCCTCGAGCAGCACGCGCCAGGAGACGGCATCCACCACCAGGTGGTTCGCGACGAGGAGCAGCCGCTGGGTGTCTCCACCCAGTTGGAAGAGGGCCGCGCGGAAGAGCGACGGCTCGGAGAGCACGAAGCCCGCTTGCAGGCGCGTGGCCTCCGCTTCGAGCGCCGCGGGCTGCTGGTCGGCGGGCGTCGCGGAGAGGTCCACATGCGTCAGGTGGAAGGGGGCCTCATCGGGGCTGGTGCACTCCTGCAACCAGTTCCCCTCGTGCTGGAAGAAGCGCAAGCGCAGCGCGTCGTGATGCAGCACCAGGTGACGGAGCACCTGCTCCAGGTGAGAAGGCTCCAACCGCTGACGGGGCGTGAGCAGCAGGGCCTGGTTGAAGTGGTGAGCGTGCGGTGCATCGTGCTGGAACAGGTGTCGCTGGATGGGCGAGAGCGGTACCGGACCGATGACCGCCCCTTGCTCCCCGGCGGCCTCGGTGCTGGACCGCGCGACCTGCGCGAGCCTCGCGATGGTCTGGTGTTGGAAGAGGTCTCTCGTGGAGAGGAGCAGGCCCACCTGTCGGGCCCGCGCGACGACCTGGAGGCTGAGGATGGAGTCGCCCCCCAGCTCGAAGAAGTTGTCGAGCACGCCGACCTGC
Source organism: Myxococcus stipitatus DSM 14675 (assembly GCF_000331735.1). Classification (GTDB taxonomy): domain Bacteria; phylum Myxococcota; class Myxococcia; order Myxococcales; family Myxococcaceae; genus Myxococcus; species Myxococcus stipitatus. Next base: position 5,611,986 of record NC_020126.1, on the reverse strand, counting down.
TCCAGGCCGAGCACCCCCGCCCAGATGGTGGCCAGGCGCTGCTCCACCTCGTCGCGAGGCGCGACCTGCGAGGCGGCCTGTTCCGCGCGAGTGCTGTCCGGTGGCGGGAGGCCCTGGCGGTCCACCTTGCCGTTGGAGGTGAGAGGGAGCGCGTCCAGGAAGACGAACGCCGCCGGCAGCATGTAGTCGGGAAGGTGGGTGGCGAGCTCCGCGCGGAGCGTCGTCGCGGAGAGCGAAGGCGACCCCTCACGGCCTTCCTCCGAGCGAGGCGTCTCCGGGACGCAATAGGCGACGAGGCGCTTGTGGCCCGGGGTGTCCTCTCTCGCCGTCACCACCGCCTCGCGGATGCCGGGCTGCTTCCTCAGGACGGCTTCAATCTCTCCCAGCTCGATGCGGAAGCCTCGCAGCTTCACCTGGAAGTCCAGCCGCCCCAGGTACTCCAGCTCACCGTTCGCGAGCCAGCGCGCGCGGTCTCCGGTGCGATAGAGCCGCTCGCCGGGCGCGTGTGCGAAGGGGTTCGGGAGGAAGCGCTCCGCGGTCAGCTCCGGACGGCCGAGGTAGCCCCGCGCCAGGCCCGTGCCTCCGATGAACAGCTCCCCTGGCACCCCCACGGGCACGGGCCGCAGGTGCGCGTCCAACACGTACGTGCGCACGTTGTGGAAGGGGCGGCCGAGGGTGACGCGCGGCGCGGTGACGTCGGTGTTGACCGTGGCGCAGACGGTGGTCTCGGTGGGGCCATAGGCATTGACGAAGCGACGGCCGGGCTTGAAGCGGGCCACCAGCTCCGGAGGACAGGCCTCGCCCGCGACGATGAGTGTCCGCACGTTCTTCAAGGGCGGGACCTCGAGCTGTGCGAGCACCGAGGGGGTGACCTTGAAGGTGGTGATGTCCTGCCCGGTGAGGACCGACAGCAGGGGCTCTCCGGGCATCAGCTCCTCGCGCGAGGCGAGGACGAGCGTGGCCCCCGCGAGCAGGGCGGGGAAGATCTCGGAGAGGGCGGCGTCGAAGGCGGGGGAGAAGAACTGGAGCAGTCTGTCCCCAGGACGCAGGTCCATGAAGTCGATGGTCTGCAGCGCCGTGTTGCACAACCCACGGTGTTGCAGGAGCGTCCCCTTGGGCTGACCCGTGGAGCCGGACGTGTAGATGACGTAGGCGAGGTGGTCCGCGTCCAGCTCGCTGTCGAGGTCGTCCTCCGGCTCGCGCTCCACGCGGGCCCAGTCCTCGTCCAGCCGCAGGACGTAGCCGCGCCGGTCCAGCAGGTGTTCGAGCGAGGAGTGGGTGAGCAGCACGGGGGCGTGGGCATCGGAGGCGATGAAGTCCAGCCGCCCCGAGGGGGCTCCAGGGTCCATCGGCAGGAACGCGGCGCCCGCCTTGAGCGTGGCGAGCATGGCCACCACCAGCTCCGGCGAGCGCTCCAGGCACAACGCGACGAACATCTCCGGGCCCACGCCCACGCGGCGCAGGTGCCGGGCGAGCTGGTTGGCGCGGGCGTTGAGTTCTCCGTACGTGAGGCGCTCGTCGCCCGAGTGCAGGGCGATGGCCTCCGGTGCGCGGCGGACCTGGGCCTCGAAGAGGTGGTGCACGAGCGCCGGCTGGGGAAGCTCGCGGGTGGCCTGGTTCCAGTCCTCGACCACCTGCCGTCGCTCCTCCGAGGCGAGCCAGGGCAGCTCGGAGAGTGGGGCCTCGGGCGCGGCCACGATGCCCTCGAGCAGGACCTGGAGGTGACCCGCCAGGCGCGCGAGCGTCGAGGCGTCGAAGAGGTCCGTGTTGTAGACGAAGCTGCCCTGGAGGTGCCCGTCCGACTCGGTGAAGGCCAGCTCCAGGTCGAACTTGGAGACGCGGGTCTCCAGCTCCATCAGCCGCATCGAGAGGCCGGGCAGGCGCAGCTCGGTGGCGGGGGCGTTGAGGAACGCGAAGAGGACCTGGAACACCGGCGCGTGGCCGAGGTTCCGTTCGGGCTCGAGCTCCTCGACCAGCTTCTCGAACGGGATGTCCTGGTGGGCATAGGCCCCGAGCGTCGTGTCCTTCACCTGTCGCAGCAGCTCGCGGAAGGTCGGGTTGCCCGACAGCTTCGTGCGCAGCACGAGCGTGTTGGCGAAGAAGCCGATGAGGCCCTCCTGCTCGGGCACGACGCGCCCCGCGATGGACGAGCCGACGCAGACGTCCTCCTGTCCCGCGTAGCGGCCGAGCAGGAGCTGGAAGGCCGCGAGCAGCAGCATGTAGGGCGTCACGCCCTCGCGCGTGGCCAGGCCCTTGAGCGCCTCGGAGAGCACACGCGACAGCCGCACGGGATGGGCCGCGCCGTGGAAGGTCTGCTCGGGAGGACGCGGCCTGTCCGTGGGCAGCGCGAGCAACCCGGGCGCTCCGGCGAGCTGCTGGCGCCAGTATGAGAGCTGACGCTCCAGCTCCGCGCCTTCCAGCCACGAGCGCTGCCACAGCGCGCAGTCGCCGTACTGCACGGTCAGCTCCGGCAGCGGCGAGGGCTGTCCTTGGCTGAAGGCGGCGTAGAGCTGCCCCAGCTCGCGGACCATCACCGCGGTGGACCAGGCATCCGAGATGATGTGGTGGATGTTGAGGACCAGCACGTGCTCGTCCTCGGCGAGGCGGAGCAGGGTGGTGCTCAGCAGCGGTCCCCGCCTCAGGTCGAACGGGCGCCTCGCCTCCGCGCTCGCTCGTCGCGCGGCCTCCGCGTCTCGTTGCTCGGCGGGGACGGACGTGAGGTCCACGACCGGGAGCGGGGGACGAGAGGCGAGGAGGACGACCTGCTCGGCCGTCTCTCCCTGCTCGCGGAAGACGGTGCGCAGGACTTCATGTCGCCGCAGGAGCTCCGCGAACGCGCGCTCGAGCACCCCGAGGTCCAGGGCGCCTTGGAGCCGCACCGCCGCGGGGACGTTGTAGCGCGCCGTGCCCGGCTCGAGCTGCTCCAGGAACCACAGCCGCTGCTGCGCGAAGGACAGCGGGAGCCGCGTCCCCGGAGCGCGTGGCTCCAGCGGAGGATGACTTCGCCGAGGCGCCGCGCCCGGGTCCCTCCCGGCCTTCAACTTCTTCAGGAGCGCGTTCTGCTTCTCCGGGGACAGCCCTGCCAGACGCTTGAGGATATCGCTCATGGGAGTGGGGACGCCGGATGCAGCGTGGCCATGAGGCCGTTGCGAGGCCGGAAGGTGGAGCCCGACATGGTGACGACGGGGAAGTCCGGCACGAGCCTGTGCTGGAACCGACGCAGGGTGACAGCGAGCACCGCCGTCATCAGCACGGGCGTGAAGTGATTGCCGATGCACAGCCGCTGGCCGGCGCCGAAGGGCATATAGGCGAGGCGCTGACTCCGGCGCTCCCGCTGCTCCCCCATGAAGCGCTCGGGAAGGAAGCGCTCGGGCTCCTCCCACGCGCTGGGATGGCGATGCAGGATGTACGGGGAGATGAGCATCAACATCCCCGGCGGCACCTTGAAGCCGCCCACCTCATCCGCTTCTCGCGCCCGCCGCGCGAACTGCCACGACGGTGGATAGAGTCGCAGCGTCTCCTCGACGGTTGCCCGCGTGTAGTGGAGCTCCGGGAGGGTGGCGCTCGTGGGGAGCTCGCCGCCGAGCACGTCCGCCAGCTCCTTGCGTATGCGCTGCTCCACCTCGGGGTTGCGGGCCAGCGCGTACCAGGTCCACGTCAGCGCCACGGCCGTGGCTTCCTGTCCTCCGACGAAGAGCGAGACGAGCTCGTCGCGCACCTGCCGGTCCGTCATCGCCTCGCCTTGCGCGTCCCGGGCCGACATCAACATCCCGAGGACATCGTCTCCGAGCGAGGGCGCCGCACGACGCTCGGCGATGAGCGCGTAGAGCACCGTGTTCATCTTCGTGATCGCCCCCATGAACCGCTCGTGGTGGCCCGGGTTGAGGCGCAGGAGCTGGCGCACCACCTTCACCACCGAGTCCCGGGGGCCGTGGCTGTCGCGGGTGAAGAAGTCGAGCGCCTCCCTCAGTTGCGCGCTCTCCGCGTACACGTCGCGCGAGAAGATGGTCCGGCCCAGGAGCGAGATGGAGAGGTGGCGCATCTCCTCCAGCAACTCCAGCGGCTGACCGGAGTGGAGGTGAGGCTCCCAGCGCTCGACCATCGCGAGGGTTCCCTCCACCAGCCCGCTCACCATTCCACCCAGACGTGGACGATGAAACGCGGGCTGCACCATGCGGCGCTGCCGCAGCCAGTAGTCGCCTCGACTGGCGAAGAGACCGCGCCCCATCAGCGGTCCGTCGAACCCGTTCTCCGGCCCCGGGAAGCGGTAGTTCCGGGCGTTGTCCACCATCACCCGCTGCGCGTGCTCGGGATGGCAGAGCAGGAAGGTGGGGCCCTCGAAGAAGCGGAAGTAGACGATGTCGCCGTGCCGCTTGTGTCCGCGCACCAATTGCCCCAAGGCGTCCTTCACCTGCCGAGGGCCATTGCCCAAGAGCCAGTGCAGACGTGAGCCAGGCGGGAGCGGCGTCTCAGCGTGTGTCCCTTGCATCGGAGAACCCATTCCCTTGCAGGTGGAAGCGGCGCTGAGATGTTTACAAGAATTCTTGATTTTCAAGCTAGTGGATTAGAGCTGAGAATGCTGTCCTGATTCACCCGCCCCACGCACCTCCGTGGATTGCCCAGGACCCAGGCCCATGCTCCCGTTCCTCATCGAGCCCCCCTCGCGAGACACCTCGCTCCTCGAATGGATTGACTCGAATCGGGAGCAGTGGCGGGCGTCGCTCCTGGAGCACGGTGCCCTGCTGTTCCGGGGCTTCCACTTCGGCGGGGCCTCGGAGTTCGGGGCGCTCTCCAGCGCGCTCTATGTGGAGCCCTTGCGCTACGTCTATCGCTCGACGCCCCGCACCGAGCTGGGAAAGGGCGTCTACACCGCCACCGAGTACCCTCGGCAGGAGACGATTCCGCAACACAACGAGAACGCCTACTCAGACCACCCGCCGATGAATCTCTGTTTCCTCTGTGTCACCCCCGCGGAGCGCGGCGGCGAGACCCCGTTGACGGACAACCGGCTCACCACCGAGCGCATCCCCGTGGAGGTGCGACAGCGGTTCGAGCAGAAGCGAATCATGTATGTCCGGAACTACGGCCCCCGGGTGGACCTGCCCTGGCAGACGGTGTTCCAGACACAGGAGCGCTCGGAGGTGGAGGCCTACTGCCGCGCGCACGGCATCGAGTTCGAATGGAAGGACGCGTCTCGGCTGAGGACCCGGCAGGTGCTCCCCGCTGTCACCCGTCACCCCCTGACGGGAGAGGCCTTCTGGTTCAATCAGGCCCACCTCTTTCACGTGAGCGGCCTGGAGCCCAAGACGCGCCAGGCGTTGACGATGCTCTTCAAGAAGGAGGAGTTCCCGCGCAACGCCTATCACGGCGATGGGAGCGAGCTGGACGGGGCCGACCTGGAGACCATCCGGGCCGCCTATCAGGAGACACTGGTTACATTTCCGTGGCGGACGGGCGATGTCCTCCTCGTGGACAACCTGCGCGTCACCCATGGACGCCGGCCCTATGAGGGCACTGGACGCAAGGTCCTGGTGTCGATGGGTGACTGCTACGGACCCCGGGCCTGAACCAGGTCCGGGGTGGATGGGGGCGCGTCATCCCGACGAGGACTCGTCATCCAGCAGGGCCTGGAGCTCCGCCTCGCTCATCTGCTCGAACTCCTCCAGCAGCGCCGTGAGCTCCTGGGGTGACTGGCCGGAGGTGAGCTGGAGGACGTTCAGCGCGAGCCCGGCCACGGTGGGGGCCTCGAAGAGCTGACGCAGGGGCAGGTCCACGTCGAAGGCCGCGCGGATTCGCGCCACCAACCGGGTGGCCAGAAGCGAGTGGCCTCCCAGCTCGAAGAAGTTGTCGTGCAGGCCGACCCGCCCGACGCGGAGGAGCTCCGCGCAGATGGCGGCGAGCTGCTGCTCGAGCTCGCTGCGAGGGGCCTCGTATTCGCGTGCCGGGCGCGAGACCTGCTCCGGAGCGGGCAGGGCCTTGCGGTCCACCTTGTCGTTGGCGGTCAGGGGCAGGCGGTCCAGGGCCACGAAGCTGGAGGGCACCATGAACTCGGGGAGCCGCTGCTGGAGGAAGGTCCTCAGCGCGGAGGCCGTCGTGCCCTCGCTCTCACCGGTGGTGGGGACGACGTAGGCCACGAGGCGCTTGTCTCCAGGCGCGTCCTCACGGACGAGGGCGACGGCCTCGCGGACCCGAGGATGGGCCAGCAAGTGGGACTCCACTTCGGCCAGCTCGATGCGGTAGCCGCGCAGCTTCACCTGGGCGTCGCCTCGGCCGAGGAACTCGAGCACTCCGTCGTCGCGCCAGCGTGCCAGGTCGCCGGTGCGGTACAGGCGCTGACCGGGCTCGGGGTCGAAGGCGTCGGGGATGAAGCGCTCGGCGGTGAGGTCGGGGCGGGACAGGTAACCTCGTGCCACGCCCAGGCCACCGATGAAGAGCTCGCCCGGCGCGCCCAGGGGGACGGGCCGCAGGGACTCGTCCAGCAGGTACACCCGCGTGTTCCCGATGGGCTTGCCGATGGGCACCGACGTGCCCACCTGGTCCGGGTTCGTCATGCGATGGCAGGACGTGAAGAGGGTGCCCTCCGTGGGCCCATAGCAGGCCGTCACGGGGAGGCCTTGCTCCTCGAGCACTCGCTTCACGTGCGGCGCCGAGACGACGTCTCCCCCCGTGAGGAGCTGGCGCACGCCCTTCAGCGCGTCGGGCTCCAGGTCCACCACCTGGGTGAGCAGTCCCGCGGTGAGGTGGAGGGTGGTGACGCGATGCCGTTCGAGGACATCGCGCAGCAGCTTGAGGTCGCTGGGGGGGTGCGGCGGGAAGACGACCAGCCGTCCGCCGAAGAGGAGCGGTCCCCAGACTTCCAGCGTGGAGGCGTCGAAGGAGATGGGCGCGATGAGGAGGAAGGTCTCGTCGGGTCCGAACCGCGCGTAGTCGCCGCCGTGGAAGAGGCGGACCACGGAGCGGTGCTCGACGGCGACGCCCTTGGGCCGGCCGGTGGAGCCGGACGTGAAGTCGACGTAGGCGAGGTGGCGCGAGGTGACTCGGACGGGCGGCGGCGAGGTGGGGCGCTCTTCCAGGTCCAGCGTCTCGATCTCCAGGCTGGGCAGCGAGTCGGAGGCGGGGAGACGGGAGCGCAGGGCCTTCGAGGTGAGGAGCAGTCGCGGCGGCGCGTCCTCGAGCATGAAGGCAAGGCGCTGGGCTGGATAGGCCGCGTCCAAGGGCAGGTACGCACCACCGGTCTTGAGGATGGCCAGGAGCGAGATGATGAGCTCCACCGAGCGCTCCAGGCAGAGCGCGACGAAGCTGTCGGCCTCCACGCCGTGCTCGCGGAGCACCCACGCGAGCTGGTTGGCGCGTGCGTCGAGTTGTCTATACGTGAGCCGCTGGTCGCCGAACTCCACCGCGATGGCGTCCGGATGCAGCGTGGCCTGCTGCTCGAAGAGGTGGTGGATGCAGCGGTCGGCGGGGAAGTCCGCGCGGGTGGCGTTGAAGTCCAGGAGCACCTGACGGCGCTCGTCCTCCGGGAGCAGGGAGACCTCACCGAGTCGCGCGGCGCGGGTCAGCGATAGCAGGGCCTGTCGCCAGTGCTCCAGGAGCCGCCGCACGTTCGTGTCGTCGAGGCGGGCCGGGTCATGCACGGCCCTCAGGCGGAGGGCTCCGCTGGGGATGACCGAGAGCGTGAGCGGGTAGTGGGTGGACTCGACGGCCTGGATGTCTCGCACCACCACGGGTGAGTCGGGGCCGAGCAGCGAGGAGTCCAGGGGGTAGTTCTCGAAGACGAGCAGCGACTCGAAGAGCGGCGTGCCTCGGGGCACCTGGCTCCAGGACTGCACCTCGACGAGGGGGGAGTGCTCGAACCGACGCTGCTCGGCTTGCAGGGACTGGAGTTCCTGGAGCCAGGGCAGCACGTCCGAGGAGGCGGAGGCGAGCCGCACGCGGACGGGCAGCGTGTTGATGAACACGCCCACCAGGGTGTCGGCGCCGGGCAGCTCCGCGGGTCTTCCCGCCACGGTGTTGCCGAAGACGACGTCCTGCTCGCCGCCGTGGCGCGCGAGGACCAGGCCCCAGGCCGCGAGGGCGAGGGTGGACAAGGTGAGCTGATGACTCCGCGCGAAGGTCTGGAGTGAGGACGAGTCCGGGGCGGACAGGCTCAGCTCCATGATGTGATGTCGTGCGGTGGTGCTTCGCCCAGGTGACGTTCGTTTGTCTCCGGGGAGCGGCGTGGGCGCGCTGAAGCCCTGGAGGTAACCCCGCCACCAGGTTTCGTCCGTGGAAGACTCCCGGCGTTGCAGCCAGGCGATGTACTCGCGGAACGCCGGGCGCTGCGCACGTGCTGGCTTCGTGCCGGTGCGAAGGTCGGCGTAGAGCGAGAAGACGTCCTTGATGAGCAGCCCCAGGCTCCAACCGTCCACCAGCAGGTGGTGGTGGCTCCAGAGGAAGCGGACCGTGCCGTCACCGAGGTGGAACGCGGTGAGTCGGATGAGGGGCGGCCGACGCAGGTCCAGTCCGCGCTGCTTGTCCTCGGCGAGGAATTGATCGAGGCGCGCGGACAGCTCCGCCTCGGGCACGTCGCGCCAGTCGAGCTCCGCGAACGGCAGGTCCACCCGGGCGTGAACCGCCTGGAGGGGAACCTCGAGCCCTTCCCAGTGGAAGGACGAGCGGAGGGTGGGGTGCAGGTCGATGCAGAGACGCCACGCATCGAGGAAGGCGGCCATGTCCAGCGGAGAGGAGACCGTCCAGGACAGCTGCTCGAAGTACGCGGCTTCGCCCGAGGTGAGCCGTGCATGGAAGAGCATGCCCTGCTGCGTCGGGGACAGGGGGTAGAGGTCCTCGAGGTCCGGGCCGGTGCGATGCAGGAGTGTGTCGAGTGCGGACTGGGACAGGGCGGCGAGGGGGAAGTCACCCGGTGAGAGCCGGCGCGCGTCCTCGGAGTTCCGCTCCGAGATGAGCTGGCGCAGGTTCGCGACGAAGCGCGATGCCAGCGTTCGCACCGTGGACTCGTGGTGGAGCTGGGCGCTGTAGCTGACGGCGAGCTGGAGCCTGCCTCCGAGGACCGAGCCGTTGAACTCCAGCACGTGCAGACGGGTGCGCTCGGGCGCGATGGTGGGCCCGCTGGCCTCCGCGGCCAGGGTGAACAGCCGGCTGGAGGCCGCGGCGCCGTCCAACTGGCCCAGGTAGTTGAAGGCCACCTGTGGAACGGGCCAGGCGTGGGCGGGCGCGGCGGCCTCGGTGGGCGCCATCCACTTGAGCAGGCCGAAGCCGATGCCCTGATGCGGCAGAAGGCGGCGCGTGTCGCGCACGGCGCGGAGCGTGTCACCCAGGGAGCCTTGGGTAGGCAGCTCCACGTGGAGCGGTACCAGTGAGGTGAACCACCCTACCGTGCGCGACAGGTCCACGTCGGAGAAGAGGTCCTCACGGCCATGGCCCTCCACGTGAATGAAGGCGCGTGGCTGGCCCGTCCACTCGTGGAGGGTGCGGCTCAGGGCGGTGAGCAGCACATCGTTGATGGGGGCACGCCAGGCACCGGGCACGTCCTGCAACAGAAGGCGTGTCTCCTCCTCATCGAGGCTGACCGACACCCGTTGCTCGGAGCCCTGGGTGTTGAGGCCAGGGGGGGCGGTCGGCAGAGCGGCCACCGGCCGCTGTATCGCCTCGCGTTGCTGCGACGAGCGCGTTTCCTCATCGAGGCTGCCTTCCTGTTGCTGCCCAGCGCCCTGGGTGTCGAGGCGAGGGGTGTCGGTTGGCAGAGCGACCACCGGCCGCTGCATCGCCTCGAGCCAGGGGGCGACGCCCGTCGCGAAGCCCTCCGAGGCCGCGTAGTCGCGGAGCCGTCGGGCCCAGGTCTGGTACGAGGTGCTCTTCGGAGGCAGGGCAACGTCCACTCCCTCCTGCGCGCGCGCATGGGCGGACTCGAAGTCCCCCAGGAGGATGCGCCACGAGACGGCGTCCACCACCAGGTGGTGGGCCACGAGGAGCAGGCGTTGTGAACGGACTCCCAGGTGGAAGAGGGCGGCACGCAGCAAGGGCGGCTGACCCAGCGTGAAGCCCGCCTGGATCCGCGTGGCCTCCGCCTCCATCGCGCGTGCCTGCTCCTCGGCCGGAAGCGCGGTCAGGTCCACCTGCAATAGGGTGACGGGAGCCTCTTCGGGCAGGACCCCGTGCTGCTCCCATCTCCCCGCGTCGTCCCGGGTGAAGCGCAGACGCAGGGCATCGTGGTGGGTGACCAGGTGGCGCAGGGCCTCCTCGACATGCGCGGGGCTGAGTGGCTCTCGGCACTCCAGCAACATCGCCTGGTTGAAGTGGTGCGCATGGGCGGCGTCGTGATGCAGCAGGTGCTGTTGCACGGGCAGCAGCGGCACCGCCCCGGACACGGGACCCTGCTCACCCACGAGCCGGGTCGACGCGGCTCGCGCCACCCTCGCCAAGGCTTCCAACGTCTGGTTCTGGAAGAGGTCTCGCGTCGCCAGCGAGAGGCCGAACCCCCGCGCACGGGCGACCACCTGGAGGCTGATGATGGAGTCGCCGCCCAGCTCGAAGAAGTTGTCGTGGACGTCGACTCGCTCGAGCCCCAGGAGCTGGGCCCAGATGTCGGCCAGGTGCCGCTCCACCTCGTCGCGCGGGGCGACAAACGTGTCCTTCACGGAGGCATCCGGCGGCGGCAGCGCCTTCCGGTCCACCTTGCCGTTGGCGGTCAGAGGCAGGGCCTCCAGCGGGACGAAGACGGCCGGCACCATGTAGTCGGGCAGCCGCTGCTGGAGGACGTCCCGCAGCGCCGCCGGGTCGAGCGTGCCCGGGACGACATACGCGACCAGCCGCTTGATGCCCGGTGAGTCCTCGCGCAGCAACACCACCGCCTCGCGCACGGAGGGCGACTGGGTCAGCACCGTCTCCACTTCGCCCAGCTCGATGCGGAAGCCGCGCAGCTTCACCTGGAAGTCGACGCGGCCCAGGTACTCCAGCTCCCCGTCGGACAGCCAGCGCACCTTGTCACCCGTGCGATACAGCCGTGCGCCGGGCTCGGTGCCGAAGGGATTCGGGACGAAGCGCTCGGCGGTGAGGTCTGGCCGCCCGAGGTATCCACGGGCCAGGCCCATGCCCCCGAGGTACAGCTCGCCCGGCACTCCAGGAGGCACCAGCAGTCCCTGGTCGTCCAACACGTACGCCTGGACGTTGTGGAAGGGCCGACCGATGGTGACCCGCCGCGCCTGCACCGCCGCGTTCACCGTGGCACAGACAGTGGCCTCCGTGGGTCCATACGCGTTGACGAACCGCCGCCCCGGCGCGAAGCGCTCCACCAGCTCCGCCCCCATGGCCTCGCCCGCGCAGATGAGCGTGCGCACGTCGCGCAGTCCCTCCGGGTCGAGCTGGGCCAGCACGGACGGCGTGACCTTCAGCGTGGTGATGGCCTGCTCACGCACCACGGTCAGCAGCGGCTCACCCGGCATCAGCTCCTCGCGCGAGGCCAGCACCAGCGTCGCCCCCGACAACAGCGCGGGGAAGAGCTCCGAGACCGAGGCGTCGAAGGCCGACGAGAAGAACTGCAACAGCCGATGGCCGGGCCCCAGGGCCATGAAGTCCACGGTCTGGAGCGCGGTGTTGCAGAGGCCGCCCTGCGTCAGCAGCGTCCCCTTGGGCCGGCCCGTGGAGCCGGAGGTGTAGATGACATAGGCGAGCTGCGCCGGGTCCATCGCCCCATCGAGGTCCGCGTCGGACTCCCGCTCGAAGCGCTCCGCGTGCTCATCCATCAGGAGGACGTAGCCACGGCGGTCGAGCAGGTGCTCCAGGGACGAGTGGGTGATGAGGACGGGCGCCCAGGCATCCGACGTGATGAAGGACAGGCGCTCGGAGGGCAACGTGGGGTCCAACGGGAGCCAGGCGCCCCCTGCCTTGAGCGTGGCAAGCACGGCGACGATGTAATCGGTGGACCGCTCCAGGCAGATGGAGACGAGGACCTCCGGGCCCACGCCCAGTCGGCGCAGGTGCCGCGCGAGCTGGTTGGCGCGCGCGTTGAGCTCTCCGTAGGTGACGGACTCCGAGCCGTGCACGACGGCTGGGGACTCCGGTGTCCGGGCCGCCTGGGCCTCGAAGAGGCGGTGCACCAGGCGCGGCTGGGGCAGCTCCCGGGGCGGGGCGCTCCCGTCCACCAGGAGCTGGCGGCGCTCGTGGGCCGGCATCATCGGCAGGCTCGACAAGCGCGCATCGGGCGCGGCGACGATGCCCTCCATCAACACGCGCAGGTGCTCTGCCATCCGCGCGAGGGTGGAGGCGTCGAACAAGTCGGTGTTGTAGTCGAGGGTGCCGGTGAGCCCGTCCTCGGTGTCCGACAGGAAGAGGGCCAGGTCGAACCGGGACACTCCCGCGTCGGTCTCCACGGTGCTCAGCGTCAGCGGGCCCGCGGTGAAGTCCGCGAGGCGGGCCTTGTCGAGCACGAACCACACCTGGAAGAGCGGGCTGTGGCCCAGGTTGCGCCGAGGCCGCAGCTCGTCCACCAGCTTCTCGAACGGGATGTCCTGGTGGGCATACGCGTTCAGCGTCGTCTCCCAGACGCGCCCGAGCAGCTCACGGAAGGAGGGGTCACCGTCGAGCCGCGTGCGCAGCACCAGGTTGTTGACGAAGAAGCCCACGAGCGGCTCGAGCTCGGCGAGCCGGCGCCCGGCGGTGGGAGAGCCCACGCTGATATCCCGCTGGCCCGAGTACCTCGAGAGCATCAACTGGTAGATGGCCAGCACCAGCATGAAGGGCGTGACACCCTCGCGCTGCGCCAGGGCCTTGAGCGCGCTGCTCAGGGCCTTGTCGAAGTGCACCGGGAACGCGGCGCCTCGGAACGTCTGGACCGCGGGCCGGGGCCGGTCCGTCGGCAGCTCCAGCAGCGGTGGCGCATCCGCGAGGTGCTGGCGCCAGTACGCGAGCTGCCGCTCCAATTCCTCGCCTCGCAGCCATTGGCGCTGCCACACCGCGTAGTCGGCATATTGGACGGGCAGCTCGGGAAGCGGGGAGGGCTGGCTCTGGGACCAGGCGGCGTACAGGGTGCTCAGCTCCTGGATGAGCACGGTGATGGACCACCCATCGGAGATGATGTGGTGCATCACCACCACGAGCTGGTGCACTTCGTCCGACTGCTTCAGCAGGGTCAGCCGCAGCAGCGGGCCGCGCGTGAGGTCGAAGGGCTTCTGGCCTTCCTCCAGCGCCACCTTCCGCGCCACGTCCTCGCGCTGCTCCGCGGGCACGGAGGAGAGGTCGTGGGTCGGCAGTCGCCAGGGGGCGGGTGGGGCGATGACCTGGAACGCCTCGCCTCCGGAGGTGTGGAACGTGGTCCGCAGGACTTCATGCCTGCGGAGCATCTCCGTCACGCAGCGCTCGAACGTCTCGACGTCCAGGGGCCCCGTCACGCGGATGGCGGCGGGCATGTTGTACGTCGCGCGCCCGGGCTCGAGCTGCTCCAGGAACCACAGCCGCTGCTGGGAGAAGGACAGCGGCAGGTGCTGCTCCCGAGCCGCGGGCCGCAGGGGCGGAAGCGGGGGGGACTTCGCGGTGCCCGCGGCGGCATCCACCTGTCGGGCCAGCTCCTCCAGGGTGGAGGACTCGAAGAGGGCGCGCAGCGGCAGCTCGATGCCCAGCGAGGCGCGGATGCGTGAGACGACCTGGGTGGCCAGCAGCGAGTGGCCGCCGAGCGCCATGAACTCGTCGCGTAGACCCACCTGCTCGACGGCCAGGACCTCGCGCCAGATGGTGGCCAGCTTCTGCTGCGTCGCCGTCTCGGGGGCGACGTACTCGTGGGCCGCGACGTCCGCGCCGTCCGGTGCCGGCAGGGCGCGGTGGTCGACCTTGCCGCTGGAGGTGCGTGGCAGGGCGTCCATCGACACGAAGGCCGCGGGCACCATGTACTCGGGCAGGCTCGACGACAGCGCGGAGCGCAGCGACTGGGGATGGACCTCCGTGTCCGCCGAGGGCACCACGTACGCGACCAGGCGTTTGTCGCCAGGGACATCCTCGCGCGGGACGACGGCGACGTCCCTCACGCCCGGCTGCGCGCGCAGCACGGCTTCGATTTCTCCCAGCTCGATGCGGAAGCCGCGCAGCTTCACCTGGAGGTCGAAGCGGCCCAGGAACTCCAGCTCGCCTCGCGGCGCCCAGCGGACCTTGTCGCCCGTGCGGTACAGGCGCGCGCCCGGCTCGAGGCTGAAGGGGTCGGGGATGAAGCGCTCCGCGGTGAGCGCCGCACGTCCCAGGTAGCCTCGGGCCACGCCCGCGCCGCCGACGTAGAGCTCTCCATCCATGCCCGGCGCCACGGGCTCCAGGCGCGCATCCAGGACGTAGACCCGCACGCCCGGCAGCGCCCGGCCGATGCTCGGGTGCTCGGGGTCCACGGGGCCGCTGAGGGTGGCGCAGATGGTGGCTTCCGTGGGGCCATACGCGTTGATCAGCGTGCGACCCACGCTCCACCGTCGCGCGACTTCGACGGGCAGGGCCTCGCCGGCGGAGATGAGGGTCCTCAGGAGCGGCAGCTCCCGAGGCTCCAACTGCGCGAGCACGGTGGGCGTCAGCGTCACCGCGGTGATGGACTGCCCGACCAGCAGGCCGCGCAGGGGCTCCGGTGGGAGCAGGTCCTCTTGATTCGCCAGGACCAGGCAGGCGCCGGACAGGAGGGTGGCGAACACCTCGCAGACGGAGGCATCGAAGCTCGCGTTGGCGAACTGGAGCACCCGGTCGTCCTCGCGGTAGCCGTGGGCGAGTCCTGCTTCCGTGGCGGTGTTGCAGAGGCCACCATGTGTCAACAGGGTGCCCTTGGGCCGGCCCGTGGAGCCGGAGGTGTAGATGACGTAGGCGAGCCTGCGTGCGTCCTCCAGCACCTCGTCCAGGTTGTCCTCGGACTCCCGCTCGATGCGGTCCGCGTGCTCGTCGACCTTCACCGCGAAGCCGCGCCGGTCGAGCAGGTGCTCCAGCGAGGAGTGCGTGATGAGCACGGGCGACGCGGCGTCCTCGGTGATGAAGGCCAGGCGCTCGGAGGGCAGCGTGGGGTCCAGCGCGAGCCAGGCGCCACCGGCCTTGAGCGTGGCCAGCATGGCGACGACGAGGTCGACGGAGCGCTCCATGCACAAGGAGACGAGCAGCTCGGGGCCGACGCCCAGTCGGCGCAGGTGCCGGGCGAGCTGGTTGGCGCGGGCGTTGAGCTCGCCGTAGGTCAGCGACTCGGCGCCATGCACGAGCGCGGGGGCCTCCGGCGTGCGTGCGACGCGGGCCTCGAAGAGGCGGTGCACCAGCGGGGGACGCGAGACGACGCGGGGCTCGGGGTTCCACTCGACCAGGAGCTGGCGGCGCTCGGTGTCGGAGAGCAGGGACACCTCGTCCAGGTGTCCCCGAGGCCGGGCCGAAAATCCCTCCAGCGCCAGGCGCCAGTGGTCGAGCAGTCGCAGCATCGCGTCCCGCTGGAAGCGGGGCGAGTCGTGGAACAGGAGCAGCCGCACCTGGGCGCCCGGGATGATGCCGAGGCCGAGGGGATAGTTGGAGCGCTCGACGGAGCGGTGGTCGCGCACGTCGAGGCTGAGGGAGCGCCGGCGCAGCGCCTCGTCGATGGGGTAGTTCTCGACGACGAGCAGCGACTCGAAGAGCTGCGTTCCTCGAGGCAGCTCGCTCCACGTCTGGACGTCGACGAGCGTGGAGTGCTCGTACTGTCGCACCTCCGCGACCTGCTCCTGGAGCGAGCGCAGCCAGGGCAGCAGCGGGACGTCACGGCCCGGCAGCCGGACGCGGATGGGCAGCGTGTTGATGAACATGCCCACCATCGCCGCGGACCCGGTCAGCTCCGGGGGGCGTCCGGAGAGCGTGCTCCCGAAGACGACGTCCCGCTCACCGGTGTAGCGCGAGAGCACCAGGGCCCAGGCCGCCAGCGCGACGGTGTTGAGGGTGAGGTGGTGCTGACGGGCGAAGTCCTGGAGGGTGGTGCTGGCCTCGGCGGTGAGGTGTTGCTCGAGCAGCGGATGGTCGGCGTGGGTCCCAGGAGGCGGCGTGACGTGGGTGTCCGAGGGCAGGGGCGTGGGAGCGGTGAAGCCCGCTAGGTAGTCGCGCCAGAAGGCTTCGTCGGCGGTGGTGTCCCGGCTCCGCAGCCAGGAGAGGTAGTCCCGGAAGGGAGGCCGCGCGGCCAGCTCCGGAGCGCGGCTCGCGCGGAAGGCGTCGTAGAGCGCGAAGACCTCCTGGAGCACCAGGCCCAGGCTCCAGCCGTCCATCATCAGGTGGTGGTGGCTGAAGAGCAGGCGCCACACGTCATCCTGGAGCTGGAATGCCTTCAAGCGCATCAGCGGCGCGCGGGTGAAGTCGAAGCCCGCCTTCCGTTCATCTCGGATGAAGCGCTCGAGGCGGTCCTCCTGCTCCGTCGGCGTGAGGCCGCGCCAGTCCTGCGCCGCGAAAGTCGTCGGTGCCTGGGCGTGGACGACCTGCACGGGCGTGTCCAACCCTTGCCAGTGGAACGAGGCGCGCAGGGCGGGGTGTCGCTGGAGGCAGGCTTGCCACGCCTGCTCCAGCGCCGTCGTGTCCAGCGCGGCGTGGACGGCCCACGAGTTCTGGAGGAGGTAGACGTCCAACCCCGGTGACAGCAGGGCATGGAAGAGCAGGCCCTGCTGCGTGGGGGACAGCGGATAGATGTCCGCGACCGCCCCGGGCACCTGTGGCAACAGGAGGTCGAGCGACTGCTGGGACAGGGCGGCCAGGGGGAAGTCCCCCGGCGAGAAGCGCCGCGCATCGTCGGAGTGACGCTGGGCGATGAGCGTGCGCAGGTGTTGGAGCAGGCGCTCGGCCAGCGCGCGGACGGTGACCTCGTCGAGTCGTCGAGCGCCGTACCCGAAGGTGAGCTGCAGCCGGCCCCCGAGCACGGAGGCGATGATCTCCAGCTCGCGAAGCCGGGTGCCGGTGGGCGCGGCGAGCGGGCCGGTGGACTCGGAGCCCCACGCGAAGAGGCGGCTCGCGGCCAGCGCGGTGTCGAGCTGGCCCAGATAGTTGAACGTCACCTCCGGCACGGACTGCTCGCGCAGGCCCTCAGCCACCTCGGGAGGCGCGAGGGACTGGAGCAGCCCGAAGCCGATGCCGTGATGGGTCCGCCGCTGACGCGCGTCCCGCACCGCGCGCAGGGCATCGCCCGTCGTTCCGCGCTCGGGCAGGTGGATGCGGAAGGGCACCAGCGAGGTGAACCAGCCCACGGTGCGCGACAGGTCCACGTCGGCGAAGAGCTCTTCCCGGCCGTGTCCCTCCACATGGATGACGGCCTCGGGTTGGCCCGTGAGCGCCTGCCCGAGCGCCGTGAGCAGCACGTCGTCGATGCGCGCGCGCCAGGCTCCGGGAACCTCTTGGAGGAGCAGCCGCGTCTCCTCTGCCTCCAGGTGGAAGGCCAGCCGCTGCTCGAGCGCCTGGGTGTTGGGTGCCGAGGCCTGGATGGGCAGGAGGGGGGCGGCGGCGCTCGTGGTCTGACGCCAGTACGGCGCCTCGCTCAGTATCGCTGGAGACGCCGCATGGGTTCGCAGCCGCTGGCCCCACTCCTGGAAGGACGTGGTCTTCGGGGGAAGGACGGCGGGGCGGCCCTCCGCCAGGTGCGTGTAACCGGACTCGAGATCCTCCACGAGGATGCGCCAGGAGACCGCGTCCACGACCAGGTGGTTCGCCACGAGGAACAGCCGCTGCTGGCCCCCACCGAGGTGGAAGAGGGCGGCGCGCAACAGCGGGGGCTCGCTCAAGACGAAGCCGGCCTGGAGTCGCGAAGCCTCGGCCTCCAGGGCCGCGGGCTGCTCGGCGGCCGGTGTGGAGGACAGGTCCACCTGATGCAGGGAGAAGGGGGCGTCCTCGGGCGCGACGCCATTCTGGAGCCACTGCTCTCCGTCCCGCGTGAAGCGCATGCGCAGGGCATCGTGGTGGACGAGGAGGAGGCGGAGGGCCTCTTCGAGCGGCGCGACCTCCAGGGGACGCTGACAGACCAGGAGCACGGCCTGGTTGTAGTGGTGCGCGTGTTCGGACCCGTGTCGCAGCAGGTGCCGTTGGATGGGCGTCAGCACGGCCGGGCCCGTGACGGGGCCCTGTTCCGCGGCGGCCGCGGCCTGGGGGACGGCGCGAGCCACCCGCGCGAGCGCCTCCAGCGTCTGATGCTGGAAGAGGTCGCGCGTGGCCAGGGAGATGCCGGCCTGCCGGGCCCGGGCCACCACCTGGAGGCTGATGATCGAGTCGCCGCCCAGCTCGAAGAAGTTGTCGTGGACACCGACCCGCGCCAGACCCAGCACCTGCGCCCAGATGCCGGCCAGGCGTTGCTCCACCTCGTCCCGCGGGGCGATGAAACTGCTCGTCGGGGTGTCGGAAGCCTCGGGCGCGGGCAGGGCCTGGCGGTCGAGCTTGCCGTTGGCGTTGAGCGGGAGCGCCTCCAGCACCACGAGCGCCGAGGGCACCATGTACTCGGGCACCTGGGACTGGAGGAAGGCGCGCAGGGCCCGCGTGTCCACGCCAGAGGGGGCGCGCGGGACGACGTAGCCGACGAGGCGAGGGTGGCCCGGTGTGGGCTCGCGCACCACGACGACGGCCTGCCTCACGGCCTCATGCCGCTCCAGCACCTTCTCCACTTCACCCGGCTCCACGCGGAAGCCGCGCAGCTTCACCTGGAAGTCGACGCGGCCGAGGAACTCCAGCCGCCCGTCCGCCAGCCATCGCACCCGGTCTCCAGTGCGGTACATGCGCGCGCCGGGCTTCGGGCTGTACGGGTCCGGCATGTACCGCTCCGCCGTCAGGCCCGGCTGGGCGGCATAGCCTCGGGTGACCTGGTCTCCACCCACGTACAGCTCGCCAGGCACGCCGATGGGCACCAGCCGCAGGCCCGCGTCCAACACGTAGGCGCGGGTGTTCGCCAGCGGGCGCCCCAGGGGCACCGCGGCGGAGGTTGGCTGCGTGAAGGACACGCGCCCCGCCAGCACGCCCACCGTCGTCTCGGTGGGGCCGTAGTGGTTGTGCACCTCGCAGCGAGGGGCCAGCCGATGCACCTCTTCAACGAGGGACCAGGAGGGTGCTTCGCCTCCCAGCACCAGCCGCTTGCGAGGGAGCACCCGCGACGGCTGGGGCGCCGTCATCAGCGCGGCGAGGTGCGACGGCACGACCTTCATGCAGTCGATGGGGTGTCGCTGGACGTACTCGGCCACGCCCTCGGGGTTGGCCGCGCGCTCACGCGTGAGCACATGCAGCAGCCCGCCGAGGCACAGGGCCGGGAACAGCACGGTGTTGCCCAGGTCCGCGACGAACGTGGACACGAGGGCGAAGCTCTCGCACGCCTCCAGGTCCAGCCGCTGCGTGGCCGCCTGGACGTAGTTCAGCAACTGCGCATGCGCGACGGCGACACCCTTGGGCTGGCCCGTGGAGCCCGAGGTGAAGAGCACATAGGCGACGTGCTGGGGCAGCAGCGAGGCCCCGGGCCGCGAGGTGCTCAGGTCGGAGAGGTGCTCGGCCAGCGTGTCCAGCTCAACCAGGGGCACCGATGCCGAGGCCATCCCCGCCGCATGCGGGGAGGTGGTGACGACGGCCTGGACGGAGACCGCGCGCACCAGGGACTCGCGTCGCGACGGGGGCCACTCCGGGTCCAGCGGGACGTAG
This sequence comes from Myxococcus stipitatus DSM 14675, assembly GCF_000331735.1. Classification (GTDB taxonomy): domain Bacteria; phylum Myxococcota; class Myxococcia; order Myxococcales; family Myxococcaceae; genus Myxococcus; species Myxococcus stipitatus. The sequence continues at coordinate 5,592,381 of NC_020126.1, read as the reverse complement.
GCCGCCCCTGCCTTCCAGATGCCCAGCAAGGCGACGACGGTGTCGACGGAGCGCTCCAAGCACACGGCGACCCGGTCTTCGCCGCCGATGCCCGACGCGCGAAGGTGCCAGGCGAGCTGGTTGGCGCGCGCGTCGAGCTGCGCGTAGGTGAGTCGCTGCTCCTCGCAGGCGACGGCGGGCCGTTCGGGGTGGCGCGCCGCCTGCTCCTCGATGAGCGCGAGCACGGAGTCACGGGCAGGGAATGAAGTGGCCTCGGTCGCGAAGTGCTCCAGCAGCCGCGCGCGCTCGGCGTCGCCGAAGAGGGGCAGCGCTCCCACGCGGGTCTCGGGTGCGTCGACGGCCGCCTCGAGCAGCGTGAGCAGGTGCTCCACCAGGCGCGCGGCGGTGGCGGGCTCGAACAGGTCCGTCGCGAAGTCGAGACTGCCCGTCAGCCCTCCCTCGAACTCGCTGACCGCGAGGGAGAGGTCGAACTTCGAGGTCTGGGTGTGCAGCGGCAGTCGGCGCAGGGACAGACCCGGCAGCGTGAGCTTCGCCAGGGGATCCGGCTGGAGCACCAGCATCGCCTGGAAGAGCGGGGTCTGGCCGAGCTCACGCACGGGGCTCAGTTCGTCCACCAGCTTCTCGAAGGGGACGTCCTGGTGGGCATAGGCCCCCAGCGTCGTGTCCCGGACCTGGCCCAGCAGGGCGCGGAAGGAGGTGTCCGAGGTGAAGCGCGAGCGCAGCACCAGCGTGTTGACGAAGAAGCCGATGAGGCCCTCCGTCACGCCCCGGGTGCGGCCCGCGATGGGAGCGCCGACGCAGAGGTCCTCCTGCCCGCTGTAGCGATGCAGCAGCGCCTGGAAGGCCGCGAGCAGCACCATGAACGGGGTGACGTCTTCCCGCTGGGCCATGGCGCGCAGCCGCGTCCACGACTCCGCGGAGAGGTGCAGGGGCTGGCTTGCGCCGAGAATGCTCCGCACGGGGCGCCGTGGTCTGTCGCCGGGCAGCTCCAGGTGCGCGGGGGCGCCGGCGAGCTGCTGCTTCCACCAGTCGAGCTGGCGCGTCAGTGCGTCGCCCTGGAGTTGCTCACGTTGCCAGCAGGCATGGTCGACGTACTGCGCGGGGGGCTCGGGCAACGGGGATGTCTGGCCGCGCACGAAGGCGTCGTAGAGCACGCCCACCTCGCGCACGAGCACATCCATGGACCATCCGTCCGAGACGATGTGGTGCACGCAGAGCACCAACACCTGGTCGCTGTCCGACAGGCGCAGCAGGACGCCCCGCAGCAGAGGGCCACGCGTCAGGTCGAAGGCGCTCCGGGACACCTCTTCCGCGACGCGGCGGACCTCCGTCTCCTGCTCTCCCGGAGGAAGTCGGGACAGGTCCACGCGCGCCAGTGACAGGGCGGTGGGCGGGTGGATGTGCTGCCAGGCCTGGCCCGTGGAGTCGGCCTGGAAGGTCGTGCGCAGCGATTCATGCCGGCGGGTCAGCTCGGTGAAGGCGCGCTCCAGGGCCGCCACGTCCAGCGTGCCCTCCAGCCGCACCATCGCGGAGATGTTGTAGAGGGGGCTGCCCGGCTCGAGCTGCTCCAGGAACCAGAGCCGCTGCTGCGCGAAGGAGAGCGGGAGCGGTTGCTCGCGAGAGACGCGGGGGAGCGACAGCGCCGTGCTCGAGGCCGCGTGCCGCGAGATGCGCTCCGCGAGCTCGGCCAGGGTCGGGCCGCTCAGCAGGGCTTCCATGGGCAAGGTGATGCCCAGGCCCCGCTCGATGCCGTTGGCGAGCTCCATGGCCCCGAGCGAATCCAGACCGTGGCGGGTCAACGGCTCATGGGCATCGAGCGCCGAGGGGGAAACCCCCAGCCGCCGCGCCAGGTGCGTGCGCAGCCACGCCTCCACGCCCTCGACCGAGCGCGGCGCCTCGTCCGGTGGTGTCTCGACGGAGACGGGCTCCTCCTCGCCCGTGCTCGCTTCCCACGCGGCCACGCTGCGGAGCGAGCCGTCCAACAGGCTCGCGCGGCAGGCCCGCCGCTGCACCTTGCCACTGGAGGTCTTGGGCAGACTGCCCGGCTCGATGAGCACCAGCGCATCGAGCTGGAGCTCATGGGTCTCCGCCACGTGCTGGGTGATGGCGCGAGCCACCTCCTCGATGGGCTCCCCCTGCTGACGGGTGTCCACCTCGTACACCAGCACCAGCCGCTCTTCACCCGCGCGCTCCCGGCTGAAGGCCGCGCCGCAGCCCGGGCGCAGCGTCCGGCTCGCGCGCTCCGCGGTCAGCTCGACATCCTGGGGGTGGTGGTTGCGGCCTCGGACGATGATGAGGTCCTTGAGGCGGCCAGTGACGAAGAGCTCGCCGTCGCGGAGGAAGCCGTGGTCTCCGGTGCGAAGGAACGGACCGTCGCCCGTGGACGTGCGCGCCTGGAAGGTCTGCTCGCTCTCCTCGGCGCGCCGCCAGTAGCCCCGCGCGACGCTGGGCCCCTTCACCCAGATCTCCCCCACGGTGTCCGCGGGCAGCGGCGCATGGGTCCGAGGGTCCACCACGACGACATCCTGGTCCGGCAGCGTATGGCCACAGCCGACGAGCGTCTGCGCGGACTCCCCGCCCTCGGGGGCCACGGCGGTGCCCAGTCCCAGCGCTCGCACCGCGACGTCGCGCAGCACGGGGACGGTGCCCTGGTCCACGCCGGAGACGATGAGCGTGCCTTCGGCCAGGCCATAGCAGGGATAGAAGGCCTCGCGGCGGAAGCCGCAGGGGGCGAAGGCCTCGACGAAGCGCTCCAGCGTCTCCGGGCGGATGGGCTCCGCGCCGCAGAAGGCCACGTCCCAGTGGCTCAGGTCCAGGGACTGACGCTCGACCTCCGACGTCTTGCGCACGCACAGGTCGAACGCGAAGTTGGGCCCTCCGCTGATGGTGCCCCGTGTCTGGGAGAGCGCCGTGAGCCAGCGCAAGGGCTTGCGCAGGAAGCTCAGCGGGGACATCAGCGTCGTGGAGAACCCACCGTAGACGGTGCCGAGGATGCCGCCGATGAGCCCCATGTCATGGTACGGCGGCAGCCAGATGACGCCCGCGCTCCCGGAGTGCATCCGGAAGGCGCCATGGATGAGACGCAGGTTGTGCAGCAGGTTGGCGTGGGTGAGCTCCACGCCCTTGGGCGTGCCGGTGGAGCCGGACGTGTACTGGAGGAAGGCCAGCGAGTCGGGCCCCACGTCGGGCCGTTGCCAGGTGTCCTCCAGGCCCTCGGGCAGCTCGTCGGTGGCCACCCAGCGCACGTCTCGCAGGTCGGGGGCGGCCTCGAAGAGCATCTCCGCCATGGAGACGATGAAGGACGTCGTGAGGACGACGGCCGCCTGCGCGTCCTGGATGATGGCGCGCAGGCGCGGCAGCGTGCGCTCCAGGCGGGACGGGTCCGGCGGATAGGCGGGCACGGCCACCACGCCCGAGGCCATGCACCCGAAGAAGCCCGCCACGTACTCGAGCCCTGGCGGGTAGAGCAGCACCGCTCGCTCCCCGGGCGAGACGCCCTGCCGCAGGGCCGCTGCGACGCGCCGCGCCCTCCGCCACAGCTCGCCACGGCTCAGCCGTGCTTCGTCACCGTCGCTGTCCTCGACGAAGGTGAAGAGCGGCGCCTCGGCGTTTGCTCCGGCGCGTTCCTCAAGCAAATCCAACAACGTGGAGTCGAGAGCAGCAGATGAAGAGGGCTTCATGCGGAGCGGCGGAGGCTACTTGTTTCCTCGTCTTTCGTTCTAGTGGGCTGAGTCTTAAAATACCGCTTTAGCTGTTTCAGCCCTGTGATTGACGGGGAGCCGCGGGTGTGAGGCGTTGGAGGCCGAGACGCTCTGGGTGTGTTCAGACGTCGAGGTGGAACGTGGTGGAGCCCTGCAGCCGCGTCGCGTCCACGCCCCGGGCCTTGCACTCGGCCAGGAGCTTGTCGGACTCCTTCATTCGCGGTGTCTCCGGCGTGGCGGGCGGTCCGATGATGTGCTCGACCCAGGGCTCCAGCCCCATGGCGTAGTTGTAGAGGCGCCGGGCCCCGACCAGCTCCAGCAGCCGCAGTCCCTCCGGCACGTTGCTGCCTCGGCAGCGCCGGTTCTTCTCCATCTTGCGGTCGCGCTTCTTGGGGAAGAGGGCCTCCAGCATCCAGGTATGTGGCGCGCCCTCGATCTCCGTGTTCATGAAGACCGCGTGGAGGTCGCCCACCGCGTCGCGGAGGTTGCGGTAGAGGTGCTCGTCGATGCAGGTGGAGTCGGCCGCGAAGAGCATCTGGTGCTTGCCGGTGCGGATGATCCACGACGACTTGGCGTGCCCCAGGTCGCCGTGCTCGCCGAGGAAGGGCGCCGCGAGCAACTCGCCGTCGGGCAGGGGAATGGACTCCAGGAACTCGGGCTCCAGCACCCGCTGGAAGCCCAGGGAGCGGGCCAGCAGCTTGGGGGAGTAGTCGCCCAGCAGCAGGCCACTGGCGCGGGGCACCACCAGGTGGCCTACGCGGTGGCGCAGGCGCAGCAGCGTCTCGATGTCCAGGTGGTCCGGGTGGCTGTGGGTGATGAGGAGGTAGTCGATGTGGCGCGGCAGGTCCTGGAAGGAGATGCGCGGCGCGCCACCTTGCACGGTGCGCGGCGCCACCACGGCGTCCAGGAGGATGCTCACGCCCTTCCACTCCACGAGCACGCAGGCGTGGCCCACGTAGCGCACGCGGAGGCCGGGGCCATTCCAGGGCTCGGCGGCGGGCACGGGCGCGTCGGAGAGCAGGGGCAGCACCTCCTCGTCGCTCTTCACCGAGGGGCCCAGGAGGTCTCGGATGTAGCCCAGGGGCTTGGGCTCCAGGTCCAGGTGGAAGAGCGCGTCCAGGCGGGCGTCGGCGAAGGGCACGCGCAGCTCGATGTGTCCGGGCTCACGCAGCCGGGGCGTGGACAGCAGGGAGGGGCGGGCGTTGTCGGCTTCGTGCCGCGACAGTCGAAGCGTCTGGAGCTCCGGCTTGTGGTAGCGCGAGCGGTACGCCAGTCCCTCCAGCACGCGCACGAAGGGCCGGTTGTAGTAGTCGTAGCTCAGCTCGACCCGGCCCTTGAGGGGCTCGGGGACACGCTCATAGAGGGGCTCCAGCGATTGGCCCTTGGCCTCCGCGAGGAGCCACGACTGGAACTCCTCGACCGCCTCGGCCAGCTTGATGCGCTCCGCCTGTTCCTCCTGCATCCGCTGGAGGAGCGCCTTCACCTCACCCGCGCGCGCCGCCGGAATCCCCACGAACGACGTCCCGCTGAGCAGCGGATCCTTCGCCGCCTTGGCGTGGAAGTCCGGCGTCTGCAGGTACGCCTTGAGCAGCGGCACTTGATACGTGTGGAGGTGCAGGCTGGCGGGGACGGGGGCGACCGTCATCCACCAGGCCTGCCAATCATGGACGAGCGGCTCGGCGAGCATGAAGTCCGCGAGCCGGTAGAGGGATTGTGTCATGGCGACGGAACTATGCCGAATCACGGATGGCCGGAACAGCGGCGTATCTCGCTTAGGCGTGAAATGCCTGTTCCGGGATGGGATGGCAGGTCGGTCCTTTCCAAGCAAGGCGTGTGACGTTCCTTTGTGTGCAAGGATGGGCTGGATGGGGCTCACAAGATCGGAACAGATGGCCCGCATCCGAGGCACAGACACCTCACCCGAGGTCACGCTGCGACGTGCGCTCTGGTCCCGGGGCTTGCGATACCGCCTTCACACACGGACTCCCGCAGGTAGACCCGATGTCGTCTTCCCGGCCAGTCACGTCGCGGTGTTCATCGATGGCTGCTTCTGGCATGGATGTCCGCTTCACTACGCACGTCCTCGCTCCCGCGAGGAGTTCTGGTCGGCCAAACTGGTGGCCAACGTCGACCGTGATGCGCGCCAGTCCACGCTGCTCGAAGCCGCGGATTGGAATGTGGTGCGAGTCTGGGAGCATGAGGTCGTCGAGGACCTGGCCAGCGCAGTCGAGTTCGTCGAACGCGTTGTGCGGGGCGGCGTCTGTACGTGGTCGGCCCAGCGCCGCGTGCGGCGCGTCACCGTGGTCGATGGCGGCCTGGAGCGTCGTGAGATCGTCGTTCTGGGCAATGCCTCCGAGGTGGTCGAGGTGGACGAGGGGCCACGCGTGACGGCCAAGGCCCGTGCCCTCAAGAAGCAGGACGGGCAGGTCCCGGGGAGGAATCGGGGGAAGTCCGGTCATCTTGCCGGTTGACGGCCGGCTTGATGCTCGCTACGGCTGAAAGGCTCGGTAGAGCAACCGGCGACTGCAGGAAGTAGGATGCCCTCCCAGCGATCAACCCGAGGTGACTGCCTCGGGGTAGCGATCTTTCCTTTGAGTCCCTAGATGCCGCGGCAACAGGTGAAGCACATCCGTCACGACCCGTTGGTTTCGGACCTTTTCCCCGGCGCCCGCTGGTCCCCTCGTCCATCCAGGGATTTGACGACGGCGGGCTCGCTGCCTGGCGCCCCACTCTCTGCCGATGACCTGATTCGAAGGAAGCTTCGCCGCATCCAGGATGGGGGCGCGCTCCGGTACATGGACATGTTCTCGGGCTGCGGTGGCATCTCCCTCGGTTTCCTGACGGCTGGATTCACGCCGGTTGCGTCTGTCGAGAACGACCCGTGGGCCGCGAAGTCGCACGGGGCGAACTTCGGCCCTCGGACTCAGGGCGGAGACCGTCCTGCCCACCACATCCCACGTGATGCCACGACCGAGGACGCAGTCAGCGTGTTCGCCGACCTCGGGCTCACAGGGACTCCCGAGGATCAGATCGACGTCCTGGTTGGAGGCCCTCCTTGCCAGGCATTCGCTCGCGTCGGACGGGCGAAGCTCCGGGAACAGGCGCATCGCCGTCAAGAGGCGACCGCTGACCAGGCGTTCCTGGTGGATGGCCGAGTCAGCTTGTGGCAGCGGTATGTGCACTTCATCCGCGCCACGAAGCCCGTTGCGCTCCTGATGGAGAACGTACCCGACATCCTGAACCATGGCGGCAGCAACGTCGCGGAGCTGGTCTCCAAGAGCCTCGTCGAGGAGGGTTACTCCGTCGCCTACACCCTCCTGAATGCCGCGTGGTACGGGGTGCCGCAGACCCGCGAGCGCATGATCCTCATCGGGTTTCACCGCGCGACGGGCATCATGCCCCGATTCCCGTCGCCGACGCACCATGTGGACCTCCCGTCCGGGTACACGAGCTCGAAGAACACGGCCCGACGAGTGATCCACGAGGAAGGCTCGGAATACCACCGGTGGATGGCGGACCCGACACGGTCCCTGAGCCCGGCGACGACGGCTTCTCAGGCCCTGACAGATCTCCCTCCGCTCTTTGCTCTCGACCTCTTGAAGGCCGGGCAGCTCCGAAGGGGCGCCAAGGACCCCTCAGAGCCAGTGGACTACATCTCGAACAAGCCCTCCACGCCGTACTCGCGGCTGATGCGCGAGTGGAGCGGCTTCGCGACGCAGACCACGACAGGCCATGTCTTCCGCTACCTCCCTCGGGACTACAAGATCTTCGCGGAGATCGACCCGGGCTGGGAGTACCCGGAGGTCCATGCGCATGTAGAGCGCAAGATCTCTTCCTGGCTGGCGGGCCGGAAGCGCCGTGGACTGAGCACGGACGCTCGCGACCCGGATGTCCGCGACTTCATCGCTTTGTGGCGCATCCCGTACGATCCGACGAAGTTCCCGAACAAGTGGTGGAAGCTCGATGCGGGCAAGCCTGTGCGAACCCTGATGGCTCACCTGGGCAAGGATTCATACTCGCATATCCACTACGACTCGGAGCAGGCGCGCACGATCACCGTCCGCGAAGCGGCTCGCCTTCAATCGTTTCCGGACGGCTTCGTGTTCAAGGGGTCGATGAACCCTGCCTTCCGGCAGATAGGGAACGCTGTTCCGCCCCTGTTCGCATATGCCATTGCAATGGGGATGAGAGAGAGTCTCAGGGCCCCCCCGGTCGCTGACATGCGGGTCGAGCTCCTGGGGTTGCCGCAGTCGCACATCTCCACCACCGAAGGCTCACGATGAAGTTCACGATCCTGCGTCTGCTCACCCACTCGGAACTCGGCATGTTCCACGAGTACCGTCGGAGCGGGAGGGAAGGCTCGAAGCAACGTGCCATCAACTTCGACTCGGACGTCGTGGACCGCGTATTTCCCGCAGCCAAGGACTCGGACCGTATCGAGATCTCCTGCCGTTGCTTCGAGGATGCGCAGACGCTGGTGGTGAAGGACCAGTGGCTGAAGAAGCAAGAGAAGAACTGGCGCTTGGAGGGGAACTGCCCCCAGAGCCCATACTACAGCTTTGTCGAGCCCGGCGTCCTGTTCGTGATGGTGGTGGACTCGTCGACCAGTCCGGCATTGGCCTCGTGGATGGTCATTCCGACTGAGCATCCGGCCAGGACTGCCATCATCAATCATGGCGAGAGCGCAAGGCTCAGCACGTCCTCCATGATCGCGCTGCATGGTGATGAGGGCGAGTTCTGCCGGAAGGTCATCGAAGAGCACTTCCCCCAGATGTTCGAGAAGGCGGACATCATGCAGACCCTCCCGACCTCCGGCACGGGGATGGAGCCCGACCCCGTAGGCCTGTTCAAGATCCTGGCGCGTGCTGGCCACAGCCTCCCCAGCGCTGTCGCCGATCTCGTGGACAACAGCCTGTCGAAGGGGGCTTCGGAGATCGACATCACCTTCCCCAATCCCAATCAGGGTGGGCGGTGGATGTGCATCCGCGACAATGGGTATGGCATGACGCCCGAGGGTTTGCGCGATGCGATGAAGATCGGCCATCAGCGGGACTATGATGCAGCCGACCTCGGGAAATATGGCTACGGCCTGAAGGGAGCAGCCTGGTCCCAGGCGGACCGGCTCACCGTGGTCTCCAGATCAGCGGCGGGCCCGGAGAGCGTGCTGACATGGGACAAGGAGCACCTGGAGCGTACCCGTCGCTGGGACATCATCGAGGCTCCGGTGGAGGAGAAGTACACCGCCGTCGTCCGGCTCGGGGCATCGGGGACTGCGGTCCTGCTCACTCGGATGCGCCCTCCGATCGAGGCCCCCAAGGTCAAGGGCGTGGACCCCTATTCGCAGGAGCTTGCGTCCGTCCGCGATCATCTGGAACTGGTGTTCCACCGATTCTTGGAGGGGGCTGTTCGCGGTCGGCAGCGAGTCATCATCCGATTGAATGGCAAGGCTCTTCAGCCGAACAATCCGATGGCGCACCCGCTGACCAAGCCATTCGACCATCACAGCATCGAACTTCCTGGACAGCAGGAGCCCTCGACGCGGCCCATCATCATGGTGCGTGCTCACGTGCTGCCGACCGAGGCCGAGTTCAACGAATACCACAAGTCGCTGACACCCGAGGCGCTGCGCGAGGCGAGGGAGCGACTGACGCTGAACGGGCGGTGGAATGAATCCCAGGGCTTCTACTTCTATCGCCTTGATCGACTCATCAAATGGGGGGGATGGGAGGGGTTGTTCACGAAAGACGAACACACCAAGCTTCTTCGCGTGGCGGTGGACTTCGACCGTCGCTCAGATGAGCAGCTTCAGGTCGACATCAGCAAACAGCTCATCCGATTGCCGGTGGCTCTGACTGACAGTCTCATGGAGGTCCTGAGGACTCCTCGGAGCCATGCGAGGAACCGTTATGCCAAGAAGGTGAGTCAAGGGAGTGGCGGAGGTAGTACCCCGCCTGCTGGAACAGGCTCCGGGACAGGAGACGATGTCACCGGAAAGAAGGGAACAAAGGGGCCTGGACGTACGCCGACGGTTCCACCCCAGCCCACCAAGAAGGAACGGTCGCCACTGCGTCTCGTGGAGGGGAGCGCAGCCTCATGGGTGCGCAAGACGGGATTCACAGGCGAGCATGTAGAGATCTCCCAGCGCATCCCTGGGCTGTTCGCGCTTGCTCAGGCGATCTCCGAGGACATCGAGGCGCAGAAAGCGCTTTCGGAGTTCCTCCGCGTGTTGGAGGACGTGGGGGTCGTGCGGATTCTTGATGGCAAGCCTGATGGACAGTGAATCGAACCGTCACTTCTCCCTGAAGCCCAAGGCCAGACGCTGGACCGACGGTCAGGCGTGGGTGAACTGGTCGCGGCATGAGGCCTACCTGCGCTCCCATCCACGGTGGAAGGCGCATCAAGTCGCCTCCGTCGCGGAGGAGTCCCTTCGAATCATCGCGAAGACCCCACCCCCCGGACGTCCCGAGTTCCAGTGCCGCGGGCTGGTCGTTGGATATGTCCAGTCCGGAAAGACCGCCAATTTCACAGCGGTGGCTGCCAGAGCGGCAGACGTCGGCTATCGTCTGGTCATCGTCCTGTCCGGCATCCACGACTCCCTGCGGAATCAGACGCAGCGGAGGCTCGAGCGAGAACTCGTTGATGTCGGCGTGAACTGGATCACCCTCACGGATCCGGAGTGCGACTTCAAGGAGCCTGAGGTGGCGAACGGCTTTGGTGCCACCGGTACCGTGCTTGTCGTCGCGAAGAAGATCGTCCCCATCCTGGAGCGCCTCAATGGCTGGTTGGAGAAGCTGGAGGGCCAGCTCGCGGATGTACCTTTGCTCCTGATTGACGACGAAGCAGATCAAGCGTCCATCAACACCCGGGGCAATCGTCGCGATCCCAGCGTGGACGAGGACAGGCCCGTCGAAGATGAAAGTCCTTCCCCCACAAACCAGCTGATTCGGGACCTCCTGCGGAGATGCCCCCGGGCGACGTACATCGCATACACCGCGACCCCCTTCGCGAACATCCTTGTTGACCCCGGGGCCTTGGACAACCGTGTTGGCGAGGACCTGTTCCCCAAGGACTTCGTCATCCAGCTCCCGCGACCTGATGGCTACACCGGCACGGAGGAGCTGTTCGGGGTGACCGCTCGACATCGCAACGTACTTCGGGTGGTCGACCCGAATGATGTGAGGGCACTCAAATCCAAGCGACGCAAGAAGGGCGAGCCCCTGGTCGTCCATGGCGCACTGGACCTTCCGCAGTCGCTTTGCGACGCCTTGCTGACGTTCGCGTTGGCAGGGGCCATCCGCGTTCTGCGGGGGCACCAAGGGGTGCCTCACACGATGCTGGTGCACGTCTCCCAGGTCCAGAAGGACCAACTGCGCATCGGGGATGCCATCGAGGAGCAGATCCGGGCATGGTTCAACTACGACCGAGCGGAACCCGGAGCCATTCGCGGGATGATGCGGTCGTCATTGACGGATTTCGGAGAGGTTCAGCTCCCCGCTGATGTGGATGCTGTCCTCGATGAGGCCGTACGGAATCTTGCGCGGCTCGAAGTCGTCGTGCTCAACAGTACGACGGGTGACGAGTTGAAGTACGAGGAGCGCCCCGGACGTCAGTTGATTGCGGTCGGTGGCAACCGCCTCTCCCGGGGACTGACGCTGGAAGGGCTCACCATCGCCTACTTCCTGCGAACGACGACCATGGCGGACACGCTCCTTCAAATGGCGCGATGGTACGGCTTCCGCGACGGGTACGACGATCTGATCCGGATCTGGACCACCGATGGCATCGCGGAGTGGTTCGTGGAGTTGGCCCTCGTCGAGGAGTCCCTGCGGGATTCCATCTTGGTGCTCGACAAGGCAGGGCGGAGTCCGGACGAGATGGCCATTCGGATGCGGGCACACTCCAAGCTCTTGCTGACGAGCAAGGCCAAGAGCCAGATGTTGGAGATGGATGCCCGATCCTGGTCTGCGGAGAATCCTCAGACGATCCTGTTCCCCTTGCGGGATGCCACGTTGCTGGAGCGGAATCTTGAACTGGCGTCGGAGCTGCTCCGTGCGCATCCCCCCACGCAGATGGCCCATGGCGGAGCCATTGCTCACGATGTCCCCGCTCACGACATTGCCGACTTCCTTCGTCACTATGAGGGCCACCCGAACAGTGTGGCCTTCCAGGGGGGGGAGATTGCGGATTGGATCCAGGAGCGAGCCGTTGTCGGGGAGCTGACGGTGTGGACGGTGTTCGTGGCGAACCCGCAACGAGAGCGGCAGCTCCTTCTGGGAGGGGAGCCCTATGGCCTGGTCCACCGCTCGCTGACTGGGAACGAGGCCATCGGGATCCTGACGGACCCGCGCCATGAGGGGGTGGACCTTCATGGCGGCCCGGATCGCTACCGAGTGGCTGCGACGTTCAACGCCCGGATGATGCGGCAGGATCGGCCTCCAGAGCGTGGGTTGCTTCTCCTGTATCCCCTCGATCCCGAACCCTTGCAGGCACACGCGCGGGCAGTCCTGGGGGTGGCGCTGTCGTTGCCTCGTACGAGCGACGATGGCCGCTCGTTCATCGTGAACCGTGGACTTCTCCATGGCTGATGTCACGGCCGGGCGCTGGGACTCACTCCGACAGAGGCGTGCCTCCCAGGGCCTCATCGTCGAGCCGGTCGCGACAGACTTCACGGACTGTCTGTTGGGCATCGCGGCTGACGGCAGGCTTCACTTCCTGGTGGCAGTCTCCAGGGATCCTCCGAGCCTTCCCCCTGACCTCCAGGGCATTGAAGTCAGGCTCGTGGAGAACGAAGGCACGTGGATCGACGTCTCGGCTCGTGGCTACCACGAAGAGCTCCTCACGATGCTCGGGAACAAGATCGTCTTTGCCATTCGCGTCGAGGGGCGCGATCCCGCGACGTCCGTGGAGGCGACGATCCATGATCTGCGCGCTGCTCTCCGTCCCGTGGCCCAGGAACTTGGCGTGGGGGAGCAGGTGGGTTTGTTTGGTGAGTTGTGGGTCCTGTCGAACATCTTGTTCCCCTCACTCGGCGCGCGTGCGTGCCACCTCTGGAGCGGTCCGCTGGGGGAACGGCATGATTTCGTCGGAGACTCGGTCCACATCGAAGTAAAGACCACGACCCGGTCGGACGAGAGGCACGAGATCTCGCGTCTGGATCAGCTTCGATCTCCCGTCGACAAGCAACTCCTGCTCGTGAGCATCCTGCTCGAGCGGTCCATCGCGGGTACCGCCACCATCGCGACTCTGGTGGATGAAGTCGTCGTCAAGCTCGGGATGGACGGACGCGCGATCAATGTCTTCGAGTCCAAGCTGAAGAACCTCGGTTGGAACGAGGGCCTTCGCCAGACGGGATCACTGCTGCGCTTCAACCTCCGTGACGTCCATGTCTTCGAGGTGGCGGGGAGCTTTCCCCGGCTGCCTGACGACTATGTCCCTCCGCGTGGCGTGACAGGCATCAGGTATACCATTGACGTCGCAGCCCGCTCGTCGCTCAGTGCAGCCGAAGTGGAGGCACTGCTTCAGGCCATGTGATGGAGTGAGTTGGAGGCATTGGAATGGGGGGCGAACGTTGAGCACCGTCAAGGTCGTTGTCCGCAAATCCGGGCAGGTGATTGAAACGGTTGCGCGACCGCTCCGCGAGGCGGAAGGTGGACCCGCGGTTGTCTACCGCAGGAGGTTCTGGCGCTACGCTGCTGGTTCCATCGACTTGGACTCCCGGCCACTCGCACCTGACGAGGGCAATGGCCGTCCAGCCGGTTCCGCTCAGGAGGAGCGTTCCGAACCGCGCGCAGTGCCTGCAACGGACGATGCGGGGGACCGCGAGGCCATCCGCACCGCCAGCGCGGGCGTGCGCATGCTCGTGGAGGCAGGGCCTGGAACAGGCAAGACCGAAATGGCGGCGCAGCGGATCGCTGGGTTGATTCGTGCTGGATTGTCTCCGGGGCAGCTTCTGGTCTTGAGCTTCTCCAGAAGCGCGGTGAGAACCCTGACGCGACGGCTCTCTCGTGTTGCCGGTCCTGAGGACCGGGTGCTCGAGGAGCTCCGGCACGTCTCCATCCGGACCTTCGACTCGTGGGTCTTCCGGATGCTGCGGCTGCTTGGTGGTACGCCATCCGCTCTGCTTGCTCGCGAGCATGATGCGAACATTGCGGAACTCACGGCGCTGATTGCTGGGAGTCGTCGGGATGACGTGCGCGCCCTTGCCGGAGACCGACGCCACCTCATCGTAGATGAGTTCCAGGATTTGCCGGGCGTCCGGGGCGAGCTGGTGCTGGCGTTGCTGGAGCTGCTCGCCCCGCCAGGACACCCAGGCTGCGGCTTCACCATCCTCGGGGACCCCGCGCAGGCGATCTACGGCTTCGCCGCTCGTAACACAGCCGGTGCCGTCTTCCCTGGGCCTGCGGAGTATTGGAAACGCGTCCTGAGCGCCTACGGCGCAGGGCTGGATGTACGGACGCTTCGGCGGAACTATCGTGCCAATGCTCCGTTGGCAGGTCTCTCCGCGAAGCTCCGCGGAGTGTTGCTCGGCCCTCGACCTGACGAGGAGAAGCTTCGTGTCATCCGGGAATCCATTGCGGCCTTGCCTGCTCCGACGCAGCCCATCGGTCCGGACTGGATGTTGAATGGCGATGCCGGCAATCGTGCGGTACTCACGCGAACGAATGGTGAAGCACTTCGCGTCATGCAGAAGCTGTTCGGGAGCGAAGTCGAGGGTCCGATGATTCCCGTCCGCCTGCGGGCGGGCGGCCACGCGCTTCTACCTCCAGCATGGATCGCCACGTTGCTGCGACGGCTCCGGTCTCCAGAACCCACTCGCTCGCAGTTCACGAAGATCTATGCACACGTGACGGGGCAGGGAGACATGGCCACCCACCTGAAGTCCCTTCTCCCACCCGAGGATGTGGCTTGGGCCAGGCTCGCCCGTGCGAGCGGAGCGGCGGAGGACACGAGCTCCATCTCCGTGTCAGACCTGCGCGCACGCCTGAACTGGCCCGATGCCTTCCCCGACGACCAGCCGTCGGGCGAAGAGGGGGTCATCATCTCCACCATCCACCAGTCGAAGGGCATGGAGTTCGATATCGTCACGATCCTGGATGCGCGGGACGACGACGGCGCGCCGGGCGAAGACTCGGAGGCGCCAGCGAAAACCTCCGCTGGAGAGGAGGCCAGCGTCGGCTATGTCGCCATCACACGGGCCGGTGGGGTCCTGGAGCGGATGGACGGAGATGCGATCCACCCACCACCACGGAGCCGGAAGTTCCAGGGCGAGCGGCAACGGCTCTGTCACTGGCGAGCTGGATGGGTCAACCTCGAGATGGGGTTGAGGGGAGACCTCGACCCGTTCGGCTTCGTCAACCCGGTCCTTCACGACGGGGCTGCTGGCGTGGAGTCGCTACAGGAGTTCCTGTTGGAGAATGCGCGCCGCCTCGAAGGGCACAAAGTGATGCTGTGCAAGCAGATGGCGCATGGCAAGGCCCTCTGGAACGTGCACCTTCAGCGCGGGAGCTCGCCGGACCGGCTGATCGGCCGCACTGCGCACCAACTGACCTACGACCTGATGCGCCTGTTGAGCGAGAAGGGCTACTCTCTGCCGAAGACCATCATGAACCTGCGGATCGCTGGCGTCGGCACGGTCACTTCCGAGGCCGAGTTCGAGCTTGAAGAGCCTGACCGCTCCAGTCGGCTCTGGCTCGGCGTCAGTCTGTTCGGCATGGGCGATTTCAAGCCGCTCAGGAAGAAGAGCTGATTGCATGTCAGACCACCTTCCCGTTCGCTCCGATGTAGTCCGGTTGGCGGAGTCCCTGCTTCTCGGACCGCTGGAGCCCGACGAAACCATCTCCTCGCCGCCCGCGGACACATATCTGACCGGCATCCTCTGGCCGGAAGGCGAGACCCTGGATGCGCTGGAGGATGATCACGACGAAGGGGCTCCCTCTCGGGAGGATGGCGAGACGGATGCGGGTGTCCCTGGCTATCGCACGGTGCGGCCCTGTTCCTTGGGGCTGACCTTCGCCGCCGAGGCGGATTCCACCCTGATGGTTTCCCTGGCCGCGACGGCCCGGTATGCGCTTGTGGAGGCGGAGGGGGTAGAGGAGGGAAGGGGCGCGCGTCGCTGGCGTCGGACTCCTCTTGACTACCGCTACGAGATCACACCCGGCGTGAGCAGGACGTGGCGGACGCATGACTTCGTCAGGTCCGATGGGACTTCGGTCCACGATCCCGGTGTCCAGCTTCATGTGCGGAGGCGGGTGGACGGTGCGCGGCAGGTCGTGACAGTCACGTTGATCAACAAGGCGAAGGAAGGGGAGGCGAGTCAGAGGGGTGTGCTGTGCCTGTTCCAGACGGGCTTGGAGGTCCGGGCCGGAGATTCAATGCAGGGCGGAGCCATCTTCCCTCGTCCGGTGCTTCCTCCAGCAGGGGCGGACGAGGACGCTCTCTCTGCGGCGTTGTTGTACCGGGATTCGGTGGAGTATGCCGTCGGGCACGGGGTTGCCGCGGTGTGGGAGCGCTCGTCCGGTTTGCGCGTCGGCGGTGTTGCCACCTCATGGCTGCCCGCTTCCGTCGTGAAGGGAATGAGCGCCAAGGGGCATCGTCTCCTGGATGGATTCCATCGAAAGCATCCCGACGCACTCAAGGCGGCATGGCTGGCTCGGTCAGGGGAACGTTCCGAGGTCACGATTGCACTCCAGGCGTTCGTCGCGGTCTACGGCAACTGGATCGCTGAGACCCTGGAAGGTCGCGTGTCCGGTTTTGATGGCCTCCTCCAGGATGCGGCCGAAACCAATCTGCGGCGCTGCAAGGACGCTCGTCGGCGGATGGCGGATGGGGTGGCGCTCCTGGAGTCGCATGCGCATGCCTGGGAGGCCTTTGCCCTGGCGAACGCCGCGATGGATCGTCAGTCGAACCACGACGCCAAGGGCCCTCGAAAGGGGCCGCTGATCTGGAGACCATTCCAACTGGCGTACATGTTGATGGTCCTGCCCGGGCTTGTCGGGCCGGAGTATGTGGATCGCGATACGGTCGACCTGCTCTGGTTCCCGACGGGTGGCGGCAAGACCGAGGCGTATCTGGGGCTCACAGCGTTCCAGATCTTCTTCCGGCGACTCACCGATGAGCAGCGCCGCGGTCGTGGTGGCGTCGATGTCCTGATGCGCTACACGTTGCGACTCCTCACCGTGCAGCAATTCCAGCGCGCGGCGTCACTCATTTGCGCCTGCGATGCCATCCGACGGGAGACGAGCAAGCTCGGCGACGCGCCCATCTCCCTGGGGTTGTACGTCGGTGGCGATGCCACGCCGAACCGGGCTGCGGATGCGCAAGAGGCGTTGCGGCAAGAGCACGAAGGCCTGAAGCCGCGCTCCACGCCACGACAGCTCCTGGATTGCCCCGTCTGCGGTCGTGGTCTTCCTCCGTCGTCGTACACGGAATCTGCGGGTCGTTCCGGAATCGATATCCGCTGCGGCAATACCCGATGCAAGACCGGAGGTGAGCCGCTGCCGGTGCTCACCGTTGATGACTACATCTATGCGGCTCCTCCGAGCCTGTTGATCGGGACGATCGACAAGTTCGCGCAACTGCCACGACGCAACGACCTGCGGACGCTGTTCGGTCTTGATGGTGGCCTGCGGCCGGGACTCATCATCCAGGATGAACTTCACCTGATATCCGGACCGCTCGGCTCCATGGCCGGATTGTACGAGAGCGTCATCGATCTCCTCTGTACGGAGGACACGCTCCGGCCCAAGGTGATCGGTTCCACTGCGACGATCGGTCAAGCAGCACGACAGGTCCGCGCTCTCTTTGATCGGCCGGTCCTTCAGTTTCCACCCCCTGGCTTTGATGCAACGGACTCCTTCTTCGCGGTCCAGGATGAGGAGGGGCCTGATCGGCTCTACCTCGGTGTCTGTTCAGCGGGGCGAAGCCCGAAATTCGCCCTGCAGGCGGTCGCGGCCGCGCTGCTCCAGACCACAGGGCACTTGAAGGATGGAGGCAGCGCACCTGCACTGCTCGACCCGTTCTGGACGGCTGTGCTCTATTTCAACAGCTTGAGAGAGTTGGGGGGCGCCCACGTCCTGCTCCAGGACGACATCCCGCGACAGATGTCATTCCTCGCGACTCGCCTCCGTGGCAAGAGGCGGGCACTGGAGTCCGATGCCATCGAGCTGAGCAGTCGGGTTCCCTCGCGGGAGCTGCCTGAGTACCTGGCCCAGCTTGGAATCGGTCTCGGCGGGGCTGCCACAGATCCGTTCGCACCAGTGCCGCGTGACGTGGTTCTTGCCTCGAACATGATCTCTGTCGGTGTGGATGTGTCCCGACTCGGCTTGATGGTCGTGAACGGCCAGCCGAAATCGACCGCTGAGTACATCCAGGCGAGCAGCCGGGTCGGCCGAGGGCTTCATGGTCTCGTGGTGACGCTGTACAACTTCGGGCGCCCTCGGGACGTCTCCCATTTCGAGCACTTCCTGGGGTACCACGGTGCCCTCTACCGTGGCGTCGAGGCGACCAGCGTCACTCCGTGGGCGCCGCGAGCCCGGGACAAGGCGTTGCACGCGGTCCTCGCCGCTGCGGTCCGACACCTCGTGGCAGGCATGGATGATGACGAAGCGGCGAGGGACTTCAATCCGTCGGATCCAGAAGTCCGGGGGGTGCTCTCCGCGCTCCAGGAACGCGCACGCTCGGCGTCCGAGGGCATCGAAGGCGACGACACGGCCCGTGACCTGGAGGGGATCGTCCGGGAATGGGCACAGCGGAGCCAGAACGCACGTGTCGGGGCAACCGACCTCCTCTACTGGGAGCGGAAGGCCCCCTTCGGGCAGACCAGACCTCACCTCATGACATCGGCCGAGGAGGGGGCACGTCCCGGGCGGGCGGCCTGGCCGACGCCCAACTCCATGCGCGAGGTGGAGCCATCCACCGCGTTCGCGCTCCGCCACCTGACCAGGAGGAAGTGAGATGGCTCGGACACCACGTCGGCCTGCGACTGCGGCTACGGCCGTGCCTTCGGACGCGATCGAACCCCTCGGAACCGTCCGGCGCTCCCAGCTCGTCTCGACCTTCGGAATCGGCGCGATCATCGACCTCGAGAAGGGCTCCTTCATGCCGATGGGCTTGGAGGATTGGGAGCGGGTGACCGGCCTCCCGTCGCTCAGCATCGGTGAACCGCGCCTTCAGTCGATGTTGGGCGTCACCCATTTCCGGCTGGGGCCAGTGAAGGAGGACCTGGCTGGCACGAGTCTGGTGCGTGCGCGAAGTGCCGCGCCCGCGGTTCGCTTCCCTGAATGGCACGAATGCCCGAAGTGCCACCGTCTTGGCCAGGAAGGCTCGCCGTTCGAGCTTGCTGCGGATGGGGGGAGGCTCGTCTGCGGGGCGCATGGTGGAAGGGCGGTCAACACGACGCCGGTCCGCTTCGTCGTCGCATGTCGTCGAGGGCATCTGAGCGACTTCCCCTGGGAGTGGTGGGCGCACCGCGATCTGCCTGGTGGAGTGTGTGGCGCTCCGAGCCTCTATCTGGGGTCACACGGCAGGTCTGCTTCGCTCGCAGACCTCTATGTGCGATGCGCCGCGTGCGAAACATCCGGCAAGCAGGTCCGCAAGTCGCTGGGGGATGCGTTCGGCGCCGCTGCCCTTTCCGGGTGGGATTGCACGGGATTTCGCCCCTGGCTCCATGACCGTGAGAGTGGGTGCGACGAGTCCATCCGTGCCCTGCAGCGTGGCGCCTCGAATGTTCATTTCGGAGTTGTCTGCTCCGCGCTCTCGATTCCGCCAGCCTCGGAGGCCGTCAGCCTCATCGTGCAGGAGCTGCGTGCCCTCCTGGACGGTGTACCCGAGGACCTGCTTCCTGCGGTGCTCACGGGAGTGGCACAGCAGAATGGTGTCGCGTCGGTAGATCAGCTCCTCACGGCCTACCGCCAGCTCCGGACGCTGGAAACCGGGGGGACCTCCCTGACGGAGCGTCTGGCCCGGGCGGAGGAGTATGCCGCGCTCTCCGAGGCGCGCGAGGATCCGGTCGTGGGCGGGGTGGTCCCGCAGTTCCGGAACATGGCGCTTGCGCCTCCGCCGACGCTCGCGCACTGGTTCGATCTGGTCGGGGCCGCCTCTCGGCTACGGGAGGTTCGTGCTCTGGCTGGTTTCTCCCGCATCGAGCCGTATCCCGTCAGCGCCGAGCGGGTGAGCCAGGCGATAGGAGACGGGCACGTCTCGCCATTGTCCAAGACGCCGCGCAACTGGCTGCCTGCGGCGGAGATCCGGGGCGAGGGCATCTTCCTCCGCTTCCGCACCAGAACGGTCGACGATTGGATGGACGCCAACCCCGGGTTGCATGGCCGTGCGGCGATCCTGGAAGAGCGGAGTCGGGTGCTCGCCAGCCAACGCGGTTACGAGCGTGACTACACCATCACGCCGCGTCTGCTGCTCGTCCACGCGTTCTCACATGCACTCATCCGGCAGATCAGCGTGGAATGCGGCTACTCTGCCTCCGCCCTTCGTGAGCGGCTCTATGTCGCCGAAAAGGATGCCGCCGGGCCGGGGATGAATGGGGTCTTGATCTATACCGGATCGCCGGATTCCGAGGGAAGTCTGGGAGGGCTCGTCCGGCTTGCCGACCCGGGACTGCTGGAGCCGATCATTCTTCGGACCCTTCTGAGTGTGGGTTGGTGCGGTAGCGATCCCGTGTGTCTGGAGACCGACCCACAGCAGTCAGGAGATCGGGTCAGCGGAGCGGCATGCCACTGCTGCTTGCTCCTTCCAGAAACCGCTTGCGAGAAATTCAATCGGGAGCTCGACCGGGCTGTCCTGGTCGGCGACTCGGACAAGACCTTCGCCGGCTACTTCGGCAAGGCAACGGAGGACCTGTAGTGGCGATCCTGATTCCCGATGTACCGAAGGCGTGTCCGAACAGCGAACGGTATGTCTACGAGCGCCTCGGGCGAGACCTTCCTCCTGATTGGCTCGTGCTGCACTCACTCGGGCTTGGGAATCACGAGAAGAAGATATGGGGTGAAGCGGACATCGTCGTTCTCTCCACCCTTGGCATCTTCACGTTGGAGGTGAAGGGCGGCACGGTCGAGTGTGCGGATGGCGTCTGGAGCTTCGGTGGAGACTTCGCGAAGTACACCAAGCGTGAGAGTCCCTGGGCTCAGGCGATGGGGGCGCTCGGGGCCGTCCGCAACCACCTCTGCGACAAGGACCCGGCGTTCAAGGAGGTCCTGTTCGGGTTCGGCGTCGCCATGCCCTACACGACGTTCACCGTGACCGGTACCGAGATCATTCCTGAGGTACTCGTCGACCGCAGGGGCTTCCGTCAGTCCCTGAAGACCTTCGTCCACGCGCTGGAGAACTACTGGAAGGCCGAATGCTTCCAGAAGCACAGACGCAACTACCGAGGACTCACGGTGGCGGAACTTCGCCGGGCGCGGCAACTCCTTCGCCCGGATGTGGAGACCGCCCTCAGTCTCGGAGGATATCTGACCGGACTTGAAGACCGGCTCGTTCAGCTCACGAATGAGCAGATTCGTGCATCACGCCGGATGGTCGCCAATCCTCGGACGGTCGTTCGCGGGGCCGCAGGGACAGGCAAGTCGGTCATTGCCTTCGAACGTGCCTGCCAACTGTCCGCGGAGGGCCATCGCGTCTTGTACTTGTGTTTCAACCACCTGCTGGCTTCACACGTCCGGGCCGGAATCGCGCGTGTTCCCCGCGCGGAGAGGGTAGAGGTCCACCACGTTCACGCGCTCTACCGAGAGCTGATCGTCCGGGCAGGGCTTCTCGCTCGTCTGGACGCCCAGGACGCGCACGCACAGGAGTTCTTCCAGAAGCGGTTTCCCGAACTCGCGATCGAAGCCCTCTGCGAGTCGATTCGAGACGCTTGGGATGTCCTCGTGGTCGACGAGGCCCAGGACCTGTTGACGCCCGAGCACCTCGACGTGTTCGACCTGCTGGTGAAAGATGGCCTGGGCCGGGGGCGTTGGCACCTGTTCTTCGATCCGAAGCAGAACCTCTATGGCCGCGACGTCCAGGCCCAGGTCGAGGAGCGGCTTGCTGGTGGTGCGCCCGCTTTTGACGACCTCTACGAGAACTGTCGCAACACCAGGCAGGTCGCGGTACAGGCGTCCATCATCTCCGGGACGGACCTGCCGGTGACCGGCGCACCCGACGGCCCGGAGACCGGGATTCATTACTACTCTCGCCCCGAGGAGGGGCTCGCTGCCCTGGATGCGCTGGTCCGCAAGCTGATGGACAGCGACGTCCGGCCCAACGACCTGGCGATTCTGTCGACCCGTCGGCCCGACAACTCGCTCCTGGCTGGAGTCAACTCACTCGCCGGCCGCCGGCTGGTGGACCCATCTGACGAGGCAGGACTGCGGCTTGGTGGGTTGCTCTTCAGCACGATGCATTCATTCAAGGGACTTGAACGTCAGGCGGTCATCGCAATCGACATGGATGAAATCGGGGGCGATGCATGGTCGATGCTCCACTATGCCGGGCTCTCGCGGGCACGCTGCCTGCTTCATGTCTTCCTGCCTGTCTCCGCGCGGAAGTCCTACGAGCGACAGGCTCAAGCCTTCGGCCGCCGGCTGACAGTCCGCGGGGCTTGAGGAGACAGGGCAGGGCCTGGCTGCAAACGCGTCTTGCGCCAGGCCCCGGCCTTCCTACCCCAGCGCCTGTTTCAAATCCGCGCGCAGGGCCCGCTGCACATCCTGTCTCACGGTGTTCACGAAGAAGTGGTCGCCTGGGAAGTCGCGGATGGTGAACTGGTGGTGGGTGTGCTGCTTCCAGGCGAAGACCTGCTCCTCCGTGGCCAGGATGTCGCCGCGTCCCCAGAACGCGGAGATGGCGCAGGACAGGGGCGGCTCTGACGCGCAGGTGTAGTTGTCGATGACGGCGTAGTCCGCGCGGATGATGGGCAGGACCAGCGCGAGCAGCTCCGGCTCCTGGGCGACCTGCTCCGGGAGCCCACCGAGTTCGCGGACACGCTCGAGCAGCTGCGCGTCCGTGAGCTCCGCGGCGGGCCGGAAGCGGGAGCGCAGCTGCGGGGCAATCCGCCCCGACACTCCGAGATAGAACGGCTCGCGCTCTCCCCTCCGGCGCAGCTCCCGCGCCAGCTCGAAGGCCACCAGCGCGCCCATGCTGTGCCCGAAGAAGGCGAACGGGAGATCCAGCCGAGGCGTGAGCCGCTTCACCAGCTCGTGCACCAGCGGCTCCATCCGCGTGAAGCACGGCTCCCTCAACCGGAACTCCCGCCCCGGCAGCTGGACCGCGCTGACGGCGATCTCCTCAGGCATCTCCTCCGCCCACTTGCGGAACATCGAGGCGCCACCCCCCGCGTGATGGAAGCAGATGAGTTGCAGCCGGGCTGCCGGCTTCTGCTGTCCGTTGAACATCAACCATTCATCCACAGCGTCCTTCATGGGCAACATCCGTCGTCTCTCAGTCTCCCAATCGTTGCGAATGCATGTCACTGGCACGCAACGGCACCCCGGGAGGTGATGTCAGTGTCGTTTGGTAATTGAGGATTAAATCCTAACGTTGAATCTGTCAGGGGGACCTGTTAATCCGGAATTCGAATCGAGCGTCAAACGGGGGATGCGTCTTTACGGAAACATAAGGCACGCTGATTTCAATTCCATATCATTCTGCCATGTTGGCGCACGTACAGTGTGCCTGGACGCCAGTGCTTTGGCACCGAGTTGGGACACGTTGTGAGTTCATCGACAGTTCTCCGAAGAGAAATCTCGTCAGGGGTCTCTCCTGAAAAACGCATCGGCTCACTCGAGACAGGGGGTCTCGAGGTCGTGCCGCTGCCTCCGGGTATCACCGAGAAGCTCGCCGTCGAGCTCTATCGGCAGATGCTCTATCTGCGAGTCTTCGATGAGCGTGCGCTCATCTATCACCGCCATGGTCGGATTGGCACCTGGGCCATCTCCTGGGGTCATGAAGCCATCCAGGTCGGCGCAATGTTTGCGCTTCGTGAGCATGATTGGGCATTTCCTTCGTACCGGGAGAACAAGGTAGGCCTTGTGCGGGGCATGTCCCCGGCGGATGTCCTTGCGGGTTGCCGAGGTCACCCGCAGGGTTGGTGGAACCCAAACATCTGGAGATTGGGCTCCATCAGTATTCCTGTCGGTTCTCAGGTGCCCCACGCGGTTGGCTTTGCCTGGGGAGAGCGTCTCCAGGGCCGTGACACCGTGGCGCTGGCCTTCTTCGGAGATGGGGCGACCTCGGAGGGTGAGTTCCACGAGGGAGCCAACCTGGCGGGTGTGCTGGGGGCTCCCGCCATCCTCCTGTGCACGAACAACCAGTGGGCCATCAGCACGCCGGTGCGCCAGCAGACGCGCGCGACCTTCCTCGTGGACAAGGCCGTGGGCTACGGCATCCCGGGGGTTCGGGTGGACGGGGACGATGTCATCGCCGTCTATCTCGCCGTGTCCGAAGCCGTGGAGCGCGCGCGGTCGGGAGGAGGGCCCACCTTCATCGAGTGCGTCACCTACCGCATGCAGGCGCACGCCTTCCCCGACGACCCCAGCGTCTACAGGGAGGACACGGACGCGGCGGCCGCACGCCGCAACGAGTGCCTCGTCCGCTACGAGCGCTACCTCCAGCGTCTAGACCTGCTCACCCCCGAAGCGGCCACGCGCTTCCGCGAGGAATCGCTGGCCCGGATGGCGGCGGCCATCACCGAGGCGGAGGCGCTCCCCGCGCCGGACCCCAGCCTCGTCTTCGACCACGCCTATGAACGGAAGACCCCGGTGATGTCGCGTGACCTGGCCCAGCTGCGCTCGTCCCTGGCCCCCGGGGCCGCGGGCAAGGACTCCGGGAGGACGCCATGAGCGAGCTGCTCTTCGTGGAGGCCCTCACCAGCGCGCTGCGGGAGGAGATGGAGCGCAACCCGAAGGTGGTGCTCCTGGGCGAGGACATCGGCCGGAACGGGGGCGTGTTCCGCGTCACCCTGGGGCTCCAGGCGCGCTTCGGCGCGGAGCGCGTCGTCGACACGCCCGTGTCGGAGGCGGGCATCGTGGGCGCGGCCGTGGGCCTGTGCCTCGCGCGGATGCGGCCCGTCTGCGAGCTCCAGTTCGACGGCTTCAGCTACCCCGCGCTCAACCAGATCATCACCCACGTGGGCCGCTACCGCTGGCGCACGCGGGGCACGGCGCCCATGCCGATGGTCATCCGGATGCCCAGCGGGGGAGGGGTGCGGGCTCCCGAGCTCCACTCGGACTCGCCGGAGACCTACTTCTGCCATACGCCGGGCCTCGTCGTCGTCACGCCGTCGACGCCCGCCGACGCGAAGGGGCTCCTCACGGCGGCGATGCGCAGTCCCGACCCGGTCATCTTCCTGGAGCCGAAGAAGCTCTACCGCCACCTGCGCGGCGAGGTCCCCGACGGGGAGCACGTGACGCCGCTCGGCGTCGTGCGCACGGTGCGAGAGGGCGAGGACGTGACGCTGTTCGCCTGGGGCGCCATGGTGGAGGTGGCCACGGCGACCGCGGACGCGCTGGCGCAGAAGGGCGTCTCCGCTCACATCTGTGACGTGCGGACGCTGTCGCCGCTGGACGAGGAGGGGCTGCTCGCCGCGGCTCGCGCCACGGGTCGCGTCGTCATCATCCAGGAGGCGCCTCGCACCTGCGGCGTGGCCAGTGAGATCGCCGCGATTCTCGCCGAGCGCGCCATGTACGACCTCAAGGCGCCCATCCAACGCGTGACGGGGTTCGATGTGCCGCACCCCTACTTCAGCATCGAGCATCACCACCGGCCCGACCCCTCGCGCGTGCTCGCGGCCGTCCACGGCACTTTGGAGGCCTGATGGGATTCGTCTATGTGCTGCCCGACCTTGGCGAAGGTGTCGCCGAGGCGGAGATCGTCCGTTGGTTCGTCGCCGATGGAGAGCGTGTCGAAGAGGACGCTCCCATGGTGGAGGTGATGACGGCGAAGGCGACCGTGATGGTGCCCGCTCCCGGCAAGGGCGTGGCGCTGCGGCTGCTCGCGGGCTTGCGAGAGAAGGTCTCCGTCGGGATGCCCCTCATCGTCATCGGCGAGCCGGGGGAGGACCCGGAGGCCCTCCTGCGCGCGGCGAGTGCGCCGGTGGCGTCGGCGCCCCCGAGCCCGGAGCCTCCCGCTGTCCCCGCGCCGTCCGCGCGCAAGCCGGTCCAGGCGCTGCCTCGGGTCCGCAAGCTCGCCGAGCAGCTCGGCGTGGTGCTCGAGTCCCTCCAGAAGCAAGGCGCCATCACCGAGGACGACGTGCGTGCCGCGGCGAAGCGCGGGGGCCCGTCCCCCGTGCCGCGCCTGCCGCAGGAGGGCGTCCGCTCGCGCATTCCCCTGAGCGGGCTGCGCCGCGTGGCCTCCGCGCACCTCTCTCGGGCCCAGGCGGTGCCCTCGGTGGCGGTGGTGGAGGAGGCGTCCTTCGACACGCTGCTCATGCTCCAGCAGTTGCTGGGCGTCAGCTACGTGCCGTTCCTCATCCAGGCGGTCGTCGCCGCGCTCCGTGAAGTGCCGGAGGCCAACGCGCTCTTCGACGAGGCCACCGAGGAGGTCGTCCTCTACGAGCGCGTCGACGTGGCCATCGCCGTCCACACCGACGAGGGCCTGGCGGTCCCCGTCATCCGCGACTGCGCGAAGCTGTCGCTCCAGGCGCTCGAGGCCCGCGTGCAGGAGCTCGGGAACCTGGCGCGCGCCCGGACGCTCAACCCGGCGGAGAGCACGGGCGGTACGTTCACCATCACGAGCCCGGGAGACCAGGGCTCGCTGCTCGCCACGCCGCTGCTCAACGTGCCCCAGGTGGCCATCCTGGGGCTCCACCGTCCGACGCGGCGGCCCTTGGTGGTGGACGGCGAGCTGCGCGTGGGCACGGGGGCGCACGTCACCGTGACGGTGGACCACCGGGTCCTCGACGGTGTCACCGCGTGCCGCTTCATCCGCCTGGTGACGGGCTTCCTCTCGCAGCCGCTCCAGGCCTTCGCGGAGGGCGTCTTCCACGCGGACCACGCCGTGTCGGCCACGCCGCCGGAGGTGACGTCCATCTTCCCTCCGCTCCAGTCCTACGCGGACGGCACGTTCCGCGCGGACTCCGCGACGTCGGGCAACGCCACGAAGACGATGTCCTCGGTGCGGACCGGTGTGGCGAACGTGCTCGCGGGAGACGCGGGCGGCCTCGCGCGCGAGCTGCTGGCCCTGGATGCGCGCCGGCGCAAGCAGCGGCTGGAGACGTTCATCGAGGCGGAGCTCTCCAAGCGCATGGGGGGGAAGAAGAAGCCGCTGGAGCGCGGCCGGACGTGGCGCGACCTGGGGCTCGACTCGCTCATCGCGGTGGGCCTGCGGGACGCGCTGGCGCTGGGGCTGGGCCGCGGCCTTCCCGCGACCTTGCTCTTCAACCGGCCCACGCTCGCGTCGCTCAGTGAGTACCTCCTGGCACAGCTGGAGTCCACCCCGCGCGAAGAGCCCGCGGCGCTCGAGGCGCCCGTGGAGTTCCTGCTGCGGTTGAAGGGGCTGCCCGAGCGAGAGGCCGTGGCGATGCTCAGCGAGCGCATCGCCACGATGGGAGACTCATGAAGTCCGCACCCGGGAATCCATCCTCGGAGCCGGTGGCCATCATCGGAATGTCCTGCCGCTTCCCTGGAGGCGCGGACAGCCCCGAGTCCTTCTGGCGCCTGCTTCGCGAGGGCTTCGATGCCATGCGCGAAGTCCCGGCCGAGCGCTGGGACGCGGCCACGTATCAGTCCTCGGACCCGAGCGTCGCGGGGAAGGTGCGTGCGCTTCGCGCCGGGTTCCTGGACCGCGTGGACTCGTTCGACGCGAGCTTCTGGGGCATCTCCGCGCGCGAGGCCGTCAGCATGGACCCTCAGCAGCGGCTGCTGCTGGAGGTGACCTACGAGGCGCTGGAGCATGCGCTCCAGCCCATCGACTCGCTCGCTGGCAGCCGCACGGGTGTCTTCGTGGGCATCGCCACGGACGACTACTCGCACCGCACGGACCCGTCGGACGTGTACTCGGGCACGGGCTCGCTCTTCAGCGTCGCGGCGGGCCGCATCTCGTACCTGCTGGACCTGCGAGGCCCCAGCATCGCCGTGGACACGGCCTGCTCGTCGTCCCTGGTCGCGCTGCACCTCGCCTGCCAGAGCCTCCAGTCCCGCGAGAGCGAGCTGGCGGTGGTGGGCGGCGTCAACGTCATCACGGACCCTGGCAAGAGCATCTACTTCTCGGGCCTGGGCGCGCTCTCCACCGATGGGCGGTGCAAGACGTTCGACGCCAGCGCGGACGGCTATGGGCGCGGCGAGGGCTGCGGTGTGTTCGTCCTCAAGCGGCTCTCCGAGGCGCTGGCGGATGGAGACCGGGTGCTCGCCGTGGTGCGGGGCTCGGCGGTCAACCAGGACGGGCACAGCAATGGCCTGACGGCGCCCAACGGGCTCGCCCAGGAGGCGGTGCTTCGCGAGGCGCTCACGCGCTCGGGCTTGAAGCCGGGGGACATCCAGTACGTCGAGGCCCATGGCACGGGGACGCCCCTGGGCGACCCGATCGAAATCGAGGCGCTGTCCTCGGCCCTGTGCGAGTGGCGCGGCCCGAAGGAGCCGCTGCTGCTCGGCTCGGTGAAGACGAACATCGGGCACCTGGAAGCGGCGGCGGGCGTGGCCGGGTTGATGAAGGTCGTCCTCGCGATGCGGCACGGAGAGCTTCCTCCGCACCTGCACTTCACGCGGCCCAACCCGCATGTGCCCTGGGCGCGGCTCCCGCTGAAGGTCCCCACCGAGGTGACGCCGTGGACCTCTCGGGGCCCGCGCATCGCGGGCGTGAGCTCCTTCGGCATCAGCGGCACGAATGCCCACGTCATCCTCGAGGAGGCGCCGCGTGCGAAGGCCGAGCCCGAGGCCCGAAGCGACGATGGGCACCCGCTGATTCTTCCGCTGTCGGCGCGGAGCCCGGAGGCGTTGACCGCGCTCGCCGAGGCTCACCGGGGCCTGCTGAGTGCCCCGCTGCCCGCGGGGACGCTCCGGGAACACGCCCACGCCGCGAGCGTCCGGCGCAGCCACCATCCCCATCGCCTGGCGGTGGTGGGGAACACGCGACGGGACCTGGCCGAGGCGCTGCTGGCCTCCGCCCACGGCGAGCCGCACCCGGGCGTCGTCCGTCGGCAGGTGAGCTTCGAGGAGGAGTCTCCTCGCGTCGCGTTCATCTTTCCGGGGCAGGGCTCGCAGTGGCTCGGCATGGGGCGCCAGCTCCTGCGCGAGGAGCCCGTCTTCCGAGAGGCCATCGAGGACTGCGAGCGGGCCATGCGGCCCCACGTCGAGTGGTCGCTCGTGGAGGAGCTGGGCGCGGACGAGGCGCACTCACGGCTCGCGGAGATCGACGTCGTCCAGCCGGTGCTCTTCGCGATGCAGGTGGCACTGGCCGCGCTGTGGCGCTCGTGGGGCATCGAGCCCGACGCGGTGGTGGGACACAGCATGGGCGAGGTGGCCGCGGCGCATGTGGCGGGCGCGCTGAGCCTGGAGGACGCCGCGCGCATCATCTGCCGACGCAGTCGGCTGCTGCGCCGCGTGAGCGGGCAGGGCGCCATGGCGGTCGTGGAGCTGGGCCTGGAGCAGGCCCGAGAGGCGCTGGCGGGCTCCGAGTCCCGGCTGTCCGTGGGCGTGAGCAACAGCGCTCGCTCGTCGGTCATCTCGGGGGACACGTCGGCGCTGGAGGAGCTGCTGGGGCGCCTGGAGGGCCGGGGCATCTTCTGCCGCCGTGTGAAGGTGGACGTGGCCTCGCACAGTCCCCAGATGGACCCGCTGAAGGAGGACCTCCTGCTCGCGCTGGAGGGCGTCGCTCCCGAGCGCGCCCCGGTCCCCATCTACTCCACGGTGACGGGAGAGACGGGGGACGGGAGTGACTTCTCCGCGACCTACTGGGTGCGCAACCTGCGCGACCCGGTGCTGTTCCAGGGCGCCATCGAGCGGCTCCTGGACGACGGCCACGCGGTGTTCATCGAAGTGAGCCCGCATCCCGTCCTGCTCGCGCCCATCCAGGAGACGCTGGAGGAGGCGAGGCGCGGGGGGCTCGCGCTGGCGTCGCTGCGGAGACAGGCCGATGAACGGCGGACCCTCCTGGAGTCGTTCGCGGCGCTGTACGTCCACGGCCACCCCGTCGAGTGGAAGCGGCTGTTTCCCGAGGGCGGTCGTCCCGTCGAGCTGCCGTCATATCCGTGGCGCGGCGAGCGCTACTGGCTCGACGTGCCGTCGGTGTCTTCCGGGGCCTCGCGCGGGGTGCGTGAGGCGGGCGTGGGCCATCCGCTGCTGGGAGGCTCGCTCTCCTCGTCCTTGCAGCCTCGTGTCCACTTCTGGGAGCGGAGCGTGGGCACCGAGGCGTTTCCGTATCTCGCCGACCACCGCGTGCAAGGGGATGTCGTCTTCCCCGGCGCGGGGTACGTCGAGATGGCGCTCGCGGCGGGAGCCGAGGTGCTCGGCGAGGGGGGCCTCGTCCTCGAAGAGGTCCACTTCCGGGAGCTGTTGTCCCTGGCCGCGGGGGCGGACCGTCGCGTGCAGCTCGCGTTGACGGAAGAGGGCTCTGGCCGGGCGTCGTTCCAGATCTTGAGTCGAGCCGAGGACGCGTCCGCCTGGCGGACACACGCGATGGGGCGGCTGCGCCTGGAGGAAGGCCGCGCTCCCGACCCTGCGTGGGAGTCCTGGAGTGACGAGGGAGAGCCTCGCTCGTCCGACGAGCACTACCGCCGGATGGAGGCGCTGGGCCTTGGCTATGGCCCGACGTTCCGAGGACTCCGGCGGCTCGCGCTGCGCGAAGGCGAAGTGCTGGGGCGCGTGCAACTGCCCGAGCAGGTGGCCGCGGAGCCCGGCACGTATTGGCTTCATCCCGCCCTCCTGGATGCCTGCCTCCAGGCCTCCGTGGCGCTGATGGCCACCGCGGACTCGAAAGACCCCTTCGTTCCGGTGGGCATCGAGCGCGTGCGGTTGTTCGCGCGACCCGGACGCGAGCTCCAGGTCCGGGTGAGGGCGCGCGCGGGCGAGAAGCCGGGGGACGCGGAGCGGTCCTTCGATGTCAGGCTCCTGGACCTGGACGGAAGGCCCGTGGCGGAGCTGGAGGGGCTGCGTGCTCGCCGCCTCGACGGTGGCGCCGGGGCCCGCGATGCGCTGGAGGGAAGCGTCTTCACCGTCGCCTGGCAGCGGACGGAGGCGCTGCCCGACGCGCTCGCCAGCGGCACCTGGCTCGTGTTCTCGGACCGAGGCGGGTTCGGCGAGGAGCTCCAGTCATTGCTGCGGACCCGGGGCGGCGCTTGCGTGGGGGTCGTCGCGGGCAGCGCCTACGAGCGTGTCTCGGCGGACCTCTATCGCATCAACCCCGCGTCACCGGAGGACTACCGGCGGCTCCTGCGAGAGTCCTTCGGCGAGGACGGACGGTGCCAGGGCGTGGTCCACCTCCTCGGCCTCGATGCCGCGGCGTTCAGCTCGACGACGTCGGCGACGCTGGCCTCGGACCTCTCGCACGGGGCCGTCAGCGCGACGTACCTGGCTCAAGCGCTCGTGCGTCAGGGCTGGCGGGATGTGCCGCGACTCGTCCTCGTCACCCGGGGCGCGCGGTCCGTCGTGGAGGGCGACGCGGTGGCGCCGGCTCAGGCGTCGCTCTGGGGCCTGGGGCAGACGCTCGCGACGGAGCACCCCGAGCTGGAGTGCACGCGCATCGACCTGGCCCCGGTGCCCGATGCCCGCGACGCCTCGCTGCTGCTGAGCGAGCTCGTCGCGAAGGGGCACGAGGACCAGGTGGCGCTGCGTGAGGGCCGCCATGTGGCCCGCTTCGTTCGCGGTGGCTTCGAGGCCGCGCCCGAGGAGCCCTCTGTCGCACTGACTCCGGCGGCGGGGCGTCCGTTTCGTCTCGAGCTTCCGGTGCCCGGGGTCCTCGAGCGCCTCGTCCTTCGTGAGGCGCGCAGGTCTCGGCCCGGTCCCGGCGAGGTGGAGGTCGAGGTCGAGGCCACCGCGCTCAACTTCATCGACGTGATGAAGGCCATGGGCATCTACCCCGGCTTGCCTCCGGGGCCCGTCTCACTGGGGGCCGAGTGCTCGGGCCGGATTGTCGCGCTCGGAGAAGGTGTCACGGAGTTCTCGCTGGGGCAGGAGGTCGTGGCGCTCGCGCCGTCGTGCTTCGCCACCCACGTGAAGGCTCCCGCGCGCTTCGTGGCGCCCAAGCCCGCGCGGTTGGACTTCGCCCAGGCCGCCACCTTCCCGGGGGTGTTCATGACCGCGTGGTACGCGGTGCACCACCTGGGCAGGGCGCGAAGGGGAGAGAAGATCCTCATCCACTCCGCCTCGGGCGGAACGGGGCTCGCGGCGCTGCAGATCGCACGCGCGCTCGGGCTCGAGGTCTTCGCGACGGCGGGCAGCGAGGAGAAGCGCGCCTTCCTGCGCTCGATGGGTGTCGAGCACGTCATGGACTCGCGCTCGCTCGCGTTCGCGGACGAGGTGATGCGCATCACCGACGGGCGCGGCGTGGACCTGGTCCTCAACTCGCTCACGGGCGAGGCGCTGGTGAAGAGCCTGGAGGTCCTCGCGCCCTACGGACGGTTCCTCGAGCTGGGCAAGCGGGACATCTACGACGACGTCCGGATCGGGCTGTCGCCGTTCCGCAAGAGCCTCTCGTACAGCGCCATCGACCTGATGGGGATGACAGAGGCGCGACCGGAGCTGTTCGCCTCGCTGTTCGCGGAGGTGATGCGGCACCTGGAGGACGGAGCCTTCGCGCCGCTGCCCGTGCACGTCTTCCCGGCGATGGACGCGGAGGGCGCCTTCCGCCAGATGGCGCAGGCGAAGCACCTGGGAAAGCTCGCCGTCCGCATGAAGGACCCGGAGGCGCGCATCGCTCCCCTGGAAGCAGCGCGCCCGGGGATTCGCGCGGACGCCAGCTACCTCATCACGGGGGGCCTCGGTGGGCTGGGGTTGTCGGTGGCGCGCTGGCTGGTGGAGCAGGGGGCCCGGAACGTCGCGCTGGTGGGCCGCACGGCCCCTTCGGCGCGGGCGGAAGAAGTGATTCGGACGCTGGAGGCAGCGGGTGCCCGGGTGCGGGTCTCCGCGGCGGATGTCTCGCGCGAGGAGGACGTGGAGCGGTTGCTCGCGGAGCTCGGGGCGAACCTGCCTCCGCTGCGCGGCGTCGTGCACGCGGCGGGACTCCTGGAGGACCACACGGCGCTGGAGCTCTCGGACGCGCACTTCCACAAGGTCGCGGCCCCCAAGATCCAGGGTGCCTGGAACCTGCATGCGCGCACGCTGGGCCAGCCCCTGGACTTCTTCATCCTGTACTCGTCCGCGGCGGTGCTGCTGGGCTCGCCGGGGCAGGGGAACTACGCGGCCGCGAACGCCTTCATGGATGCCCTCGCGGAGCAGCGGCGCGCGCTCGGCCTGCCCGCGATGAGCATCCAATGGGGGGCCTTCTCCGAGGTGGGCCTCGCGGCGGCGGTGGATGCCCGTGGCGACCGGCTCTCCTATCGCGGTGTCGGGAGCCTCACGCCCGCGGAGGGCATCACGGCGCTCTCGCGTCTGCTCGAGCATCCCCGCCCGGTGGTGGGCGTGCTGCGCCTCGACGCGCGGCAGTGGTTCGAGTTCTATCCGCGCACCGCCAGCGTCCCCTTCTTCGCGGAGCTGCCTCGGGAGGCGGAGGCGCCTCGCTCCGGTTCGGCGCAGGGGACGTCCTTGAAGCAGGCGCTGGAGTCGGCGCCGCCGGCCGGGAGGCTCGACCTCCTGGAGGGACACCTCCGCGAGCAGCTGGGACGGGTGCTCCGCATCCCCGCCGCGCGCATCGACCGGACGGCTCCGTTCAAGAGCATCGGCGTCGACTCGCTGATGAGCTTGGAGCTTCGCAACCGCATCGAGGCGAGCCTCGGCCTCAAGCTCTCGGCGGCGCTCCTCTTCACGTACACGCACACGGCCTCGCTGGCCGAACACCTGCTCGAGCGACTCGGGTTGTCCTCCGCGCCGGAAGTCGAGGCGGCCCCCGTCGAGCCTCCCCAGGCCGACGCGCTGCAACGCATCGAGCAGGAACTGGATCAGCTCTCCGAGGACGAGCTCGCCGCTCGCCTCGCCGAGAAGCTGCTCCTCCCATGAGACATCAGGAGATGCGTCGCTCATGAGCACCCCGGACTATCGAGTCCTGCTGAAGAACTCGCTCCTCAAGATCGAAGCGCTGGAGGCGCGACTCGCGAAGCAGGAGGCCACGAAGGCGGAACCGGTCGCCGTCGTCGGCATGGCGTGCCGTTTCCCCGGCGAGGCCCATGCGCCCGACTCGCTGTGGC
The DNA here is from genome assembly GCF_000331735.1 of Myxococcus stipitatus DSM 14675. Classification (GTDB taxonomy): domain Bacteria; phylum Myxococcota; class Myxococcia; order Myxococcales; family Myxococcaceae; genus Myxococcus; species Myxococcus stipitatus. Next base: position 5,558,424 of record NC_020126.1, on the reverse strand, counting down.
GCCTGCTCCGGGACGGCGTCGACGCGGTCCGGAAGATTCCCGCCGAGCGCTGGCCCGCGGAGGCGATTCCGGGAGAGAACCCGGCCGTGCGCTGGGCGGGACTCCTCGACTCGGTCGATGGGTTCGATGCGTCCTTCTTCGAGGTCTCTCCGCGCGAGGCCGCGAGCCTGGACCCCCAGCAGCGCCTGCTCCTGGAGGTGGCGTGGGAGGCGATGGAGGACGCGGGCCTTCGACCCGAGCGCCTCGCGAAGAGCCAGACGGGGGTCTTCCTGGGCCTGAGCAGCACGGACTACCGGCAGCGCGTCAACGGCAAGGGCATCGACGGGGTCGAGACCTACGACTTGACCGGCACGCTGCTCTCCACGGCGGCGGGGCGGCTCTCGTACGTCTTCGGCTTCCAGGGGCCTTGCCTGTCCATCGACACGGCGTGCTCCTCGTCGCTGGTCGCGGTGCACGAGGCCGTCCAGAGCCTGCGTCGCGGCGAGAGCGAAGTCGCGCTGACGGGAGGCGCGAACCTCATCCTCGATCCGATGAACTCGGCGATGTTGGGCCGGATGCAGGCGCTGTCGCCGGATGGTCGCTGCAAGACCTTCGACGCGGCGGCCAATGGCTTCGTCCGAGGTGAAGGCTGCGGCATCGTGGTCCTCAAGCGCCTCTCCGACGCGGAGCGCGATGGAGACCGCATCTGGGCACTCATCAAGGGCTCGGCCATCAATCAGGATGGCCGCTCGACGGGGCTGACGGCGCCCAACGTGCTCGCGCAGCAGGCGCTGCTCCGACAGGCGCTCGCTGATGCGAAGGTGGCCCCGTCGGACATCGGCTACGTGGAGTCCCATGGCACCGGCACGTCGCTGGGGGACCCCATCGAGTTCGAGGCGCTCCGGGAAGTCCTCGGGCAGCCCCGGCCGGATGGGTCCACGTGCGCCATCGGCGCGCTGAAGACGAACCTCGGGCACCTGGAGGCCGCGGCGGGGGTGGCGGGCCTCATCAAGGCGGTGCTCGTGCTGCGGCGCGAGGCGATTCCTCGCAACCTGAACTTCCGCTCCATCAACCCGCGCATCTCCCTGAGCGGGACGCCGTTCGTGTTCCCGACGCGGGAGCTTCCATGGCCTCGGGGGACGAAGCCTCGGCGCGCGGGGGTGAGCGCGTTCGGCCTGAGCGGGACCAACGCGCATGTCGTGCTGGAGGAGGCACCCGCGGCTCCGCGGCCGGTGGCTCCTGCCGCGAGGGACTCGGCGGTGCTCCTTCCGCTGTCGGCGAAGACACCCGCCGCGCTCCGTGCACAGGCGAATCAGTGGGCCGAGCACCTGTCGACGGATGGCGCGGAGTCACTCGCGGACCACCTCTACACGGCGAGCGTTCGGCGTGGTCATCATCCGCACCGGCTCGCGGTCCTCGGACACTCGAGAGAAGCGCTCTCCAGCCAGCTCCGGGCCTTCCTGGCGCGGGAGCCACAGGACCCGGCGCAGGTCGAGGAGCCGGGACCGAGGACTCGAAAGGCGGTCTTCGTCTTCCCGGGGCAAGGGGGCCAGTGGCAGGGCATGGGTCGACGGCTCCTCGAGGAGGAGCGCGTCTTCCGTGAGGCCATCGAAGCCTGTGACCGGGCGATACGGCCTCATGTCGACTGGTCGCTGCTGGAGGTGCTGCGCGGGGAGGGGACGCGGGCCGCTCTCGAGGACGTGGATGTCATCCAGCCCTCGGTGTTCGCGATGCAGGTGGGGCTCGCCGCGCTCTGGCGCTCCTGGGGCGTGGAGCCTCACGCGGTGGTGGGTCACAGCCTGGGGGAGGTGGCCGCGGCCCATGTGGCGGGGGCGCTGAGCCTGGAGGACGCGGCGCGAATCATCTGCGTGCGCAGCCGGCTGGTGAAGCGCGCGCGCGGGCAGGGTGGGATGGCGGTGGTGGAGCTCTCCGCCGATGAGGCTCGTGAGGCGCTGCGTGGCTACGAGGGTCGCCTCGCTGTCGGCGCGGTGAACGGGCCGCGCGCGCGTGTGCTGTCGGGGGAGCGTGAGGCGCTGGCCGAGGTGCTCGCGCGCCTGGAGAAGGCGGGCGTGTTCTGCCGCTGGGTGAAGGTGGACTACGCGTCCCACAGTCCGCAGATGGAGCCACTCCGCGCGGAGCTGTTGCGGCTGCTCGCGGACGTGCGGCCCGTGCGCGAGCGCGTGCCGCTCTACTCGACGGTGACGGGAAAGCGGAACGAGGAGTTGCTGACGGCGGAGTACTGGGAACGCAACCTCCGCGAGCCGGTGCGCTTCTGGGACGTCATCGAGCAGCTGGGCGCCGAGGGGCACGAGACCTTCCTGGAGATCAACGCCCATCCGGTGTTGCTGCCGTCCATCGAGGAGGGGCTGCGTGAGCGCTGTGCGTCGCTCGCCGTGCTGCCTTCCCTGCGCCGTGATGAGGGTGGACGCGAGCGACTGCTCACCACGCTCGGGGCGCTCTACACCGTGGGCCACTCGGTGGACTGGGCGCGGCTCCATCCCGAGGGAGGGCATGTCGTCTCGGTCCCCTCGTACCCGTGGCAGCGCGAGCGCTTCTGGCTGGAGTCCTCCACCGCGCCTGCTCCGCGACGCGGGGGGAACCGCGTCCAGGGGGCGACCGCGCATCCCCTGTTGGGGCCTCACGTGGCGCTCAGCCATCAGCCGGGGACCCACGTCTGGCAGATGGACGTCGGCGTCGCGGACCTCTCGTGGGCCGCGGACCATCGCGTCCAGGATACCGTCGTCCTTCCTGGTACGGCGTGGGTGGATATCGCGCTGGGGGCGGCGCGGCAGGTCTTGGGCGAGGGGCGGCATGTGCTCTCGCGACTCGTCTGTGTCCAGCCAGTGTTCCTGGCAGCGGAGGGGACTCGGACGCTCCAGGTGGTGATGACCGAGCGACCTTCGGGGGGCGCGGACTTCCAGTGCTTCGCGCTGGATGCCCGAGCGGCCGCGCCCGCCTGGGTCCCCGTCGCCGAGGGGGCTGTCGAGCTCGCATCCGGAGCGACGCAGGAGCGACTGCCTTCCGCGGAGGTCATCCAGGCGCGTTGCCCGCGCATCATCGAAGGTGACGCGCATGTCCAGGCGATGGCGGAGCGAGGGCTGCACTTCGGCCCCGCGTTCCAGGGGCTCCAGCGGCTCTGGCAGGGGGAGCGCGAAGCCTATGCGCACCTCCGGCTGCCAGAGGTCCTGGCGGGGCATGCGAGTGAGCACCTCATCCATCCCGCGTTCCTCGATGCGAGCTTCCAGCTCCTGATGTCCTTCCTGCCGGTGGGCGCCACCTACGTGGGCCGAGGCGTGGAGTCAGCGCGGTTCGAGGGGCCCGTTCCGTCCGAGGTCTGGGCACACCTGCGGCTCCGCGATGGCGAAGGCGCGGCCTTCAGCGGAGACCTCACGCTGCGCGACGCGGAGGGCCGCCAGGTGGCGGAGGTCTCCGGCATCCAGGTCAGCCGTCTTCCGGGCACGAGCTGGCGGGCCGTGAGCGCGGAGCTCGCGGACTGGATGTACCAGGTGGGTTGGGAAGCGCAGGCGCTGCCGGAGCCGCTCACGTGGCCGGAGAAGTCGCCGGGGACGTGGGTGCTCTTCGCGGACTCACGCGGTGTTGCACGCGAGCTTCGGGGCCTTCTGGCGGCGCGTGGTGAGTCGTGCGTGTGGGTGACTCCGGGGGCGTCCTATCGGTCCGTGGGGGAGGGCGCCTACGAGGTGGACCCGCGTGATGCGGAGCACGTGCGGCGACTGTTGTCGGATGCGCTGCCGTCGGGAGCGCCCGTGTGCCGGGGTGTGGTGCACCTGTGGAGCTTGGACAGCGCCCCGAACGACGCGCTGAACCCTCAGACCCTGGAGCGTGCCCGGCACCAGGGGACGACGGCGATGCTGCATCTCGTGCAGGCGCTGGCGCGCGCGGGCTGGCGGGATGCGCCTCGGCTCTGGCTCGTCACGCAAGGGGCGCGCTCAGTCGGTCCGTCGCGGGAGCGGGTGAGCGTGGCGCAGGCGCCGCTGTGGGGCCTGGGTCAGGTCATCGCGATGGAGCACCCCGAGCTGCGCTGCACACGGGTGGACCTCTCCACTGACGCGGCGGGGGCGTCCGACGCCCTCTTCCGAGAGCTCTCGTCCGCGTCGCCCGAGGACCAGGTTGCCCTGCGCGATGGTGCGAGGCACGTGGCCCGGTTCCTCCGCGCGGCGGAAGTCTTGTCGCTCGAAGACGCGGTCGCCCCGCGCGGGGCGCGGTCCGCCGACGCGGCGGAATCCTTGTCGCCTCGGGACTCCTCCGCGCGTGTCGTCGCGGACGGCACGTACCTCATCACTGGCGGCCTCGGAGGACTGGGGCTCCAGGTCGCGCGCTGGCTCGTCGAACAGGGCGCGCGGCATCTCGTCCTCCTGGGCAGGGCTGCTCCCTCCACCGATGCGGAGGCCACGCTGGGCCAGCTCCGCGAAGCGGGCACGCGCGTGGAAGTGGTCCGCGCGGATGTCTCCTCTCCGGAGGATGTGGCTCGCGCGATGGCCGTGGTCGATGGAGCCATGCCGCCGCTGAAGGGCGTGATGCATGCGGCCGGGCTCCTCGATGACGGAGTCCTGCTCAACCTCACCGAGGAGCGCTTCGCGACGGTGATGGCCCCCAAGGTCCTGGGCGCTTGGAACCTCCATGAGGCGACGCGCCAACGACCCCTGGACTTCTTCGTGCTCTTCTCCAGCGCCGCGGCGCTGCTGGGCTCTCCAGGCCAGGGGAACTACGCCTCGGCCAACGCCTTCCTGGATGCCCTGGCGCAAGCCCGGCGCGCGGAGGGACTGCCTGGGCTGAGCATCGCCTGGGGCGCGTGGACCGGCATCGGCCTCGCGGCCCGCGCGAGCCCCCAGAAGCGCATCGAGGCTCGCGGTCTGCGCGGCATGTCCCCTGACAAGGCGCTCGCGGCCCTGGGGCTCCTGCTCGGACAGGACAGGCCGCAGGTGGGCGTGGTGTCGCTCGACCTGCGGCAGTGGATGGAGTTCTACCTGTCCGCGGCGCAGTCGCCGTTCTTCGCGCGGCTCGCCGGACAGCTTGCCTCCTCCCGCCCGAGTGACTCGGGGCGAGGCAAGTTCCGCGAGAAGCTCGAGCAGGCCGGTGGCTCCGAGCGTCGGGCCCTCCTGGAGCGACACCTTCGCGAGCAGATCGCCGCGGTGCTGCGGATGGACCCGGAGCGGCTGGGGCCTCGCGTCGCGCTGGGGAGCCTGGGGCTCGACTCGTTGATGGGGATGGAGATCCGCAACCGGCTGGAGGCCTCGCTGGGCCTGAAGCTGAGCGCGACGCTGGTGTGGGCCTACCCGACGCTCGTCGCGTTGGTCGCGTTCCTCTCCGAGCGACTGGGGCTGTCGTCGAGCGACCAGCCCCCTCGCGCCGAGGAGTCCGCACCCGAGGCCCCCGCTCCCGCGGCCCTCACGAGTGCGGCCGTGAGCAGCGAGATCGAGGACCTGTCGGAAGCAGAAGTCGAGCGACTGCTCGCCCAGAGGATGGCGCAGGGAACATGACGACGTTCGCCGAGAAGATCGCGCAGTACTCCCCCAAGCGGTTGGCGTTGCTGGCGCTGGAGCTCAAGTCCAAGCTCGATGCCATCGAGGGGGCACGCTCGGAGCCGGTGGCGCTCATCGGCATGGCGTGCCGCTTCCCGGGCGGAGCCTCCGACCCGGAGTCCTTCTGGCACGTCCTGCGCGATGGCGTGGACGCGGTCACCGAGGTCCCTTCCTCGCGATGGACCCAGGAAGAGGCGGCCCGCTGCGGCCCCGAGGCCCGCGAGAAGCCCGGGGCCCGCTGGGGCGCGTTCCTCGACGAGGTGGACCGCTTCGACGCGGAGTTCTTCGGCATCTCTCCGCGCGAGGCGCACCGCATGGACCCGCAGCAGCGGCTCCTGCTCGAAGTCGCGTGGGAGGCGCTCGAAGACGCGGGACAGGACGTGTCGAAGCTGACGGGCAGCCGCACGGGGGTCTTCGCGGGCGTCTACAACGACGACTACGCCAAGCTCGAGCTGGGGACGCCCTCCGACCAGGACGCGAGCAGCGTCACGGGCACCATCAACAGCGTGGTGGCGGGACGGCTCTCGTACCTGCTGGACCTTCAAGGGCCGTGCATGGTGGTCGACACTGCGTGCTCGTCCTCGCTGGTGGCGCTGCATCTCGCCAGTCAGAGCCTCCGGGCCGGAGAGTGCTCGATGGCGCTCGCGGGGGGCGTCAACCTCATCCTCTCGCCGCACTCGTCGCTTCGAGTCGCGCGAGGTGATGCCCTCGCACCGGATGGGCGGTGCAAGACCTTCGACGCACGCGCCAACGGCTTCGTGCGCGGCGAGGGCTGCGGCGTGCTGGTCCTCAAGCGCTTGTCGGATGCCCTCGCCGCGGGGGACCCCATCCTGGCGCTGTTGCGCGGCTCGGCCGTCAACCAGGACGGCAAGTCTGCGGGCCTCACCGCGCCCAACATGGTCGCGCAGACGGAGCTGCTCCGGCAGGCGTTGAAGAGCGCGGGCCTGGAGCCGGCCGACGTCGACTGCATCGAGGCTCACGGGACGGGCACCTCGCTCGGGGACCCCATCGAGATGGAGGCCATCAAGGCCGTCTATGGCCAGGGGCGCTCGGAGCAGCGGCCGCTGGTGGTGAGCGCGGCGAAGACGAACATCGGCCACCTGGAGGCGGCGGCGGGCATCGCGGGCGTCATCAAGGCGGTGCTCTCGATGCGGCACCAGACGATTCCTCCACTCCTGCACCTCCAGCGGATGAACCCCCGAATCGACCTGGAGGGCCTGCCCATCCTCCTGCCCACCTTCGCCCGGGCCTGGCCCGCGACGGAGCGGGCTCGTCGCATCGCCGTCAGCTCGTTCGGCGCCAGCGGCACCAACGCCCATGTGATTCTGGAGGAGCCGCCCGCGCCTCCCGTTCGCTCGGCGCCGCCCGAGCCCGGTGCGCGGTTGTTGGCGTTGTCCGCGCGGACGTCGGGGGCATTGCAGGAGTGGGCGGGGCGCTTCGCGGACTTCCTCGCCACGTCCCCGGAGGCGCCGCTCCAGGACGTCTGCCACACGGCCGCGCTCCGGCGCACGCACCATGAGCATCGGCTCACCGTCGTCGGTGGGACCGCGAAGGAGCTGGCGGAGAAGCTCCGCGAGGCCGCCACCGCGCCGATGCCGGCACGCAAGGGCGCAGGGCCTCGCAAGGTCGTGTTCGTGTTCCCGGGTCAGGGCTCCCAGTGGCTCGGCATGGGGCGGCGGCTGCTGGAGGAGGAGCCTGTCTTCCGCGCGGCGCTCGAGCGGATCGAAGCGGCGCTGCGCCGCCACGTCTCGTGGGGGCTCGTGGAGGTGCTGTGTGCCTCGGCCGAGCAGTCCCGGCTGGGGGAGATCGACGTCGTGCAGCCGGTGCTGTTCGCCATGGAGGTGGCGCTCGCCGAGCTGTGGCGCTCCTGGGGCATCACCCCGGACGCCGTGCTGGGGCACAGCATGGGTGAGGTGGCCGCGGCCCACGTCGCGGGTGCGCTGAGCCTGGAGGACGCGGCGTCCATCATCTGCGAGCGCAGCAAGCTGCTTCGCCGCATCAGCGGCCAGGGCGCGATGCTCGCGGTGGAGCTCCCCTTGTCGGACGCGCGAGGTGTCATCGCCGGGCGCGAGGCCCGCGTCGCCATCGCCGTCAGCAACAGCCCGACGTCCACGGTGTTGGCGGGGGATGCGGCGGTGCTGGAGGAGGTTCGCGCGTCCCTCGCGGAGCGCAATGTCTTCTGCCGTTGGGTGAAGGTGGACGTGGCCTCGCACAGTCCCCAGGTGGATGGGCTGCGCGAGGAGTTGCTCGCGGTGCTCTCCCCGCTGCGCCCTCGGCCCGCGACCACGCTGATGCTCTCCACGGTCACCGCGTCGGCATGTGAGGGCACGGGGCTGGATGCGGCCTACTGGGTGCGCAACCTGCGCGAGCCCGTGCTGTTCTCCGCGTCCGTGGCCCGGCTCATCGAGGACGGGCACGCCGTCTTCATCGAGCTGAGCCCGCATCCCATCCTGCTGCCCGCCATCGAGCGCTGCCTGCAGCACGCGAAGCGCGAGGGGCTCCTGCTCGCGTCGCTGCGTCGCGAGGAGGCGGAGCGCGCGGTGATGCTGGAGTCGCTCGGCGCGCTGTACCGCGCGGAGCATCCGGTGGACTGGGCGCGCCTCTTCCCGGCGGGGGGACGGGTGGTGCCGTTGCCGCCGTATCCGTGGCAGCGCAAGCGGTACTGGCTCGATGACGCGGTGCTGCCCGTGGCCGCCGCGCCCGAGCGCTTGACGTCCCTGAAGGGCCGTCCAGTGAGTGTGGCGCAAGGGCTCGAAGGGCAGGTGTTCGAGCTGGAGCTGGGCAGTACCTCGCTGCCCTGGCTGGGGGCACATCGTCTGGGCGGAGTGGCCGTGCTGCCCGCTTCGGCGCTGGTGGAGTTGGTGCTGAGCGCCGTGGCGGAAGTCTCCGGCTCCGGGCCGCGAACGCTGACGGACGTGGAGTTCGAGCGCGCGCTGGTCCTTCCCGAGTCGAAGCGGCGCCTCGTCCAGGTCCACCTGGCGCCGGCGTCCGAGGGCCCCCGGCGCTTCCACGTCCACAGTCGTCCGGTGGGGGCGTCCACGCGCGAGTCCTCATGGGTCCTGCACGCTCGCGGCGAGGTGCGACTCACGGAGGATCCACGAGGGGCCACGCGGGTCTCCATCGAGTCGGTGCGTGCGGCCTGTGTGCAGCACGTGCGGTCCTCCGCCCTCTACGACGCGCTCGCCCAGCGCAATGTCCAGTACGAGTCGCCCTTGCGGACCTTGGGCGAGGTCTTCCGTCGGTCTGGCGAGGCGCTCGGTCGCATCACGTCGGGGACGGAGCTCGTCCAGGAAGGGGCGAACTACCAGCTCCATCCGGCGCTCCTCGACGCGGCTCTCCAGACGCTCGCCTCCGCGGTCATGGAGGAGGGGGATGGGGGCGCGCTCTTCATGCCCGTGCGCATCGACGAGATTGCGTGCGCGGCGGAGCGCTCTCGCATCGAGTGGGCGCATGCGTCAGCGCAGACCCCTGACGGAGCCGCGGCCCCGGTGGGCGCGCTGGAGCTCCTGGATGCGAGCGGTGCGCAGGTGGCCTCGATGCGAGGTGTGCGGCTCCGGCGGGTCCCGTCCGCGAGCATCCTCGAGGCGCTGGGAGCGGAGAGCGAGGAGCCGCTCCAGGACTGGCTCTATGACGTGACGTGGGAGGCCCGGCCCGCGCTGACCTCCACGCCCTCGGCCGCGGACTGGCTGGTGTTCGTCGACCCGCGGGGCTGTGGTTCGGCGCTCGTGGAGGAGATTGCTCGCCACGGCGAGGCGTGCGTCACCGTGACGGCGGGACGTGCCTACCAGCGGTTGGACGAGCGGCGCTTCGTCGTGGACCCGGAGCAACCCGAGGACTTCGCGCGGCTGCTGCGCGAGGCACCTGCCTCCGCGACGCGAAGCCTGCGAGTCCTCTATCTCTGGGGGCTCCAGGCGGTGGGAGACGCGGTGGTGTCGCCTTGGACGTCCACCGGGGCGCTCCACCTCATCCAAGGGGTGTTGAGGGAGCGCAAGAAGGCCCGGGTGTGGCTGGTGACGCGCGGAGCGCAGGTGACGGGCGCCGCGGGCGAGGACGTCGTGCTCGCGCAGTCACCGCTCTGGGGCTTCGGTCGCGTGGTGTCCCTGGAGCAGCCGGACCTCTGGGGCGGGCTCATCGACCTGGACCCGAATGACACGTCGGGCGAGGCGGCGGCGCTGCTCCGGGAGGTCGCCGCGTCCGAGGCGGATGGAGAGGATCAGCTCGCGCTGAGGAAGGACCGACGGCTGGTGCCGCGCCTCGTGCCCACGCGGGCCCAGAAGCCAGCGGAGGCTCCGCGTCTTCGCTCGGATGCGACCTATCTCGTGACGGGCGGGCTCGGCGGCTTGGGGCTGAAGGTGGCCCGGTGGCTGGTGGAGCAGGGCGCGCGGCATCTCGTGCTGGTGGGCCGCCGGGCGCTGACGGCGGGGGGCGAGGAGTCCAAGCGCAGGGAAGAGGTGCTCGAGGAGCTGCGGAGTCTCGGTGCGACGGTGGTCCCCCTGGCCGCCGATATCTCGGACCGCGCGCGCATGGAGGAGGTCCTGCGCGAAGCGGCCTCCACCCATCCGCTGCGCGGCATCTTCCACGCGGCCTCGCTCATGAGCACGCAGCGCCTGGAGGTCATGGACGCGTCGTCGATGACGGCGATGCTGCGCCCCAAGGCGCTGGGCGCTCTCGTGCTCCACGAGCTGACGCGCGGACTCGACCTGGACTTCTTCGTGATGTTCTCGTCGACGTCGACGCTGTGGGGCGCCTCGGGGTTGGCGCACTACGGGGCCGCGAACCAGGTGCTCGAAGCGCTCGCGCACCTTCGTCACGCGGCGGGCCTGCCCGCCACCACCCTCCACTGGGGAACGTGGGACGAGGTGAGCGGTGAGCGCTCGCGTGACTTCGAGCGCTTCGGCTTGAAGCCCATGGCGGCTCCGCGAGCCCTGGAGGCGATGGGGCAGGCGATGCGGTCGGGGACGCGGGTCCAGACCGTGGCCTCGGTGGACTGGTCCGCGCTGAAGCCGCTCTGGGAGGCGCGGCGGCGCAGGCCCTTCCTCCAGCGAGTGGGCGTGGCCACGTCCGTGTCCGGCACCTCGGTGCGAGCACAGCTCGTCACGGAGCTGGAGTCCCTGCCACCGCCTCGCCGCTTCGATGCGCTGCTGCGACAGCTCCAGCGCGAGGTGGGGCGCATCCTCGGGTTTCCGCTCACGGAGCCGCCGCCCATCGACCGGGGCTTCTTCCAGATGGGCATGACGTCGCTGATGACCGTGGAGCTGCGCAACGTGCTGCAGCGGGGTTTCGGCAAGGAGCTCCCCGCGAGCCTGGCGTTCGACTACCCCACGGTGGAGGCCCTCGCGAAGCGCCTGGCGGGGCTCGCCGAGGCACTGGAGATACCGCTGCCGGGCGACGCAGCACCGCCGCCGCGCGCGCAGGCAGAGGTGATGGACGAGCGCGGACTGTCCGAGCGCCTGTCGCGCATGGACGAGATGTCCGACGACGAAATCGAACGGCTGATCGCCGAGAAGATCGCCGGAAGTTCGCACTGAATCGAGCACCGCGACCATGAGCCGAGAGTTCTACGAGAAGATCGCGAACCTGCCGCCCAAGCGGCTCGCGTTGTTGGCCCTGGAGCTGAACACCGAGAACGAGGCGCTCAAGCGCACGCGCTCGGAGCCCATCGCCATCGTGGGCACGTCCTGCCGTCTGCCCGGGGGCGTCGAATCCCCCGAGGATTTCTGGAGGCTGCTGTCCAACGGCGTCGACGCCATTCGCGAGGTGCCGCGCGACCGCTGGGACGCGGAGGCCCTCTTCGACCCCGAGCCGGGCAGGCCCGGCAAGACGTATGCGCGCTGGGGTGGGTTCATCGACGGCATCGAGCACTTCGACGCGGGGTTCTTCGGCATCTCCCCGCGCGAGGCCTCGCGCATGGACCCGCAGCACCGGATGTTGCTGGAGCTGGCGTGGGAGGCGCTGGAGCGGGCGGGGCAGCCCGCGGACCAGCTCGCAGGAAGCCGGACGGGGGTGTTCCTGGGGGTCATCGGGAGCGACTACGCGCGGCTCCAGGCGGAGCGGCTGGGCGGCTCGCTGGACATCTACCACCTCACGGGCACGTGCCTGAACGCGGCCGCGGGGCGGCTCTCGTATGCGCTCGGACTGCAAGGCCCGAGCATGGCCATCGACACGGCGTGCTCGTCCTCGCTCGTGGCGCTCCACACCGCTTGCCAGAGTCTGCGCAACCGCGACTGCGACCTGGCGCTCGCGGCAGGGGTGAACCTCATGCTCTCGCCGGAGGGGGCCATCGCGCTGTCGAGCAGCCGCGGCCTCGCGCCGGATGGACGCTGCAAGACCTTCGACGAGGCCGCGGATGGCTTCGTCCGCGCCGAGGGCGTCGCCGTCGTCGTCCTCAAGCGGCTCTCGCAGGCGCAGGCGGATGGAGACGACATCCTCGCGCTCATCGCGGGCTCCTCGGTGAACCAGGACGGCGCCAGCAGCGGCCTGATGGTCCCCAATGGCCCCGCGCAGGAGCGGGTCATCCGGCAGGCGCTGGCGAACGCGGGGCTGTCGCCTTCGCAGCTCTCCTTCATCGAGGCGCACGGCACCGGCACGTCACTGGGAGACCCCATCGAGCTCCAGGCGCTCGCCCAGGTCTTCGGCGAGGGGCGCACGGCCGAGTCACCGCTCGTGGTGGGCGCGGTGAAGTCGAACATCGGTCACCTGGAGGCGACGGCGGGGCTGGCCGGAATCCTCAAGGTGGTGCTCGCGCTCCGGCACGAAGCCATCCCGCCCAACCTGCACTTCAAGCGGCTGAACCCGAACATCGCCATCGGCGACGCGCCGCTGGTCATCCCCACCGAGCAGCGGCCCTGGCCTCGTGGCGAGCATCCCCGCTTCGCCGGGGTGAGTGCGTTCGGTCTGAGCGGGACCAACGCTCACATCATCCTGCAGGAGGCACCTCGACCGCCGGAGACTCCCTCCACCGCACGAGGCGCGGAGCTGTTGGTGCTCTCGGCCCGGAGTCCCGAGGCCCTGGTGGCCCTGGCCCGGCGTCACGCGGACTGGTTGGCCGAGCACCCCGAGACCCCACTTCGAGACGTCTGCGCCACGGCGGCGCTGCGGCGCGCGCACCACGAGCACCGCCTCGCCATCGCGGGTCGGACACACGCGGAGGTCGCGGAGAAGCTCCAGGCCCTCGCGAAGGGGGAGGCGGTCGCGGGAGGTGTCGTGGGCCGCAAGGCGGGAGGCGCGCGTCGCCGCGTCGTCTTCGTGTTCCCGGGCCAGGGCTCGCAGTGGTTGGGCATGGGCCGACGTCTGTTGGCGGAGGAGCCCGCGTTCAGGACGGCGATGGAGCGATGCGCCCAGGCCATCCGCGCCGAGGCCGGCTTCGACGTGCTCGAGGTGCTCGCGGCGGACGCGGAGCACTCGCGACTGGGGGAGATCGACGTCATCCAGCCCGTGCTCTTCGCCATGGAGGTTGCCCTGGCGGAGCTCTGGCGTGCGTGGGGCATCGAGCCCGACGCGGTGGTGGGGCACAGCATGGGCGAGGTGGCCGCGGCGCAGGTCGCGGGCGCGCTGAGCCTGGAGGATGCGGCTGCCATCATCTGCCGCCGCAGCAAGCTCCTGCGCACGGTGAGTGGCCAGGGCGCCATGTTCATGGTCGACCTCACGCTGGAGGAGGCGAAGGAGGCGCTGCGCGGCTTCGAGGACCGCGTCTCCGTCGCGGTGAGCAACGGCGTGCGCTCGACGGTGCTCTCCGGGGACCCGGTCGCGCTCGAAGAGGTGACCGGGCGGCTCGCGGCCCGCGAGGTCTTCTTCCGTCCGGTGAAGGTGGACGTCGCCTCGCACAGCCCCCAGATGGACCCGCTGCGTCCGGAGTTGCTCACGGCGCTCGAGGGCGTGCGGCCCCGCGCGGCGAGCATCCCCATGTGCTCGACGGTGACGGGCGCCATGGTGGATGGCACGTCGTTCCATGCCCGCTACTGGGTGGACAACCTGCGAGCGCCGGTCCTGTTCTCCACCGCCATCGAGCGGCTCGCGACCGAAGGGCATGACCTCTTCATCGAGCTGAGCCCGCATCCCATCCTCTTGCCCGCGGTGGAGCAGCACCTGCGGCACCTCGGGCGGACGGGCACCGTCGTCCCGTCGCTTCGTCGAGACGAGGACGAGCGAAGCGCGATGCTCGCGGCGCTCGGGGCGATTCATGTCACGGGGCATGGGGTGGACCTGCGTCGTCAGCACCCGGTGCTCAGTCGCCCGGTGGCGCTGCCCACGTATGCCTGGCAGCGCGAGTCCTTCTGGGTCGAGGCCCCGGCGCGTTCTCGTCGTGCTCGCACGGCCGGCCGTCATCCGCTGCTCGGTGAGCATGTGACGCTGGCGGCACAGCCCGGGATGCACCTCTGGCAGACGGAGCTGTCGGCGGACAGCCCGGCCTATCTCGCCGACCACCTCGTGCACGGCGAGGTCGTCCTGCCCGGTGCGGCCTACCTGGAGATGGCGGTGGCCGGCGCGGTGGAGGCGTGGGGGGCGAAGCGCTGGATGCTCGAGGACGTGTCCTTCCAGGCGCTGATGACGGTGCCTCGGGAGGAAGGGCTCCCGGTGCAGCTGAGCATCACCCCGGAGGCCGAGGGCGCATCCCGGTTCCAGGTCTTCAGCCGTCCCTCCGCGGAAGGGGACTGGACGCTGCATGTCGAGGGGCGGCTTCGCTCCGATGACGGTGCCCCGGTGGCCTTCTCGCTGGATCAGACGCGGACCCGGTGCACGGAGCGGGTGGAGGGCGAGGCCCACTACCAGGTGATGGGAGAGCGCGGCGTCGACTTCGGGCCGAGCTTCCGCGTGCTCGAGGAGCTGTGGCGAACCAAGGGCGAGGCGCTCGCGCGCTTCGAGCTGTCACCTTCGGTCGCCGCGGAGCTGTCGACCCACCAGGTCCACCCGGTGCTGCTGGATGCCTGCTTCCAGGTCATCAACGGGGCCGCGATGGGCGCGGCGCGAGGAGAGACCTTCGTCCCGGTGGGGCTCGACAGCCTGCGTGTCCACGGGCGGCCTGGGAAGTCGCTGTGGGGACATGCGGTCATCCGCCGCGATGCGAGCGGCGCGGAGGGAACCCTCGAAGGCGAGGTGACGCTGCTCGACGCGGAGGGCCGGGTCCTCGTGGAGGCGAAGGGCCTGGTCTGCCGGCGACTGAAGGCCACGCGGCGGCGAGCCGTCGATGAGATCGACGGTTGGATGTACGCGGTCGATTGGCGGGAGTCCCCCCGGACGTTGCCCGATGCCTCCGTGACGAACCGCGAGCCTGGGGTGTGGCTCCTGTTCGGAGATCCCCAGGGGTTCGGGTGCAAGGTGCGGACGCTTCTCGAGGCGCGCGGTGAGTCCTGTGTCCTCGTCGCGGCGGGGGACGCGTATCGCCGCGTGGAGGCTGGCCGGTACGAAGTGGACCTGTCGCGCCCGGATGGCTTCACCCAGCTCCTCGAGAGCGAGTTCGGCCCAGGCAAGCCCACGTGCCGAGGCGTCGTGCACCTCTTCAGCCTCGACGCGCATCCGGAGGCGCTGGAAGAGGCCCAGCGCCTCGGCGTCAAGAGCGCGCTGCACCTCGTCCAGGCGCTGGTGGAGGCGAGCTTCCGCGATGTGCCCAGGCTGTGGCTGGTGTCGGGCGGCATCCACGCCGTCAACGCGGGGGACGCGGTGTCGCGAGTCGAGCACGCGCCGCTGTGGGGGCTGGGGCGTGTGCTCTCGGTGGAGCACTCCGAACTCTCGTGCACCAACGTGGACCTCCAGGCCCTGGACGATGCGGAGGCCGCGTCCTTCGTCGAGGAGCTGTTGACGCCGTCTCCGGAGGATCAGCTCGCGCTGCGAGGAGGCGCCCGGTTCGTGGCGCGACTGGAGCGGCTGGAGCGCGAGGCGGCTCCTCCCGCGGATCTTCGCGCCGATGGCACGTACCTCATCACCGGTGGGCTCGGTGGCCTGGGGTTGAAGCTCGCGGAGTGGCTCGTGTCCCGAGGAGCGCGGTCCCTGGCGCTCGTCGGGCGCAAGGGCGCTTCGGCGGAGGCTCGGCACGTCATCGAGAAGCTCCAGGGCGCGGGTGTCCAGGTCCAGGTGTGCCAGGCCGACGTGGCGGTGCGCGCGGACGTGGAGCGCGTGGTGGCGGAGCTTCAGGGGGTCCCACCGCTGCGAGGTCTCTTCCACGCGGCGGCGGTCCTCGATGACGCCTTCCTGGTGAACCTCACCTCGGAGCGCTTCGACAAGGTGATGGCGCCGAAGGTCCAAGGCGCGTGGAACCTGCACGCGGCGACGCTGGGATTGCCGCTCGACTTCTTCGTCCTCTTCTCGGCGGCGGGGGCGCTGCTGGGGTCTCCGGGACAGGGCAACTACGCGGCGTCGAACACCTTCCTCGACTCGCTGGCGGCCTGGCGGCGAGGCCAGGGGCTCCCGGCGCTGAGCATCAACTGGGGCGCCTGGGGCGAGGTGGGCCTGGCGGCGGCGACCTCGAACCGGGGCGACCGCATGGCCCTGCGTGGCATCGCGAGCATGCCCCCGGACCAGGCGCTGGAGGCCCTGGGCCGGCTGTTGAACAGCACCCGCGCTCGCGTGGCGGTGATGCGCTTCGACCTGCGGCAGTGGCGCGAGTTCTACCTGACGGCCTCTCGGTCGCCGTTCGTCTCACGGCTCCCCCTCGAGCAGGCCGCGACCAGCACCCGAGCGGCTCCCGGGGCCTTCGTGGAGAAGCTCAAGGCCGCCGCTCAGGGTGAACAGCCTCGGCTCCTGGAGGCCCACCTGCGCGAGCAGATTGGCCAGGTGCTGCGGCTGTCGCCCGCGAAGATCGACCCGCAGGTGTCGCTGGGCAGTCTGGGCCTGGACTCGCTGATGGGCCTGGAGATCCGCAACCGGCTGGAGGCGAGCCTGGGGCTTCGGCTGCAAGCGACGCTCCTGTGGCGCCATCCCACGGTGGAGGGCCTTGTCGGCTTCCTGGTCGAGCGCCTGCAGCTCGCGCCCGCGCCGAAGGTCGAACAGCCCCGGAATGAAGAGGCGGCCTTGGAGGCCGCCATCGTCAACAACGTCAAGCAGCTCTCGGACGCAGAGGCCGAAGCGCTCCTCGCGGAGAAGCTCGCCGCGTTCGGTGAAGAGAACTGACCATGTCCAACCAGAGCGATGACTCCAGTGAGCAGTTGTCTCCCGCCAAGCGAATGCTCGTGGCGCTGGAGAAGATGCAGGCGCGGCTGAACGCGGTGGAAGGGGCGGCGAAGGAGCCCATCGCCATTGTCGGCATGGCATGCCGCTACCCCGGGGCCTCCAGCGTGGAGTCCTACTGGCGGATGCTCCAGGAGGGCCGGGACGCCGTGCGCGAGGTCCCCACGGACCGCTGGTCGCCGGAGGAGGCCGCTCTCATCGGCAACGGCGCGATGCGCTGGGGTGGCTATCTCGACGAGGTGGACGCCTTCGACGCGGGCTTCTTCGGCATCTCTCCGCGCGAGGCCGTGCGGATGGACCCTCAGCAGCGCCTGTTGCTGGAGGTCGCCTGGGAGGCGCTCGAGGACGCGGGCGTGGACGCGGAGAAGCTCGCGGGGAGCCGAGGCGGTGTGTTCATCGGCGCCTGCAACGACGACTACCACCTCATGCAGCTCGAGCGCCCCGAGTCCGGTGATGCCTTCAGCATCCCGGGCCTGGCGATGAGCGTGCTGTCGGGTCGGCTCTCGTACACCCTCAACTTGCAGGGCCCCAGCCTCGTGGTGGACACGGCGTGCTCGTCCTCGCTGGTGTCCATCCACCTGGCCTGCCAGAGCCTGCGCGCCCGCGAGTGCAACCTGGCGCTCGCGGGTGGCGTCAACCTCATCCTCTCGCCGCTGTCGCTGGTGCTGGTGTCGAAGCTGCAAGCCCTCGCGCCGGACGGGCGCTGCAAGGCCTTCGACGCGGCGGCCAACGGCTTCGCGCGAGGCGAGGGCTGCGGCGTGCTCGTGCTCAAGCGCCTCTCGGATGCGCAGGCGGAGGGAGACCGCATCCTCGCCGTCATCCGGGGCTCGGCGAGCAACCAGGATGGAAAGTCCACCGGCTTGACGGCGCCGAACGTGCTCTCGCAGCAGGCGCTCATCAAGCAGGCGCTGGAGAACGCCCGGCTTCAGCCCGCGCAAGTCACCTACGTGGAAGCGCACGGGACGGGCACGTCCCTGGGTGACCCCATCGAGGTGGAGGCGCTGCGGGAGACGTACGGAGCGCCTCGGCCGGAGGGGGGCGCCTGTGCCCTGGCGTCCGTGAAGACCAACGTGGGGCACCTGGAGTCGGCGGCCGGGGTCGCGGGGCTGATGAAGGTCGTCCTCGCGATGCGGCACCAGACGCTCCCGCCGCACCTGCACCTCAAGCAGGTCAATCCGCGCATCGGGCTGGAGGACAGCTCGCTCTTCATCCCCACGAAGCTCACGCCCTGGGCGGATGGAGGCCAGCCGCGCCGCGCCGGTGTCAGCTCGTTCGGCATCAGCGGCACGAACGCGCACATCATCCTGGAGGAGGCCCCCGTGGCCTCCGCGAAGCCCTCGCTGCCGGAGCGCGTGGAGGTGCTCACGCTCTCCGCTCGCGACAAGGCGGCGCTGACCGCGCTGGCCTCACGCTACGCGGAGCGACTGGCGAGCGACGCGACGGTGTCCCTGCCGGACTTCTCGCGCACGGCGGCGCTCCACCGCACGCACCATGAGCACCGCGTTTCGGTCCTGGCGGACACGCGGGAGCGCGTCGTGGAGCGGCTGCGCGCGTTCGCGGAGGGGGGAGCGCCTGGGGAGCTGTGGACGGGCCGCAAGGCGTTCGGCGTCCGTCGCAAGGTCGTCTTCGTGTACCCGGGGCAGGGTGCCCAGCGGGCGGAGATGGGCAAGGCGCTCATGGCGAGCGAGCCCGTGTTCCGCGAGGCCCTCGCGCAGGTGGACGCGGTGCTGCGGCCTCAGCTGGGCTGGAGCGTGCTGGACGAAATCGCGGCGGATGAGTCCCGCTCGCGGCTGCATGAAATCGACATCAACCAGCCGGCGCTGTTCGCCGTCGAGGTGGCGCTGACGGCGCTGTGGCGCTCGTGGGGCATCGAGCCCGACGCGGTCATGGGGCACAGCATGGGCGAGGTCGTCGCGGCCCACGTGGCCGGCGCGCTGAGCCTGGAGGATGCCGCGACCATCATCTGCCATCGCAGCCGCTTGATGCGGACCTTGGGGGGACATGGCGCGACCATGGCGATGGTCGAGCTCCCTGTCGCGGAGGCCCAGGAGGCCCTCGTCCCGTGGACAGGGCGGGTGTGGCTGGGCGCGCTCAACAGCCCGCGCTCCCAGGTGCTCTCGGGCGACCCCGAGGCCGTGAAGGAAGCGGTCGCGGCGCTCGAGAAGCGCGGCGTGTTCTGCCGCTGGGTGAAGATGGATGTTCCGTCGCACACGCCGCGGGTGGCCGGCATCTGCCAGGAGCTGGAGGCGCGGCTCGCGCGCATCCAGCCTCGCTCGACGAACCTCCCCATCTGCTCCACGGTGACGGGCGACTTCATCGACGGGGCACGGCTGGACGCCGCGCACTGGGGGCGCAACCTCCGCGAGCCCGTCCTCTTCGCCGCCGCCGCGAGCAAGCTCCTCGCGGACGACTGCGAGGTCTTCATCGAGGTGAGCCCGCATCCCGTCCTGCTCCCCGCGGTCGAGCAGACGATGCGCGCGGTGGAGAAGGAGGGCACGGTGCTCGCGTCCCTCCGTCGGAACGAGGAGGAGCGGCGCACGATGCTGTCCTCGCTCGGCGCGCTGTATGCGACGGGGCACCGGGTCGCCTGGAAGCAGGTGTTCCCCGTGGAGGGACGGCGCGAGTCGCTCCCGACGTATCCGTGGCAGCGCCAGCGCTATTGGATGGAGCCCGTCACCCCGGGCCTTCGCTCGTCGCGAGGCACCGTCGGCCATCCGCTCCTCGGGGAGCGCGTGGACCTCTCCGCGCAGGGTGGGGTCGCGCGGTTGTGGCAGGTGCAGCTGGGGCCTCGGGACTTTCCGATGCTCTCCGAGCACCGGGTCCAGGGTGTCCCCGCGCTGCCCGCGGCGGCGATGATGGACATGGCGTTGAGCGCCGCGCGGCAGGCGTTCGATGGGCCCGTGTCGCTGGCCGACCTCGGGTTCCGCTCACTCCTGTCGTTCCCGGAGGAGCAGTCGCGACTGGTGCAGCTCTGGCTGACGTCGGAGCGTCCGGAGGCGAGCGCCTTCCGTCTCTTCAGTGCTCCGGTGAGCGAGGAGGGGACCGCGGCGGGTGAGTGGACGCTGCATGCGGAAGGCTCCGTCCGTCACGGGACGACCTCCGAGAGCGTGGCCTCGCTCCCGCTGGAGGAGTTGCTCGCGCGATGCGAGACGCGAGCCTCGGTGGAGTCGCAGTACGAAGCCTTCCAGGGCATCGGACTCGACTACGGCCCGAGCTTCCGCACGGTGCGAGAGCTGCGCAAGGCGCGAGGGGAGTCGCTGGGGCGCGTGCAGCTCGCGGAGGAGCAGGAAGCGGAGGCGGAGCGGTACGGCATCCACCCCGCGCTGCTGGATGGCTGCTTCCAGGTGCTCGCGGCGGCGCTGGAGGGAGTCGACGGGAAGGGCGGTGTCTATGTGCCCGTGACCCTCGCGAAGCTGAGCATGCCGGTGCATCCGGGGACGGCGGTGTGGAGCCATGTCCGGGTCTTGGAAGGCAGCTCCACCGCCACGGGGCGAGTGGCGTGCGACGTGCGGCTCCTCGACGAGCGGGGCACGGTGGTCGCCGAGGCGCGGAGCCTGGTGTGCCAGCGCGTGGAGACGTCGCGGGCGCCGGTGGATGAAGTGGAGCGATGGATTCACGCCGTGCAGTGGCAGCCGCAGCCTCGTCCGGAGCGGACGAAGGGCGGACCCGCGGAGCGGGCGGGGCGCTGGTGGGTGTTCGTGGACGGACGGGGTGTCGGCGCGTCGCTGGCGACGGCGTTGGCGGAGCGCTCTCAGGGCTGCGTCATCGTGGAAGCGGGCACTGCCTACGAGCGGCTCGGGGCGGAGCACTTCCGCATCCGGCCCGGCAGTGGCGAGGACCTGCAGGCGCTCCTCCGAGAGGCTTTCACGGAGCAGCTGCCGTGCAAGGGCCTGGTGCACCTCTTCAGCCTCGACACGCCCGACGCGCGGGAGCCGGGGGCACTGGAGAGCGCGCAGACGCTGGGCAGTGTCAGCGTGGTGCACCTGCTCCAGGCGTGGGCCCAGCGTGGATGGCGGGATGCACCCCGACTGTGGTTGGTGACGTCTGGGGTCCGCACGGTCGCGGCGGGAGACGCCTCGGGCGCACTGGCCGCAGCGTCGCTCGTCGGACTGGCGGCGGTGGTGGGGCATGAGCATCCGGAGCTGCGCTGCGTTCATGTGGACCTGAGCGCGAAGCCGGCTTCCGAGGAGGTGGCCGCGCTCGCCGAGGAGCTGCTGGCCGATGGACCCGAGGAGCGGCTCGTGCTGCGCGGCTCGGTGCGCCAGGTGGCTCGGCTCTCGAGAGGGGTGTCCGCTCCGGTGGAGGCACGGCCCTTCGTCGTCGCGACGGACGGCAGCTACCTCATCACGGGCGGCTTGGGCGGTCTGGGACTGGAGGTCGCGAAGTGGCTGGTGGGCCAGGGCGCGCGGCGTCTCGCGCTCTCCGGGCGGGGTGCTCCTTCCGAGGAGGCAGTTCGGGTCCTGGAGGCCCTTCGGGCCGCGGGTGCGGACGTGCGTGTCTACCGCGCGGATGTATCGCGGGAGGAGGACGTCGCGGGCCTGCTCGCGAGCATCGACGCGGAGCTGCCCGTGCTGCGCGGGGTGTTCCATGCGGCGGGTGTCATCGCCGACGGAGTGCTGACGCAGCTCGATGAGCGGCGACTCCGCGCGGTCATGGCGCCGAAGGTCCAGGGGGCGTGGAACCTGCACACGGGGACCTTGGGGCGGCCGCTGGACGTGTTCGTGATGTTCTCCTCGGCGGCGTCGGTGCTGGGGTCGCCGGGGCAGGGCAACTACGCGGCGGCCAACGCCTTCATGGATGCGCTGGCGCACCACCGGGTCGCTGCGGGCCTGCCTGCGCTGAGCATCAACTGGGGCCCCTGGGCGGAGGTCGGGCTCGCGGCGGCGGCGGAGAATCGGGGAGAGCGCCTCGCGCTGCGGGGCGTGGGGAGCATGCCGACGGCGCAGGCGCTCGATGCGATGGGGCGTCTGCTGGCACGTCCCTCGGCGCAGGCCATCGTCGTTCCGTTGGACCTGCGGCAGTGGCGTGAGTTCTACGTGGCCGCGGCGCAGTCACCGTTCCTCTCGGTCCTGATGAAGGAGCAGGCCAGCTCGGCGACGCCGCGCAAGGGCGACGTGCGCGACCGCCTGGTGGCGGCCGAGCCGGGACGCCGTCGGGCGCTGTTGGAGGCGTACTTGCGCGAGCAGGTGGGGCGCATCCTCAAGCAGGACGCGGCGCGCGTCGAGCTGGACCAGCCCTTTGGTGTGCTCGGGATGGACAGCCTGACGGGGCTGGAGCTGCGCAACCGCTTGGAGTCCGGGCTGAAGCTCACGCTGTCCGCGACGCTCATCTATGCGTATCCCACGGTCGCGGCGCTGACGGCGCACCTCCTCGAGCAGCTCGACCTTCCGGTGGAAGCCCTGGCCGATCCGGTGGTGGCGGGGAGTGTTGCCCCCAAGGGGCTTCGCGCGGAGCCCGCGGCCACCGTGGAGCAGGGAGTCGAGCCCATCGCCATCGTCGGTCTGTCGTGCCGGTTCCCGGGAGGCGCGGACAGTCCCGAGTCCTACTGGAAGCTGCTGGAGGACGGAGTGGATGCCGTGCGCGAGGTCCCGGCTGATCGCTGGCGGACGAGCGCGGATGCGGCGGAGCACCTGGGCACGCGGTGGGGAGGTTTCCTCGACCGGGTGGATGGCTTCGACCCGGAGTTCTTCGGCATCGCCCCACGCGAGGCGGTGGCGATGGACCCGCAGCAGCGGTTGTTGCTGGAGGTCGCGTGGGAGGCGCTCGACGACGCGGGGTTGCCGAGGTCCCGGCTCACGGGGACCCGGACGGGCGTCTTCGTCGGCGCGAGTGGCAATGACTACGCGATGCTTCAGGCGCGCGCCGATGTCGAAGGGGACATCTACTCGGTCATCGGTGTCTCCAACAGCGTCATCGCGGGGCGGCTTGCGTACCTGCTGGACCTGAGGGGGCCGGCGCTGACGGTGGACACGGCGTGCTCGTCGTCGATGGTGGCGTTGCACCTGGCTTGCCAGAGCCTGCGCAACCGTGAGTGCGACGCGGCGCTCGCGGGAGGCGTGAACCTGGTGCTTTCGGACAGGCCGGGCCTGTGGCTCTCGAAGCTGTCGGCGCTCTCTCCGGATGGACGTTGCCGAGCCTTCGATGCGGGGGCCAACGGCTTCGTGCGCGGCGAGGGCTGCGGTGCGGTGGTGCTCAAGCGTCTCTCGGACGTGGTGGCGGGGGGAGACAACGTCCTCGCGGTCATCCGCGCGACGGCGGTGAATCAGGACGGTGGCTCCAACGGACTGACCGCGCCGAATGTGCTCGCGCAGCAGGCGCTCATCCGCGAGGCGCTGGCCTCGGCTCGGCTGTCGCCGTCGGACATCGGCTACATCGAGGCGCATGGAACGGGCACGCCGCTGGGCGACCCGATAGAGACCGAGGCGTTGCGCGCGACGTATGGGAAGTCCCGGCCGGAGGGGAGCCCCTGCTACCTGGGCTCGGTGAAGACGAACCTGGGCCACCTGGAGTCCGCGGCGGCGATGGCGGGGCTCATCAAGACGGTGCTGGCCTTGAGGCACGAGGCCATCCCGAAGCACCTGCACTTCAAGGCGCTCAACCCGCGCATCTCGCTGGAGGGAACGCCCTTCGTCATCCCGACGCAGCTCCAGCCATGGCCCGTGTCCGAGCGGCGCCGCTATGCGGCAGTGAGCTCGTTCGGCATGAGCGGGACGAACGCACACGCCATCCTCGAAGAGGCCCCCACCGCGAACACCTCGGCCGCGCGCGGAGAAGTCCACACGGGGCTTGATGGGACTCGGGCCTTGCTGGAGGTCGCGCAGCCGCTCGTGTTGTCCGCACGCAGTGAGGCCGCGTTGAGGGCGTACGCGGGGGCGTATCGCGACTTCCTGTGGGATGCTCGCAGTGAGTCCCTCTCGCTTCGGGACATCGCCTTCACCGCGGCGCTGCGGCGCGGACAGCATGAGCATCGGCTGGCCGTCGCGGGGCGCTCGCGGTCCGAGATCGCCGAGCAGTTGCGCGTCTACCTCGACGGCGGCGTGGCCGCGCAGCTCACGGCGGGGGTCGTCCCGCGCAAGCCGGGCCGGGTGGCCTTCGTCTTCAGCGGGCAAGGCACGCAGTGGAAGGGAATGGGGCGCGAGCTTCTCGCCCAGGACGCGACGTTCGCGGCCGCGCTGAGGGAGTGCGACTCCCTGTTGGCTCCACACACGGGCTTTTCCATCGTGGAGGCGCTGGAGGCGGAAGACCGCGCGTCGCGGCTCGATGAGACGCAGGTGGCACAGCCCGCCATCTTCGCCATCCAGGTCGCGCTCGCGGCGATGTGGCGCTCCCTGGGCGTCGTCCCAGAGGCCGTCGTGGGTCACAGCGTCGGAGAGGTTGCCGCCGCGCATGTCGCGGGTGCGCTGAGCCTCGCCGAGGCCGCGCGCCTCGTGGCCCACCGTGGCCGTCTGATGCAGCGAGTGACCGGCCAGGGGCGCATGGCCGCCGTCGAGCTCTCGCCAGACGAGGCTCATGCGGAGATTGCCCCCCATGGAGAGCGACTCTCGGTCGGGGCCATCAACGACGTGCGCTCGGTCGTCCTCTCGGGAGAACCGTCAGCGCTCGCCCAGGTGCTCGAATCCCTCGAGGCACGAGGTGTCTCCACTCGAGACCTCGGCGTCGACTACGCATTCCACAGTCACCAGATGGTGCCGCTCCAGTCCGAGCTGAAGTCTCTCCTCGGCACGCTGGAGACCCGGCCGACCACCATTCCGCTCTTCTCCACCGTCACGGGTGCCCTCGTCGAAGGTCACTCGCTCGACGCGTCCTACTGGGCGGACAACCTGCGCGAAGCCGTGCGCTTCGCGGATGCAACGAACGCGCTGCTCGAGGACGGCTACCGTCTCTTCGTGGAGCTCGGACCGCAGCCCGCGCTCGGCCGCTATGTCTCCCAGGCCCTCTCGCGCCGCACCTTGGAGGGGGCCGCGCTCTCCTCCATGCGCAAGGGCCGCGATGGTCGCACCGGGGTCCTCGGGGCGCTGGGCGGGCTTCACGCCTGGGGCTTCCCCGTCGACTGGGCGCGCGTGTTCCCCTCGGGTGGGCGGGTCGTCTCGCTTCCCGCGTACCCGTGGCAGCGTGCTCGGTACTGGGTCGACCTCGGCGACTTCGCCATGACGGCGCGCTCGCTGACGCACGAGGCGGGCCACGCGAGGAGCACGGGAGCGTCCACCTCCGCCGAGCTCGTCTACGACGTGTCCTGGCAGGTGAAGGCCCGTGGTGGCGCCGTCACGCGCACGCCCCGGGGTACGGGGACCTGGGTCATCCTCGGTCACCGGGAGGGCCTCGGCGGCGCGTTGAAGGCGCTGCTCAATGCCCGAGGTGAGCCGTGCTGGCTCGTGGTCCCCGGAACGGACACGTCTCCGAGCGACGACGTGCACGCGCTCGACCCGCGCAGCCCCGAGCACTACGAGAAGCTCCTCCGCGAGGTCGGCGAGCTCCGGGGCGTCATCCACCTCTGGGGCGCGGCAGAGCCCTCTTCCGAAGAACCCTCCCTCACGGACCTCGAGTCCGCGCAGCAACACGGTGTCCACTCCGCCGTGCACCTCGCCCAGACCTTGCTGAGGATCGGCACGCCCGGTGTCCGCCTCTGGCTGGGCACGCGGGGCAGTCAGGCCGTGGCGGGAGCCGCGAGCCGCTCGCCGGTTCATGCCCCGCTGTGGGGCCTGGGACGGGTCCTCGCACTGGAGCACCCGGAGCTGTGGGGCGGGCTCGTGGACCTCGAGCCGGGGGCTCCCTCGAACGAAGCCGAGGCGCTGTGGGGCGAGCTTTCCAGCTCCGATGGAGAAGACCAGGTCGCCTTCCGGGGTGGCATCCGCCACGTCGCGCGCCTCGTCCCTTCGACTCCTGCTCCTGTCTCCAAGGCACTCTCGCTGCGAGCCGACGCGACCTACCTCATCACGGGCGGACTGGGGGGCCTGGGCCTCCATGTCGCGCGGTGGATGGTGGAGAAGGGCGCGCGGCACCTCGTGTTGCTGGGCCGCCGTGGACTGCCCGAGCGCGCGACGTGGGGCTCGGTCCCACGAGACAGCGACACCGGTCGGCAGCTCTCCGTGGTCGAGGCCCTGGAGAAGGCCGGCGCGACGGTGAGCGCCGTCAGCGCGGACGTCGGAGACGCGGCGCGCATGGCCGCGGTCATCGACTCCGTGCGCGAAGGCCCCGCTCCCTTGCGCGGCATCATCCACGCGGCGGGTGTCTCCACGCTCGTTCCATTCGAGACGATGGACGACGCCACCCTGTCCGCCATCCTGAAGCCGAAGGTGGCGGGAGCCTGGGCGCTGCACCAGCTCACGCGGGGATTGGACCTGGACTTCACGGTCTACTTCTCGTCGGGCTCGGCGGTGTGGGGCTCGGCGCAGATGGCCCACTACGCGGCGGGCAACCAGTTCCTGGACATGCTGGCGCACTACCGCCGCGCGAAGGGCGAGCGCGCGCTGAGCATCAACTGGGGCCCCTGGGCGGCCGAGGGCATGGCCACGGAAGAAGGCCAGCGCTGGTTCGCGCGCATGGGCATGGGCTCCATCTCCGTGGAGCAGGGCCTCCAGGTGCTCGAAGCGCTGATGGCATCCGACGTCACCCAGCGCAGCGTCGCGGTGGTGGACTGGGAGCGCTTCAAGACCGTCTACGAGGCTCGCGGGCGACGGCCGCTGCTGGAGGGCCTCGGGACTCCGACGGTGGCGCCGCGCTCCACCGCGCCGTCTGCCACGGGCAGCGAGTGGCTGACGACGCTGCGCAACGCCCCGAGCGAGCGCCGCGCGGAGCTGATGACGACGTGGGTGCGGGAGGAGGTGGCTCGGGTGCTCGGCTTCCCCTCGGCGACCTCGGTGAAGGTGGACCAGGGCTTCGTCGACTCCGGCATGGACTCGGTGACCGCGGTGGAGCTGCGGAGCCGGCTGTCCGCGCGACTGGGGATGCCGGTGGCCTCCACGGTCGCGTTCGATCATCCCTCCGTGCAGGCGCTCTCGACGCACCTCCTGCGGGACGTCCTCCGCGAGGAGGAGAAGACTGTGGCGGTGGAGCGTGCGGCCATCGCCGTGAACGAGCCCATCGCGATTGTCGGCCTGGGCTGCCGGGTGCCGATGGCCTCCGGGCCCGACGAGTTCTGGCGACTGCTGGAGCGAGGTGTCGACGCCATCCGCGAGGTGCCCTCGGACCGGTGGGACCTGAGCGCCTACTACGACCCCGAGGGAGCACCCGGGAAGAGCTACACCCGGTGGGGCGGTTTCGTGGAGGGGGTCGACCAGTTCGACCCTCGGTTCTTCGGAATCTCTCCGCGCGAGGCGGCGAGCATGGACCCGCAGCAGCGCCTGCTGCTGGAGGTGACGTGGGAGGCGCTGGAGAACGCGGGCATCGCACCGGCCCGGCTCGCCAACACGCGCACGGGTGTCTTCGTGGGCCTGGGCAGCAACGAGTACGCCTCCATCCACGGTGTGGGGACGGACAAGGCCGCGGGGGACGCGTACATCGCCACGGGCAACGACGCGAGCTTCGCCGCGGGGCGGCTGTCCTTCGTGTTGCGGCTCCAGGGCCCGGCGATGAGCTTGAGCACCGCGTGCTCTTCGTCGCTCGTGGCCGTGCACCTCGCCTGCCAGAGCCTGCGTGCGGGAGAGAGCAACGTGGCCCTCGCGGGCGGCGTCAACCTGACGCTGTCACCGCACTCCACGGTGTACCTCGCGCAGCTCCGCGCCCTCTCGAAGGATGGCCGTTGCAAGACCTTCGATGCCTCCGCGGACGGCTACGTGCGCAGCGAGGGCTGCGGCATCGTGGTCCTCAAGCGCCTGTCGGACGCGCGCCGGGATGGCGACGAGGTGCTCGCGGTCATTCGCGGCTCGGCGGTGAACCACGACGGACCGAGCAGCGCGCTCACCGTGCCCAACGGCGCGGCACAGCAGCAGGTCCTCCGCGCCGCGCTGGAGAACGCCGGAGTGGCGCCGAGCGACGTGGACTACATCGAGGCGCACGGCACGGGCACGTCGCTGGGCGACCCCATCGAGATCCGGGCGCTGTCCGACGTGCTGGGCCAGGGG
Organism: Myxococcus stipitatus DSM 14675; assembly: GCF_000331735.1. GTDB lineage: Bacteria > Myxococcota > Myxococcia > Myxococcales > Myxococcaceae > Myxococcus > Myxococcus stipitatus. The sequence continues at coordinate 5,530,685 of NC_020126.1, read as the reverse complement.
CGGACGCCGGAGCAGCGGCTGCTCATCGGCTCGGTGAAGACGAACATCGGCCACCTGGAAGCGGCGGCGGGCATCGCGGGCCTCATCAAGGTCGTGCTGGCCCACCGGCACGGGGTCATCCCTCCGCACCTGCACTTGAAGCAGCTCAATCCGCACATCGAGCTGAACGGCTTCCCGCTGGACATCGCGACGCGGGCCACGCGGTGGCCTGAGCGACAGCGTCCGAGAATCGCGGGGGTCAGCGCCTTCGGCCTCAGCGGCACCAACGCGCACATCGTCATCGAAGAGGCCCCAGCCCCCGTGCCCCCGGCCCCGGCTGCGCGGCCGGAGCGAGCCTTCCAGGTCCTCGCGCTGTCCGCGAAGACGGAGGGAGCGCTGAAGCAGCTCGCGACGCGGATGAGCGAGCACCTCGCGGACCACCCCGAGCAATCGTTCGCGGACGTCAGCACCGCCGCGAGCACCCAGCGCTCCGAATTCTCCCATCGCCTGGGCCTCGTGGCCGACTCACCGAGCCAGGCGCGCGAGCGGCTGCTGGCGTTCGTGCGAGGCGAGGAGGCGGAGCGCCTGGTCCACGGCCGCGCGGGTGACGAGTCGCCTCGGGTCGTCTTCCTGTTCACGGGGCAGGGCTCGCAGTACGCGGGGATGGGCCGGGAGCTGTATGCCTCCGAGCCCGTCTTCCGGGCGGCCCTCGACCGTTGCGACGCCCTCCTCGAGGGAAAGCTGAGCGAGTCGCTGCTGTCGGTGATGCACGGCGCGGGCGAGCGCATCGACGAGACGGAGTACACGCAGCCCGCGCTCTTCGCGCTGGAGTATGCGCTGACGGAGCTGTGGCGCTCGTGGGGCGTGGAGCCCTGGGGCGTGCTGGGCCACAGCGTGGGCGAGTACGTGGCCGCGTGCGTGGCGGGAGTGCTGACGCTCGAGGAGGCGCTGCGCCTCATCACCGAGCGCGCGCGGCTCATGCAGGCGCTGCCCCGGGGCGGGGAGATGGTGGCTGTCACCGCGAGCGAGGAGCGGGTCTCGGCGGCGCTGGAGCCGTACGCGGGGCGGGTCTCCATCGCGGCGGTGAACGGGCCACAGGACACGGTCATCTCCGGCGAGCGCGAGGCGGTGGACACCCTCGCCGGGCTGTTCCAGGCGGAGGGACTCAAGACCCGACGGCTCACGGTCTCCCACGCCTTCCACTCGCCGTTGATGGACCCGATGTTGGAGTCCTTCGAGCGTGAGGCCAGGAAGGTCACCTGCCGGGTGCCGCGCATCCGCTTCGCGTCGAACGTCACGGGGCAGGTGCTCGAAGGGGAGGCGACGCTCGACGCCGCCTACTTCCGCCGCCACGTCCGCGAGGCCGTGCGGTTCCACGACGGCGTGCGTGCGCTGCGAGCGCAGGGCGCGGATGTCTTCGTGGAGGTCGGGCCGCATCCGACGCTCACCGGCCTGGCGATGAAGGCGCTGGGGGATGAGGGGCTCACCTGGCTCTCCTCGCTGCGAAAGGGCCAGCCCGAGGAGCCACACCTCCTCACGAACCTGGGCGCGCTGTACACGCGTGGGCTCACGGTGGACTGGGCCGCGCTCAACGGGGACCGCCCCCGTCGGCGCGTGGCCCTGCCGACGTACCCCTGGCAGCATCAGCGCCACTGGCTGGAGGTCCCCAAGTCGACGCGCCCCGCGGCACCGCGCGCGGCGAGTGGTCATGCCCTGGTCGGCCAGCGCGTGCGCTCTCCGCTCAACAAGGCGCTCGTCTTCGAGGCGCGCTTCAGCGCGGAGGCGCTTCCGTTCCTCGATGACCATCGCCTGTATGGAACAGTCGTCGTGCCGGGCTCGTGCCACATCTCGCGCATCCTGGCGACGGCGGCCCAGGCGCTCGGGCCCGGCTCGTACACGTTGGAGGACTGCCTCTTCCCGCAGCCCATCGTGCTCGCCGAGGGAGAAGAGCGGCTCGTGCAGCTCGTGCTCACGCCCAAGGGGCAGCACCGCTACGGCTTCGAGATCTACAGCGTGGAGTCCTCCGTCGAGGACGAGTCCGCGAGCTGGGTCCTCAACGGCTCCGGTGCGTTGCAGGTGGAGGAAGGGGCCGCACGTCCCGCGCCCCTCTCGTTCAAGGAGATTGAAGCGCGCTGCACGCATGTCGCGGACGCGGGGATGTACGAGCAGAACCGCGACATCGGCTACCACCTGGGGCACGGGTTCCGGTGGATCGACCGCATCCAAGGCGGAGAGGGCGAAGTGCTCTGCCAGATGCGAGGCCCCACGGACCAGGATGACCCGAGCCTGTTCATCCACCCCGGACTGGTCGACTCCTTCCTCCAGGCGTTGGGGACGGACCTCGTTCGCGCGAAGGAGCAGTTGTCCACCGTCTACGTGCCCATCTCCCTGGGCCGCTTCCGCTTCCACGAGCGCCCGACGGGGCCCGTGACGGCATACGCGGTGCGCAGGGACGGCGGGGGCGTCACGGGGGAGATCATCTCCGGTGACGTGTACGTCGTCGGCGCGGACGGCCGGGTGCTCGTGGAGATCGAAGGGCTGAAGCACAAGCGGGCCCCTCGCGAGGCGCTGATGGCGGTGCTGCGGCAGGACTCGCGAGATGCGATCTACGAGGTGGGCTGGCAGCGACAGGCCCTTCCCGTGGGGGTCCCCGCGCGCGGCCGGTGGCTCCTGCTCACGGAGGGCACCGGTCCCGCGGAGGCGCTCGCGTCGAAGCTGCGTGAGAGCGGCTGCCGTCCGATTCGAGTCCAGCCGGGAGCGTCGTTCCTCCGCCACGGAGAGGACCACTTCACCATCGACCCACGACGGGCGGAGGACTACCTGCGGCTGCTCGCGGAGGCGGCGTTGCCCGGCGAGCCGCTCGCGGGGGTCGTCCATCTCTGGGCCCTCCAGGAGGGGGCACCCCAGCGGATGGACGCGGCGCATGCGCTGAGCTGCGGAAGCGTGCTCCACCTCGTCCAGGCGTTGGCGAGTGGTGGGCCGTCCTCCGCGCGGGTGTGGCTGGTGACTCGCGGAGCCCGTGCGGTGGGAAGCGGGCCTCGGCCGCTCGCGCTGGAGCAGACTCCGCTGCTGGGGCTTGGTGTCGTCTTCTCACAAGAGCATCCCGAGCTGTGTGGGGCGCTCGTGGACCTGGACCCCGTCACCTCCGAGGGCGACGTGCTCGCGCTCTGGCGAGAGCTCAGCGCGACGGACGGCGAGCGGCAGGTGGCCATTCGCGACGGCCAGAGGCATGTGGCGCGTGTGCGGGCCGCGAGGGACGAGCGCCGGGCGGAGGCTCCCCGGCTGCGTCCGGACGCGAGCTACCTCATCACCGGAGGTCTCGGAGGACTGGGGCTCGCGTTGGCGCGGGGCCTGGTCGACCGGGGGGCGCGTCACCTCGTGCTCCTGGGGCGGGGGGCTCCCAAGCCAGAGGCGTGGGAGGTCATCCGGGCCATGGAGTCGGCGAGCGTGAAGGTCGCCGTCCTCCAGGCGGATATCTCGAAGCGAGAGGACGTGCGGCGCGCGCTCGAGGCGGCGGTCGCGCTCGCACCCCTGCGAGGCGTGGTGCACGCCGCCGGTGTCCTGGACGACGGTGTCCTCCTGCAACAGGACTGGGAGCGCTTCGCGCGGGTGCTCGCGCCCAAGGTGGAGGGCGCGTGGCATCTGCATGAGCTGACGCAGGGGATGGAGCTCGACCTCTTCGTCCTCTACTCCTCGGCCTCCGCGTTGCTGGGGGCGAGGGGACAGGGCAGCTATGCGGCGGCCAATGCCTTCCTGGATGCGTTGGCCCACCATCGGCGGGCCCTCGGGCTGCCGGCGCTGAGCGTCAACTGGGGACCCTGGGCCGAGGTCGGAATGGCGGCAGCGCTCGCCGCTCGCTTCCGGACGCAAGGCATCGAGACCTTCACGCCGGTGGAGGGGCTCAAGGCCCTCTGGCGCGCGCTCGCTTTCGACAAGGCACAGCTCACGCTGATGCGCGTCGACTGGTCTCGCTACCTCTCACAGCTCCCGCCCGGCGCGGCGTCGTCGCTGTTCTCGGAGCTGGCCGCGCGGGAAGGGGCGGCAACCTCGGTGGACCCAGGGGCGTCGCAGAAGGTGCGTCGCCAGTTGGAGGCCGCGGCGCCTCGACAGCGGCTGTCGATCCTCATGGAGAACGTGAGGGCCGAGGCCATCAAGGTGCTGGGCCTCGACCCGGCGTTCCCGCTGGAGCCTCGGCAGCGTCTGTTCGAGACGGGGATGGACTCGCTGATGGCCCTGGAGTTGCGCAACCGCTTGCAGGGCGTCGCGGGAGCGGCGCTGCCTTCGACGCTGGTGTTCGACTACCCCAGCGTCGAGGCGCTCGCGACGTACCTGCTCCGCGAGGTCCTCCATCTGGAGGAACAGCAGACGGGGGGCGTGGAGGAGGCGAAGGCGGAGGAAGCCGCCCTCGTCGAGAAGATCATGGACCTGTCGCCGGATGAGCTCGCCGCGTCGCTCGACGCGAAGCTCGCGGCCCTGATGGAAGAAATCGGATGAGCAAGCCAGACAAGTCGACTGAACTCTCCGCGCTCCAGCGCGCGGCGCTCCTCGTGGAGAAGCTCCAGGCCCGCCTCGAAGGGGTGGAGCGCGCTCGCACCGAGCCGATTGCCGTCATCGGGCTGGGGTGCCGTTTTCCCGGAGGTGCCTCCGACGAGGCGTCGTACTGGAAGCTCCTGCGGGACGGCGTGGACGCCGTGCGCGAGGTGCCTGCCTCGCGCTGGGACGCGGCCCGCTACTACGACCCCGAGCGAGGGGTCCCCGGGAAGATGTACGGCACCCGGGGGGGGTACCTCGACGACGTGGAGCACTTCGACGCGCCCTTCTTCGGCATCTCTCCTCGGGAGGCGGAGACGCTCGACCCTCAGCAGCGGTTGGTGCTGGAGGTCGCGTATGAGGCGCTGGAGAACGCGGGACAGGCTCCGGACCGGCTCGTCGGGAGCAAGACGGGCGTGTTCCTGGGGGTGATGTCCAACGACAACATGGCGCGCCTGATGAAGCGGGAGGACAACACCCGCTTCGATGGCTACTCGGCGACGGGCAACGGCTTCTGCTTCGTGCCCGGTCGACTGTCCTACGTGCTCGGACTCCAGGGACCGAGCATGCCGGTGGACACCGCGTGCTCGTCCTCGCTCGTCTCGCTGCACCTGGCCTGTGAGAGCCTTCGCAGCGGCGAGTCGACGATGGCGCTGGCGGGAGGAGTCAACCTCATCCTGTCTCCGGAGATCACCCTCTGCCTCTGCAACATGCAGGCGCTCGCGGGGGATGGGCGGTGCAAGACCTTCGACGCCTCGGCGGACGGGTACGTGCGAGGCGAGGGCTGCGGCATCCTCGTGCTCAAGCGGCTGTCGGATGCGCAGCGGGATGGGGACAAGGTCCTCGCGCTGATTCGAGGCTCGGCGGTCAACCATGACGGAGCCAGCGGAGGACTGACGGTGCCGAGCGGCCCCGCGCAGCAGACCGTCGTTCAGCGCGCGCTCGACAACGCGCGCATCGACCCGGCGCTGGTGGGGTACATCGAGGCGCACGGCACGGGCACACCGCTGGGGGACCCCATCGAGCTTCGTGCGCTCGGCGCGGTGCTGGGGAAGGGACGTCCGGCGGACCGGCCGTTCTTCATCGGCTCGGTGAAGACGAACATCGGGCACCTGGAGCCGGCGGCGGGAATCGCCGGGGTCATCAAGACCATCCTCTCGCTGAGGAACAAGGAGCTTCCTCCGCACCTGCACTTCCAGACGCCGAATCCCCACATCGAGTGGGACCGCATCCCGGCCCGAGTGCCCACCGCGCGCACGCCCTGGCCCGCCATCGAAGGCCGCCGCATCGCGGGGGTGAGCTCCTTCGGGCTGAGCGGGACGAACGCGCACGTGGTGCTGGAGGAGGCCCCGGAGCCCGCGACGGTGTCCCCGGAGGACGGCCGGGCACAGCTCGTCGTCCTCTCGGCGAAGACGCAGCCGTCGCTGGCGCTCGCGGTGGAGGCGTGGCGCTCGTTCCTGAAGCAGGACTCCGGTGACTCGGTCGCGGACCTGAGCCACACGGCGGCGCTGGGCCGCGCGCACCATGACCACCGGATTGCCTTGGTCGCGAAGACGCGCCAGGAGCTGGCCGAGCAGCTCGACGCCTTCACCACGGGAGAGAGTCATCCCGGGTTGTCCGTGGGGCGGAGGAGCGCGGGCTTGCCTCGGAAGGTGGTGTTCGTGTTTCCGGGGCAGGGTTCGCAGTGGCAGGGCATGGGGTGCAGGCTCTACGCCGACGACGCCACCTTCCGGGAGGTCATCGACCGGTGCCACGAGGCGATGCGGCCGTTCACCGACTGGTCGCTGCGAGACATGGTGTCGTCGCCCGAGTCTCCCGCTCGCTGGAATGACATCGACGTCATCCAGCCGACCCTGTTCGCGATGCAGGTGGCGCTGGCGGCGGTGTGGCGCTCGTTGGGCATGGAGCCGCATGCCGTCGTGGGTCACAGCATGGGTGAAGTGGCCGCGGCGCACGTGGCGGGAGCGCTCTCGCTGGAGGACGGCGCGCGCATCATCTGCGAGCGGAGCAAGCTGCTGCGCGGCGTCAGTGGCAAGGGGGCCATGGCGGTCGTGGACCTCTCGAGGGCCCAGGCGGAAGCGGAGCTCCGAGGCTTCGAGGACCGCATCGCCATCGCGGTCAGCAACAGTCCTCGGTCGACGGTGATCTCCGGAGACCCGGGGGCGCTGAAGGAGGTGGTGGAGCGGCTGGAGCGGCGCGAGGTCTTCTGCCGGTGGGTCAAGGTGGATGTGGCCTCGCACAGTCCGCAGATGGACCCGCTGCGGCAGGCCCTGCTGGAGCGGATGTCGGGCGTGAAGCCGAGCACGAGCGTCATTCCCATCTGCTCCACGGTGACGGGGACGGTGCTGGATGGTCGCGAGATGGACGGCGCGTACTGGGTGCGCAACCTGCGTGAGCCGGTGGTGTTCGCGGACTCGGTGAAGCGCCTGGTGGACGACGGCAATGTGACGTTCATCGAGCTGAGTCCCCACCCGGTGCTCATCCCGTTCGTGGAGGCGATGCTGAAGGAGTGGGACACCTCTGGACGCGGGCTGGTTGTTCCCAGCCTGCGCCGTGAGCAGGAGGAGTGGTCCGTCCTGCTGTCGTCCTTGGGGCGGCTGTATACGAATGTCGATGGGGTGGATTGGCGTCGGCTGCATCCCGTGAAGCGCCGGCCTGTCTCGCTGCCCACGTACCCGTGGCAGCGCGAGAAGTACTGGATTGACGTGGAGGCGGGGGCGGCGACGCAGGGGCGGCGCGTGGGGGGCGGAGGGCATCCGTTGCTCGGGGCCTCGTTCACGACGTCGGTGCAGCGGGGAGCTCGCTTCTGGGAGTCGGCGTTGGCGCCGACGGAGCCGGCGTATCTGGCGGACCACCGGGTGGGCGGAGCGGTCATCCTTCCGGCGACGGCCTATCTGGAGATGGCGCTCTCCGCGGCGCACGAACTGTTGGGTGATGGCGAGTGCGAGCTCGTGGGGACCTCGTTCAAGGAAGCGTTGCTGTTCCCCGAGGGGCAGACGCGCACGGTGCAGACGGCGCTGACCGACGAGGGTGAGGAGAGCGTGGCCTTCCTGCTGTCGAGCCAGATGACGGGCGAGGCGGGGACGGGCTGGCTGTCCCATGCCGCCGGCCGGATTCGGAAGACGCGCAGCGAGCCGGAGCGGACACCCGAGTCGCTCGAGGCCATCCGGGAGCGCTGTGGCGCGAGCGTGGCGCGTGAGGCTTACTACGAAGCGCTGGCGAGTCGTGGTGTCACCTACGGTCCGCGATTCCAGGGCGTGCAGCAGGTCTGGCGTGGGAGCGGTGAGGCGCTGGGCCATGTGCGCCTGCCCGAGCACCTGGTGGCGAAGGCGGGGGAGTACCGCATCCATCCGGTGTTGCTGGATGCGTGCTTCCAGGTGGTGGCCGCGGCTGTCGATGAAGGGGCCGCTGGGGGCAACACGGGCCCCGCGGTGCCGGTGCTGCTGGAGACCCTGCGCGTCCACGAACGCCCGGGCGCCGAGGTCTTCTGTCATGTGCGGTCGAGGGCAGGACAGCAGGAGGATGGGGCGGCGCTCGACTTCGACCTCGTGCTGATGGATGGGGCGGGCCGAGTCCTCGTGGAGGCGAATGGGCTGCGCATGCGGCGATTGGAGGGCTCGGCCGCGGAGCGTGATGCGCACGACTTGTTCTTCGGACAGGAGTGGAGGCGAGCCCCCGAACCCGGTGCTCCGGATGTGGAGGCGGGGGGCTCGGGAAAGTGGCTGCTCCTGGGGGAAGGTGGCGAGCTGGGCGCCGCGGTCGAGTCGCTGCTGCGGGCACGACAGGATGAAGTCCTGCGAGTGGATGCCGCGCGAGAGCTCGAGCCCGTGCTGGTGGAGGCGGGAGCGGGGTTGCGAGGCGTGATTCACTTCGCGAGCTCCGGCGCGGAGCGAGGGGAGGACTTCACACCCGCGACGCTGGAGGAGAGCCGGGCGTTGGGTTGTGGTCCTGTCCTGGACGTGTTGCACGTGCTCACGCGCGCCCGGCTGCGTCAGTCGCCTCGGTTGTGGCTGGTGACGAGGGGTGTCCATGACGATGTGGCCGGGAATCTGGCTGCGAGTGTGGGGCAGGCCCCGCTGTGGGGGCTGGGGCGCACGCTGGCGCAGGAGCATCCCGAGTTCCGGTGCAAGCGCGTGGATGTGTCAGCGCGGCTGGGGCCTGGGGATGCGGCGGAGGCGTTCGTCCGGGAGTTGGTCGGCTCGGATGCCGAGGAGGAAGTGTCCCTGCGGGGGGACGGGCGCTACGTCGCGCGCATCGTCCGAAGTGCACCCGAGAGGCCCGAGCACGAGGCCGTGGTGTCCGCGCGAGGACGCACCTTCCGCGCGGGACACGCTGAAGAGGGGCGCTTCGAGCTGAGGGCGGATGAGCGGTGCCCGCCTGGGGCGGGAGAGCTCGAGCTCGAAGTCGAGGTGCTGGTGCTTCATGGGGACGGCGCTGCGTCCTCCGTGGGCTGTGGCGGGCGGGTGGTGGCGCGGGGTGACGGAGTGAGGGGCGTCGAGACAGGGGACGAGCGGATCGCCCTCATGTGTTCGGCCCTGGGCTCCCACGTCACGGTCCCTGTTGCCTGCACGGTTGAGAGACCGGCATCGCTGCCCATGGCGAAGGCCGCGGCCATGGCGGCGACGCTCCTCCCCGCCTGGTATGCGCTCCACCACCTGGGGAGGCTCCAGCGCGGTGATCGGCTCCTCGTCGCCGGGGCCCCGAGCGAGACGAAGAGGGCGGTGTGCGAGCTCGCCAGCCGAGCGGGTGCAACCGTTGTCGAGGCCGAAGCCGGGCTGATGGACGGGGTTGATATCGCCGTCCTCACGTCTGGCGCGAACAGCGCGGACAAGGGCTTGTCGGTCCTGAATGAAGGCGGTCGCGTGCTCGACCTGCGCGAGCCCGCGGCACGAGCTCGTGCAGGTGGCGCGAACGTCGCTTACTGCGCCGTCGACGTGACGGAGCTCGCGCGTCGTCGGCCTGAACGACTGGCGGCTCTCTGGCGCGAGGTGGTTGCATCTCTCGAAGAAGAGGGGGCATGGGCTCCGCGTGTGACGGCCGTACCCGTCTCCCTGGCGGGGACTGTTGTTCGTGACTCACTGGCTGGTGTGCCCGGGGATTCACGGGCACATGGCGATTCCGTCGTGCGGAGCTCCTCGGTCACGGGAGCGCAAGCCTCGGCGGCGCCGGTTGTCGTCCTCAACTTGAACGACCCGCAGGCCCGTGTCGTCGTGCCCGCGAAGGACGCACGACGGCTTCGTGAGGATGGCACCTACCTCATCACTGGTGGCCTCGGTGGACTCGGGCTCGCGGTGGCGGGGTGGATGGTGGAGCAGGGGGCTCGGCGGCTGGTGCTCCTGGGGCGTGGAACGCAGTTGAAGCAGGCACAGCAGGAGGCCATCGCCGCGATGGAGTCCGCTGGTGCACGCATCACCGTCACCGGTGCCGATGTGGCGCAGAGGGAACAGCTCGCGCGGGTGTTCGCGGACATCGCCGCGAGTGGCGACCCACTGCGCGGCGTCGTCCATGCCGCCGGTGTCCTGGACGACGGTGTCCTCGCGCAGCAGACGGAGGAGCGCTTCCGTCGCGTCATGGCTCCCAAGGTCCTCGGTGCGTGGCACTTGCACGAGCTGACGCGAGACGTGCCTCTCGACTTCTTCGTCTTGTACTCCTCGGCGGCGTCGTTCTTCGGCGCACCGGGCCAGGGCAACTACGCGGCGGCCAATGCCTTCATGGACACGCTGGCCCTCCAGCGTCGTGCACGTGGCTTGCCCGCCCTGAGCATCAACTGGGGCGCCTTCTCGGAAGTCGGCCTGGCCGCCGCGCAGGACAACCGAGGCGCACGCCTCGCGCAGCGCGGCGCGGGCAGTCTCACTCCAGCGGAGGGCAACACGATTCTCGGACGGCTGCTGGATGGCGCCGCGACGGGGATGGGGGTCATGCCGCTCGACCTCCGTCGGTGGACGGAGCTTTCACCCCAGGCCCGCTCCTCTCCGTGGTGGTCGGAGCTGATTCCCGCGGGCTCGGGCGCGGCACTCGGGGCCAGGGACGAGGCCCTGCTGGATGCCCTGCGCAAGGCGACGCCCGAAGAGGGGCGTGCCCGTATCGAGCAGCTCGTTCGTGAGCAGATGGCGCGAGTCCTCCGGTTGGATTCCTCGCGCATCGACCGGGAAGCCCCGTTGCAGAGCTTCGGTCTGGACTCACTGATGGGCCTGGAGCTGCGCAACCGCTTGGAGGCGGCGCTGGGCGTACCGCTGCCGGCCTCCCTGATGTGGAAGCACCCGACGCTCGCCGCGCTCGGGGAACACCTGACTGGCGAAGTGATGGACCGCACCCTCGCGGAGCAGCTCGCACAAGCGAGCCTCGCCGAGGGCACCGGCACCGCCGACGACAACGAGGTCTTCGTCCTATGAACATCCGAGAGTTCCTGGTCACCCTCACCCAGAAGGGCGTGGGCCTCCGCGCGGACGGAGACAAGCTCGTCGTCCAAGCCGGCAAGGCGGTCCTCTCACCCGAGCTTCGCGCCGAGCTCGTGGCGCGCAAGGGGGAGATCCTCGCGTTCCTGCAGAAGCACACAGGGCAGGGCAGCGACGCACCCCAGGCCCCCACGAGGCCCGAGGTCCTCCCATTGGCCACGGGCCAGGAGCGACTCTGGTTCCTCGACCGGCTCCTGCCGGACACGGCGCAGTACAACGTCCACCTCGGCCTCCGGGTTCGCGGCGCACTCGATGTCCCGGTCCTTCGCCGAAGCCTGGACGAAGTCGTCCGTCGGCATGAGGTGCTGCGCACGCGGTTCCCCGAAGTGGACGGAACGCCTCGCCAGGTCATCGCGCCCGCGGAGAGCGGCGCGGAGCTGACCGTCATCGAGCGCCTGGGACTCTCGGAGCAGGCGCGAGAGGCCGAGCTCATCCGCTGCTCGGAAGAGCTGTCCCGGAAGCCCTTCGACCTGTCCAGCGGCCCCCTGCTGCGAGTCACCCTCGTCGCGGTCGGCCCCGACGACTTCGGCCTCTTCTTCACGCAGCACCACATCATCACGGATGGGTGGTCGCTCGGCGTCCTCATCCGGGAGTTCTCCGCGCTGTACGGCGCCCACGCGCGAGGACAACCCTCTCCGCTGCCACCGGTCTCCATGCAGTTCGCGGAGGCCGCGCTGCGAGAGCAGTCCTGGCTGCGAGGCGATGCGGCGGCCCGCGAGCGTGCGTACTGGAAGGAGAAGCTCACGGGCCTGCCGCAGCTCCAGCTTCCCGTGGATCGCGCGGTGGCCCTCCAGACGTACCGAGGCGCCGTGCTTCCGTTCCATCTGACCGAAGCCCTCGGCGCGGACCTGAAGGAGCTCGCCCGCCGAGAGGGATGCAGCCTCTTCATGGTCCTGTTCTCCGCGCTGGCGGCGCTCTTCCATCGCTACTCAGGGCAAGCCGACTTCGGCCTGGGAACGGTGGTCGCGAATCGAGGGGCCGTGCCGCCGGGCCTCATCGGCTTCGTCGCGAACACCCTCGCGCTGCGGTGTGACCTGTCCGGCGACCCGACCTTCGCGCAGTGGCTGGCCCGTGCGCGGACGGTGGTCCTGGAAGGCATGGACCATCAGGAGCTGCCGTTCAGCGAGGTCGTGCAGGCCGCGGGGGCTCCGCGGGATGGCGGCTTCAATCCGCTGGTGCGTGCCTGCTTCACGCTGGAGAACATCCCGGCGCCGACGCTCGATCTGCCAGGGACGAAATGGTCGTTCCTGCGAGGCGCACCCGACGGGAGCGTGGAGGGCACGGCGAAGTTCGACCTCGCGCTCATCATGGCCACGGCGGAGCGCGGGCTCGCCGGAATGCTGGAGTACTCGACGGAGCTGTTCGACGCGCGCACGGCCGAGCGGATGGTGGGGCACTTCCAGGTGATGCTGGAGGCCATCGTGGCGCATCCCGAAGCGCGCCTGTCGAAGCTCCCGCTGTTGACGCAGGAGGAGCGGAACCAGGTCCTCGTCGAGTGGAATGACACCGCCTTCCCCGTTCCCTCAACGAGCATCCACGGACTCGTGGAAGCCCAGGTCGAGCGAACGCCGGAGGCCGTGGCCCTGGTGAGCGGCCCGCGACGCATCACCTACGAAGAGCTGAACCGGCGCTCCAACCAGCTCGCACACCACCTGCGGCGCCTGGGCGTGGGCCCGGAAGTGCGAGTGGGCATCTGCGTCGAGCGCACGGAGGATGTCGTCATCGGACTGTTGGGCATCCTCAAGGCGGGAGGCGCCTACGTCCCGCTCGACCCCGCGTATCCGAAGGAGCGCCTCGCGCTCATCCTCGAGGATGCCCGGGTCCCCGTGCTGCTCACCCAGCGGCGGCTCCTCACGGACCTGCCCGAGCACAGCGCCCACGTCCTCTGCCTGGACTCCGACAGACCGGTGCTCGACGCCGAGCGGACGGAGCGTCCCGCGGGCGGAGCAGGGCCCGAGAACCTCGCGTATCTCATCTACACCTCGGGCTCCACGGGCCGGCCCAAGGGCGTGATGATCGAACACCGCGGCGCCGTGGCCTTCCTCGTCTGGGCGACGCGGGTCTTCTCGGGGGCACAGCTCGCGGGGACGCTGGCCTCGACGTCGATGTGCTTCGACCTGTCCGTCTTCGAGATGTTCGCGCCGCTGTGTGTCGGCGGCACGGTCATCGTCGCGAAGAACGCGCTGGAGCTGCCGGAGCTTCCCTCGGCTCGAGAGGTGACGCTCATCAACACCGTGCCCTCGGCGATGAACGCGCTCCTCCTGGCGGGGGCCGTCCCTCCGTCCGTCAGCACGGTGAACCTGGCGGGTGAGGCCCTGGGCGCCGCGCTCGTCGAGCGCATCTACCAACTGAGCCACGTGCAGGGCGTGTTCAACCTCTACGGCCCCAGCGAGACGACGACGTATTCGACCTGGACGCGCGTGGCGCGTGGAGAGCACGTGCTCATCGGGCGCCCGGTCGGGAACACGCAGGTCTACGTGCTGGACGCGAACCTGGAGCCCGTTCCGCCGGGAGTCCCGGGCGAGGTCTTCATCGCGGGCCTTGGTGTCGCGCGAGGCTACCTGGACCGCCCTGAGCTCACGGCGGAGCGCTTCGTGCGTTCTCCCTTCGGAACCGAAGACGGAGCGCGCATGTACCGGACGGGGGACCTGGCGCGGTGGCTGCCGGACGGGCGGCTCGACTACCTGGGGCGGATGGACCACCAGGTCAAGCTGCGAGGCTTCCGCATCGAGCTCGGCGAGATTGGCGCGGTGCTCGTGAAGCACCCTGGCGTGCGAGACGCCGTGGTCGTCGTGCGAGAAGACCCGGGCGCGGAGAAGCAGCTCGTCGCGTACGTGGTCGCGCGAGGGGAGCAGCCCCTGGACCCCGCGGACCTGCGCAATCACCTGAAGACCCGGCTGCCCGAGTACATGGTCCCCGGCATCTTCGTGCGCATGGAGTCCCTCCCGCTGACGCCCAATGGCAAGGTGGACCGCAAGGCGCTCCCGGCACCCGACGGCGCACGAGCGGGGACGACGAAGGCGTACGTCGCGCCGAGGACGCCCGACGAGGAGGCCCTCGCCACCGTGTGGCGTGAGGTGCTGCGCGTCGACAAGGTGGGCATCCACGACAGCTTCTTCGACCTGGGAGGCAGCTCGCTGTCGCTGTACCAGGTGCTGACCCGTGTGCGCGCCGCCTGCTCCGTCGAGCTGACGCTGCGCGAGCTGCTCCAGGCGGCGACCCTGGAGGACCTCGCGAAGATGGTGGAGGCCGTGCGCTCGGGCGTGCGCGTGGTGCGCGAGACACAGGCGGACATGGCGGCGGACGCCGTGCTCGAGGCGGACATCGACCCGAGAGGGCTCCCCGCGCCGCGCACGCTCCCGCCGCGCACCCTCCTGCTCACGGGCGCCACCGGCTTCCTGGGCGCGTTCCTGCTGGAGGAACTCTGCCGCAAGACGGACGCGAACATCTGGTGCCTCGTGCGCTGCTCGGATGCGCGGGATGGGATGCGCCGGATTCGCAAGAACCTGGAGGGCTACTCACTCTGGAGCGACGCGCTGGCGGCGCGAATCGTCCCGCTGCGAGGGGACATCGGCAAGCCGATGCTGGGCCTCTCCGAGGCGGAGTTCGAGCGCCTGTCCAGCGAGGTCGACGTCATCCTCCACAACGGCGCGCTGGTGAACTTCCTCTATCCCTATGAGGGGCTGAAGGCGGCGAACGTCCTCGGAACGCGGGAGATTCTCCGGCTGGCCACGCGGACCCGCGTCAAGCCGCTGCACTACGTCTCCACCATCTCGGTGCTCGCCTCGGGGCGCTCCGAGGCGATCCGCGAAGATGAGCCGCTCGGGCCACCGGGCTCGGTGGCGGGCGGCTACTCCCAGAGCAAGTGGGTGGCGGAGAGCCTCGTGAGGGAGGCGTCGCGGCGGGGGCTCCCGGTCTCCATCTACCGTCCTGGGCGAATCACCGGCCACAGCCAGACGGGGGCGTGGGGCGCAGAGGACCTTCTCTGCAGGACGCTCCAGGCCTGCGTCCGGATGGGGGCGGCGCCCCAGGTCGACGCGATGATCGAGCTGACGCCCGTGGACTACGCGAGCCGGGCCATCGTGGGCCTCGCGGCGCATCCTGAGTCACTCGGCCAGACGTTCCACATCGTCAATCCCAGGACCGTCCGGGCCACCACGCTCTGGAGCGGCATGCAGGCGTTCGGCTATCCGCTGCGCATCCTGGGCTTCGACGCCTGGCTGACCGAGCTCGCCGCCGCGCAGGCCTCCGACGCGGTGCTCATGGAGCTCCACTCCATCCTCCAGCAGGTTCCCCCGGAGGACAGGACGGCCTCGGGACCCCGGATGGCGGTGTGTGACAGCCAGAACGCGGTGAAGGCGCTCGAGTCGCTCGGGACGTCGTGCCCCCAGGTCAACGACACGTTGCTGTCGACGTACCTCGCCTCTCTCGTCCGACGAGGCTTCATCTCCGCACCCTGAATACGGAGCCCGGCGCGGGATGTCTCATTTCCAATTTCCATTAAGACTTTCCCGGCGGTGATTCGTTGATGGGATTGCTTGGAGCGCAGGTGGCTCCTGTCCGGCCTGGGTCATGGGCCGGACCCCATCCACGAGGTTCTGGCCATGCTGAAGAAGTTCCTTGTCACTTGTATCTCGGTTTCATGTGCATCCATGTTGGCGGCGGGGTGCGCGGGGGAGTCGAAGCCCACGGAGATCATCCGGCCGAACGTCCCGGGCTCGGTGGTGCTGCTCGTCGAGCGCGAGGGCGGCGAGGGGCCCTACGTCGAGGGCTCCAAGGAGCGCTTCAAGGTCACCGCGTCGGGAGAGGCCTTCAAGACCGTGCGCTGGAGCTCCAATGCGGGCGCCATCGAAGCCAACGCCGAGCGCGTCGAGTGGACGCTGCCCTCGAAGGGAACGGCGTCGCTGTCCGTCTCCGTGGAGACCGTCTCCGGCAAGACGGGGGAGGGCTCGTTCGACTTCAACGTGGTGGGCTCGGCGGTGGTGGCGCCCGGGACGGTGGTGGACCCGCGGCCGGACGTCACGGGCTCCTTCTGCAAGCTGGCCTTCGACCGGGCGGGGAAGGGGCACGTCATCTACCTGAACGACACCCACCGCTCGCTCTGGTACGCGAGCTGGGACGGCACGGTGTGGACGACGGAGCAGATTGACGGCCCCGGGATGAACAACAGCGGCAGCTACGTGTCGAGCGCCACGATGGCGCTGGATGAGGCGACTGGGACGCCGCATGTCGCCTACATCCGGATGGCGGGTGCGCCCTCCAGCCCCGCCATTCCATACTTCCGTGTGGCCTATGCCACGCGTGCCAATGGAGCCTGGCTCAGGGAGCTCGCGGACCCCTCGGGCTACGGACAGAACCTGAAGGTCAGCATCGCGCTCAATCCCGCGCAGGCGCTTCAGCCCTCCATCGCCTTCAGCGACAGCCACTCTGGCATCGCCACGGGCGTGCAAGTCACCACCCGGACGGGTGTGGGCACGTGGACGGCCGCCCTGATGCGCGGCGCGACCTTGATGGGCGACGTCACCTTCGACAGCTCGGGCACCCTGTATGTGCCCTTCGCCAACAGCTCGACCAATGACATCTTCGTGGGCGTCAAGCCCGGCGCGGATACCGACAACATCCGACTGACGGCGACGTACTCGGACGGACACAAGTGGCTGTCGACGGCCTGGGGCGAGAACCGGCACCTCTTGCTGCTTGGTGGCGGAGGGTCGTCGCTGGATGGCGCGCAGTTCGCCTTCTATGACCTCGCGGTGGCGTCCCCCTACCTGTCCAGCACCGTGCGCTACTCGCAGGTGGACTACAAGAACCACGCGAGTGCCGTGGCGTACGGGGCCGGCAAGGTCTTCATCGTCCAGCGCCATGAGACGACGCTGGAGCTCCTCACGCCGGACGCGAACAGCTTCTGGACCTACACCCAGCTCGGCTCGGCGGCGGCGCTGTCCCGGCCGAGCGTCGCGGTCCGCCCCACGGACGGCACGCCGCACGTCTGCTACCAGCTGGATGGCAAGCTGAACTTCCAGTAGCGAACCCCTCGGGGCCTGAGCGTGCCGGCGGGCGTCTCCTCCCCAGCCGGTGCTCGGGCCCCGTTCTCGTTTTCCCATCCACCGCGCCTGGCCGCCCGCCATGCGACATGCCTCACGGTGGGGAGCGATTTCGGTTGCGAAGATGAAATTGCGAGTCAAAACTAAAATCACAGCTCGCAGGGGCGCAGCCGCCCTCGTGGTGAAGAAGGAGAGCACACGTGACGACCAGCGTGTCCGAGAAGGTGTATCGCCGGGGTCCGTTCCCCGTGAAGTTCCGTTGCCTGGAAGTCCTCCGGGTGACGCCCATCACCCCGCACGTGGTGCGCATCACCCTGGGCGGTGAAGACATCCAGGGCTTCCACAGCGAAGGCGCGGATGACCACGTGAAGGTGCTGTTCCCGGAGGCGGGCAAGCAGCGGCCCGTGATTCCGACGATGGGCCCCACGGGCCCCGTGCTCCAGCCGGGTGAGAAGAAGCCCGACTCGCGCGACTACACGCCTCGCCGCTTCGACCCGGTCGCGGGCGAGCTGGACCTGGACTTCGTCCTCCATGGCTCGGGCCCCGCGTCGTCCTGGGCGGCCCAGGCGAAGCCCGGCGACATGCTGGGCGTGGGCGGTCCTCGCGGCTCGCTCTTCGTGTCGAACGACTTCGACTGGTACCTGCTCGCGGGGGACGAGACGGCCATCCCCGCCATCGCCCGGCGGTTGGAGGAACTGCCCGAGGGGGCTCGCGCCATCGTCTTCATCGAGGTCGCCGACGCCAGCGAGGAGCAGAAGTTCTCCACGCGCGCCAACATGACGCTCAAGTGGCTGCACCGGGACGGCGCCGAGGCGGGCTCCACGGACCTGCTCAACCAGTCCATCCGCACCCTCGACTTCCCGCCCGGTGACTACTTCGCCTGGGTGTCGGGTGAGTCGCTCGCGATGCGCCCCATCCGCGACTACCTGCTCAACGAGCGCGGGACGAACAAGAGCTGGGTGCGGGTCACCGGCTATTGGAAGCGGGGCCACGCGGACCACGTGCACGACTCGAAGAACTAGGAAGCCACCCGGGGAGGCCAGACACACCGGCCTCCCCGAGTCACCGCGCGGGACTACGCGGGCTTCGCGAGCGAGCGCAGCACCTCGCCCGCCATGTCCACCGTGTACTGAACCTGCTCCTCGGTGTGGACCGCGGAGATGAAGTTCACGTCGCGGCGCAGCAGGACGCCCCGGCGCGCCATCCCGCCCTGGAACGGCGTCATCAGCTTCGCGTGCTCGACCATGTCCGGCGAGTAGCGGAAGAAGGGCACCGAGTCGTAGCCGAGCACGCGCAGCGGCGAGCCCACCGCCTCGGCGTGCTGGTTGACGCCCTCGCGCAGCTTGCGGCCCAGGTTCGCGATGTGCTGGATGTGGCTGTTCTGCTTGTAGAACTTCAGCACGGCCTCGCAGACGGCCAGCGTCAGCAGCTCGCCGCCGAACGTGGTCGACACCTGGAGGTCCGCCAGCTTGCTGAGGTACTTCGTCGGGCCGGAGATGGCCGACAGCGGCATGCCCGCGGCGATGCTCTTGGACATGCACACGATGTCCGCCTGCACGCCGAAGAACTCCTGCGCGCCGCCCATGGCCAGGCGGAAGCCCGTCACCACCTCGTCCATCACGAACATCACGCCGTGCGCGGTGCACGCGGCGCGCACCTGCTGCATGAAGCCCGACGTGAGCGGCCGGTTGTAGGGGATGGAGAGGACCACCGCCGCCAGCTGGCTGGCCTGCTTCTCGATGGTGGACAGCAGCACGGCCTCGTCCGGCGGCGTGAAGAGGGGCAGCCGCGTGGTCAGGCTCGCGAGCGGCGCGGGCACGCCCGGGGTGTCGTACATGAAGTGGTCATGCCACCCGTTGTAGCCGACGGTGATGATGCGCTCCTTGCCGGTGAGGTAGCGCGACAGGCGCACCGCGGCGGACGTGGCATCCGCGCCCGTCTTGAAGAAGCGCGCCTGCTCCGCGCCCGGCACCAGGTCCAGCAGCGCCTGGATGGAGGTGACCTCCACGGGCGTGGGCAGCGAGTGGAGGACGCCTTCCTCCAGGTGACGGCGGATGGTGTCGACCACCGCGGGGTGGTTGTGGCCGAGCATGTTGGCGCCCAGCCCGCTGATGAAGTCGATGTACTCCTGGCCGTCGACGTCCTCCACGAGCGCGCCCTGGCCCTTGGCGAGGAACACGGGGAAGGAGCCCGGGGCGAAGAACTCCGGCTTCTTCATCATCGACTGGGTGACGCCGGGGACCGTCTTGCGCGCCTCGGCGAGGAGCTGGTTGGAGCGCTCCAGCTTCAGCTCGCCCAGGATGGGGCGGGGAAGGGAGGGATGCTTCCTGACAGGCATGTCCATGGGGACTTCCTTTGGCTTGGGGTGTTGAGAGGAATCAGGTCGTCGCGGCCTTCAGGGGCAGTGCGCTTCGGCTGAAGGTCCACAAGAG
Source organism: Myxococcus stipitatus DSM 14675 (assembly GCF_000331735.1). Taxonomy (GTDB): domain Bacteria; phylum Myxococcota; class Myxococcia; order Myxococcales; family Myxococcaceae; genus Myxococcus; species Myxococcus stipitatus. The sequence continues at coordinate 5,511,245 of NC_020126.1, read as the reverse complement.
GCACAGGGAGAGCGCGGTCACCGCCACGGCCATCCACCCCACCTGGCCGAAGCCCAGCAGCGCACCGTCCGGCGCCGTGGTGATGAGCAGGCCACTCACCCAGGCGGCGAGGCCGGAGGCGCCATCGCTCGCGGCCATGTTGACGGCGAGGAAGCGCCCGCGCAGCGCGGGAGGCACTCGCGCGGACACCAGCGCGATGGTGGGGATGGCGCGTGTGGACGTCACCGCCATGAACAGCACGAACGCGCTCGTCACCACGGGCAGCGGAGCGGGCGACAGGTGCGTGAAGAGCAGATGCGGGCCCACCGTGCCCGCCAGGAGCCACGCGAGCATGCGCCCCGCGCCCAGGCGGTCGGTGAAGCGCCCCACCAGCTTCGCCGCGAAGAGCGTCCCGGCGCCGCCTCCCAGGTACACCCAGGTGAGGTCCGTGCTCGCCACGCCCAGGTTCCCCACCATGAAGGGGCTCAGGTACGGGATGAGCAGGAAGCTGGCGAAGACGACACAGAACGTCAGCAGCCAGCCCAGGGCGAGGGAGGGGGAGGCCAGCGTCGACAAGGGATTGCCTGGCGAGGCTTCGGGGTCGCGCGCCAGGTGATGCTTCACGGGAGGAAGGACACGCAGCAGGCCCAGCCACAGCACCGCCGCCAGTCCACCGATGGCCCAGAACGGAACACGCCAGTCGAACTGGTTCGCGAGCCCGAGCCCCAACGGAACCCCGGCGACAGCGGAGAGCCCCAGCGCCGACATCACCGTGCCGATGGCCCGCCCCCGTCGCTCGCCCGGGACGACGTCCGCGATGATGGCCATGATGACCGCGCCCATGAGGCCCGCGCAGGCGCCCGCGAGCGAGCGGGCCACCAGCAGCGCGACGTGGCTGGACGCGACGCCACACGCCAGCGTGGCGAGGATGAAGCCCGCGTAGACGGCCAGGAGCGTGCGCTTGCGGTCGAAGCGGTCCAGCCAGAACAGGCCCAGGACCCCCATGGCCGCGGAGGCCAGCGTGTACGCGGACACGAGCGCGCCGAACTGCGCCGTGGTGAGGTCGAAGCGGCGGATGAGCTCCGGGCCCAGCGGCAGGATGATCATGAAGTCCAGGAGGTGGCTGAACTGGACTCCCGCGAGCAACAGGGTCAGCAGCTTCTCCTGGCGGGGCGGAGCGGCGGTGTTCACGAGTGCCTCCAGACGGCGGGCGCGAGACGCGCTAGGGGCGGACGAACCGCACCCGGATCGGGGGAGAGACCGCGGCGACAGGATGCCCCTCGCGGTCCAGCGCGGTGTCGAAGCGCGCCTTGCGCGCACACCCGAGCGCGGCCTGCCCGAAGCCGTGCCCCGGGTCCGACACGAGCTCGGTCGACGTCACTTCACCCTCGACGTCCACGGCGACGCGCAGCACCACCGTCTGGTTGTCGATGCGCAGCGCATCGGCTTCCTTCGGCCACGGGCAGCTCCAGTTGCGAGCGGAGAGCTGGATGGCGCGGGCCTGGCTGCCTCCCGTGCCCACGCCTTCGGTGTCGCCGCTGGCCACGGTGTTGACCGCCGTCGTCGAGCGGCCCGTCGACGCCGTCACGCCGCCCGCGTACTTGGGCGCGTTGCCGCTGGCCATGTCGAAGTCGGTGAAGTCGAGCGGCGCGGCGGTCTCCTTCGCGGCGACCACCGCCCCCGCCTGCGCCGGCTCCACGGGCGTGGGGCGTGAGGACTCGCGGGGCGCGGGGCTCGGTGTCTTCACGCGAGGCGTCGGCGGGTCCGCCCGGGCGACGCGCTGGGGCTGAGGCGGTGGCGGTGGCGGGGGTGGATTCAGGTCCACCTCGTGGTCGACGCGAATCACCTGCTTGCGCACGGCGACCTGCGGCGTGGCGGACTGCCCCTGGCGCCAGGCCTGATACGCCAGCACGCCCGCGACCCCATGCAGCGACGCGGTGACGGCGACGGCCCACCAGAGGGCGTAGCGCCGTTGGGGCGGAGGCGGGCCCAGGACGATGCCCGCGATGCTCGACTCGGGGTGAGGTGAGGGCTCAGGGCGTGACACGCGTGCCCTCCTCGATGGGCGCGGGTCGCACCGTTCCGAAGGCGACGCGCGTGAGGCCCGCCTCCTTGAGCGCATCCAGCACCGCGATGACGCGCCGGTGGGGGACGGCGCCATCCGCCTGGATGACCGCGCGCAGCTCGGGGTCCTTCACCAGCGCCTGCCTCGCGCTGTCTTGAAGGACCTGGTCCGTTGTCGCCTCGCCGTTCACCAGGAGCTCACCGGCGGGCGTGATGGAGACCGCGAACACCGTCTGCACGTCCTCGCTCTGCGAGGCCTTGGGCAGGTCCAGGGGGACGGCGGGGCTGTCCACCAGTCGCGCGGTGACCATGAAGATGATGAGCAGCACCAGCATGATGTCCACGAGCGGCGTGACGTTGATGCCCTCGATGAGGCCGCCGCGGGGCGTGGTTCCTCCGGCCATGGTCAGGCGCCTCCCTTGGGCGTCGCGGCCTGCTCGCGCGCGGAGACGTAGGCCAGCACCAGGTTGGTCAGCGCCTCCGCGTCCGAGAGGATGCTGGCGATGCGCCGCTGGAAGTAGTTGTAGGCGGCGACGGCGGGGAGGGCGACGCCGATGCCGACGGCGGTGGCGACCAGCGCCTCCGCGATGCTGCCCATCACCAGGTTGGAGGCGACCTGACTGGCCCCGCTCACGGGCGAGCCCTTCGTCTGGCTCAGCGCCTCGAACGCGAGCAGCACGCCGATGACCGTTCCGAACAGGCCGATGAACGGCGCGTTGTTCCCCAGCGTGCCCAGGAAGGCGAGCCGGTTCTCGAGCGTGGAGCGCTCGATGGCGAGCGCGCTCTGCATGCCCTTCTCCGCGGCCGTCATGCCCTGGGGGGCCAGCCGCAGGCCCGCGCGAGCCACCGAGGCGCCCACCGACGTGCGCTTCTCCAGCTTGGAGATGGCCGCGGGGAAGTCGCCGCTCGCCAGCGTCTCCTCGAGCGCGCCGGACAGCTCCCGGATGCGGTCCTGCTTGGTGCGGAAGACGAGCCAGCGCTCCACGATGACGCCGATGCTCACCAGGGACAGCGCGAACAGGAGCCAGAGCACCCAGTTCGCGCCCCACTTCACGAAGACATCCTTGACGATTTCGACGATGTGCATGGTTGGGTTTCCCGGGAGGCAGGGACGCCGCACGTCAGGGACGCCGCGGTGGGTGGGGCGCTCCGGAAGGCGCCGGACGCGGTGAGCCGCGCGCGGCGCCTTCGGGAGGTGACTGCGGTGGTGAGGCTCAGCGCAGCTGCAGGAAGGAGAACACCAGCCCCTGCGTGGTGAAGACGAGCTTGCCGCTCTTGTCGGTCAGCTCGCGGACGTTCGTCGTCGACGAGTTGTTGGTGAACTCGGTGAAGAGGACGCGGTTGTCGGCGTCGTAGAGGAACGTGCTGCCCGTGCTGGCCGGCAGGGTGGAGACCTCGGTCGCGGCGAGCGTGGCCAGGTTGAGCTGCCAGAACTTCCAGGCCGGGGCGCTGGCCATCGCGCGGGGGTGCATGCCCTCACGCAGGGAGGAGTGCGTCTCATCCAGCACGCGCAGGTAGGCGCTGCCGGACGGGCCGGGCAGCAGCGAGCCCGTGGGCTTGCCGTTGGTCAGCGCGCCCAGCGACCGGCGGAAGTCCTTGTCGAACGTCTGGGCCTGCGCGTCGAAGCGCAGCAGGCACGGCTCCGGCGCGGCGGACGCGCCCGCGGTGCGGAACACGGCGGCGCCATACGCCTCGGTCGCCAGGTAGACCTGACCATCCGGGCCGACGACGCCGTCGCGTACGTAGCCGCAGCGGTCATCGGTGACCAGGGTGATGGAGTCGTTCTCCGGGTTCACCACGATGACGCCGGCCTTCGAGGTGATGCCCACGCTGGAGCTCGGGCGCCAGCCCACGGGGATGAGGATCTTGTTCGCCGCGCGAACCGGCAGCGACGCGAACGTGCTGACCGAGCCCGCGATGGTGAGCCCGGGGAGCTGAACGGCGTTGGTCACTTCCATCGTCGTGGGGTTCCACACGATGACCTGCGCGGTGCGGCCGTCGACGTAGTACGCCTTCGTCGCCGAGGCGAACTGGAACTGGTGCTGGTACTCGCCGATGGAGCTGACGCCGCGGCCGGAGAAGCTCACCTCGCCGTCCTGCACGAGCTTCCCGTCGTCGGTCAGCTTGTAGCGCGTCACGATGGCGCCCTCGCTGCCCGCCACGTACAGGTGGCCGGACTTCGCGATGCCGGCGCCCAGCGCGCGGCCGGGAATCTCGGTGGCGTTCTCCAGCGACAGCGTCTCGGTCTGGTCGACCTTGTCCAGCAGGACGACGTAGCTCTGCGTCTCGTCGGTCGTGCTCACCTGGGTGATGGCGGCATAGACGGCGCCGTCGCCAACGCCCTTGCCGTCCTTGTCGTCGCCGCAGCCGGAGAACAGGCCCAGCGCGAGCGCCGCCGCGGTGAGGCGTGGGAGGGAGAAGAGTGAAGCAGTCTTCATGGAGAGAGTCCTTTCAGGACATCAGCGAGGAATGACAAGACAGATGCGGGGGTGACTCAGAGCTCCGCGACCACCTTCGCGGAGACACTTCTCCCGGGACGCTGCACCCCCATGAAGTCCATGGCGGTGGCGTCGGTGAGGTTCTGCACGTCGACCGTCCAGCTCAGGGTCGCGCGCGCGGGCCGGGTGACATACGTGAGGGCCAGCGAGTGAAGGAGCTGGGCCTCGATGTTCTGCTTCGAGCCCTGGGCCCCCAGCTTCTCCCACCCTCTGTAGAACGCGTGGATGTAGCGGGTGTTCCAGGTCAATGACAGCTCATCGCGCGACGACGCCAGGCCACTCCACTGGAGCCGGGCGCTCCCGTTGGCGAGCAGGGCGGGGCGGTTGGGGATGCGCTGGCCGTCGAAGGTGCCGAAGGCGCCCTCGCCGGAGGCATTGCGGATGTCCTGCCACGTGACGTTCCCGTCGAGCGACAGGAGCTGCGCGGGCGACGTCCAGCCCACCGCGCCCATGGCGCCCAGGCTGCGCGCCGCGAAGACGTTCTGGTAGGTGAAGTAGCCCTCGCGCCCCAGCGGGATGATGAGCTGGTCGGTGAAGCGGGCGAAGCCCATCACGCTGCCCCGGAAGGCCCCCCTCGCCGTCTCGCGCGTGTCGAGCGCCAGCTCCAGGTTGAGGTTGTGGCTGGTCTCCGGCTTCAGGTCCAGGTTGGTGTCGATGAGGATGCCGTCGCCGAAGATTTCATCCGGCCGGGGCAGGCGCGTGGCCCACTCGTAGGCGGCCTTCGCGGTGAGCTGGGACGACAGGCGGTAGCGCAGCGAGTCGCCGACCCCGAAGGTGAAGGTGTCCCGGTCCGCCGGGGCGAAGGTGTTGTCGGGCAGGAGCCGGTCCGCGCGGGCCAGCTGCGTGTAGCTCTTGGCGAAGACGATGTTCTCCAGCCGCTCGTCCAGCGCGTCCAGCTCATGCTCCAGGCCGACGACCTGCGAGTAGAGGCTGCGCCGCGCGGTGAGTGGGTCGACCTTGCTGAGCGCGGTGAGCGCCCGGTCTTCACCGTCCCGGCTCACGAAGGTGGGCGCCACCGTCAGGCGCAGCATCTGCTGGGGGGCCAGGCTCCAGCCCAGGTTGAGCCGCGCGAAGCCGGTGTGCTGGCTCACGTGCCGGTCGATGGCCCGGTCCTCCAGCTCCCCGGGCTGCGGGAGGTCGGCGACGCACTTGCCGAACCAGTCGTATGCACACGTCCCCAGGTCCGTGAGGCGCGCGCGCCGGAAGACATAGCCCCCCACCGCGTCCACGACGATGCCGCTGGCGTAGGTCTGCTCGAAGCGGAGCGTGGCGCCGCCGGAGCTGTTGGCCGAGTCGACCTCGCCGTAGGCCGTCTTCATTGTCGTGTCGTGTTGAATCTCCTGGCTGGAGGTGGACGCGTAGGCCCGGAGGAGGAGCCTGCGGGCCCAGGGCCGGTTGACGAAGCCCACCTCGAGTCCTCCGCCTCCCGCGCGGAACGCGTCGTGGAAGCGCGGCAGGCGCGTCTCGAGCACCCGCCCGGAGGCGTCTCCCACCTTGACGTCGACGGCGTAGTTGTTGGGGCTGGAGTCGAAGAAGCCGCTGGCGCGCAGCAGGAGGCCCGTGGCGCCGGAGACGTGCTGCGCGCTGGCCGTCACCCGGTGCGTCTCGAACGAGCCGATCTCGTAGGACGCGGAGGCGCGTGAGCCCTCCACGTTCTCCGGCGTGACGATCTGCACCGCGCCGCCCAGCGCATCCGCGCCGAAGCGCACGGGCACCACGCCCTGGTACAGCTCCAGGCGCTGGACGAGGTTGACGGGGACGTTCGCGAAGTCCGGGCCGAAGCCCGCGAGCTCCAGCGGCACGCCGTCGATGAAGAAGCGGACCTGGTCATCCGCGAGCCCCGCGAGGGAGAAGCGCGCGCGGCTGCCCAGTCCTCCGGCGCGGCGGACCCCCACGCCCTCGGTCCGGGAGAGGGCCTGACCCATGTCCACGGCCTCGCGCTGGAGGCTCTCCGTCTCGATGACCTTCACCGCTTCGGCGGAGCGGCGCCGGCGCTCGGCGGCGGACTCTCCGGCGACGGTGACGTCGATGGCCTCCATGCTCGCATCGGCCGCGGGCTGCCGGGGCTCGGTGTCGACAGGGGCAGGGGCTTCCACCGGAGCGACGGGCGCGGTCGCGACGACGGGCGGCTCGGCCGGCGCAGGCACGGGCGCTTCGGCGGGAAGGCGAAACTCGTAGCTGTAGGCGATGCGCGAGGGGACCGCGACGCCGTCGCGCTGCGCCGGCTCGAAGCGGAAGCGCAGCGCCGCCTCTCGCGCCGCCTCGTCGAAGCCGTGCCCCTGGGGCTCCAGGACCTCCGCCTCCGTGACGGTGCCCTGGGCGTCCAGCGTCAGCTTCAGGCGCACCGTGGCCTCCTGCCGGGCCTTCTCCGCCTCGGCCGGGTAGGTCGCCTCGACGAACGTCACCAGCTTGGGCGGAACGATGGAGGGGGCCGCGGGCGGCGCGGACTCCGGGACGGACGTCGGTGCCACGGACGGCGGCGGACCTTCGCCCGCCTCCTGCGCCAGGGCGGGAGCCCCGACGGTCAGCCACGCCAGCAGCGCCACGCCCCGCCGCGCCCGACCCAGTCCGAGGCTCCAGCGAGCCAGGGGGATTATGAAAATGGTTTTCATTTTCATTTGCGGAGTGCGTGTATTCCTTGGCCTACAGGCTGTCAAGGATTGATGGGTGTCCTAGGCCGCCCTGGCACGGGGGCTTTTCAGGGCGTGCAGTTTCTCTGCGACGAGGAAGGAAAGCTGGAGTGCCTGGTCCGCGTTGAGGCGCGGGTCGCAATGTGTGTGATAGCGGCTGGAAAGGTCGTCCTCGGTGACGGCGCGAGGGCCGCCCAGGCACTCGGTGACGTTCTGGCCCGTCATCTCCAGGTGGATGCCGCCCGGGTGGACGCCCTCGGCGGAGGCGACCTGGAGGAAGCCTTTCACCTCGGAGAGGACCCGGTCGAAGGCGCGCGTCTTGTAGCCGTTGCTGGCCTTGTGGGTGTTGCCGTGCATCGGGTCGATGGACCAGATGACGGGGCGGCCGTCCTGGCGCGTGGCGGCCATCAGGCGTGGGAGGCAATCGGCGACCTTGTCCGCGCCGAAGCGGCCGATGAGGGTGAGGCGGCCTGGGAGGCCCTCCGGGTTGAGCACGTCCATCAGGCGCAGCAGGTCATCCGGCTCCATCGTGGGGCCGCACTTGACGCCAATGGGGTTACGGAGACCTCGCATGAACTCCACGTGCCCGCCGTCGAGCTGGCGGGTGCGCTCGCCAATCCAGAGCATGTGGGCGGAGGCGTCGTACCAGTGGTTCGTCGAGGGCTCCTGGCGCGTGAGGGCTTCCTCGAAGTTGAGGAGGAGCGCTTCATGGCTGGTGAAGAGCTCCACGGTGGGCGGGGCGGGGGTGTGGTCGGGGGCGGGGCACAGCGCGCTCATGAAGCAGAGCGACTCGAAGATGGAGTCCGCGAGCTTGCGGTAGGGCTCTCCCTGGGGAGAGGCCGCGACGAAGTCGAGCGTCCAGCGGTGGAGGTTGCAGAGGTCCTCGTAACCGCCTCCGGAGTAGGCCCGCAGCAGGTTCAGCGTGGCGGAGGACTGGTGGTAGGCCTTGAGCAGGCGCTTCGGGTCGGGCGTGCGCTCGGCCGCGTCGAAGTCCATGCCGTTGATGATGTCGCCCCGGTACGCGGGGAGGGTGACGCCGTCGAGCGTCTCCACGGGACTGGAGCGCGGCTTGGCGAACTGCCCCGCGATGCGGCCCACCTTCACCACCGGCCGGCCCCCCGCGAAGGTGAGCACGATGGCCATCTGGAGGATGAGGCGGAACGTGTCGCGGATGTTGTCGGTGGTGAACTCCTTGAAGCTCTCCGCGCAGTCTCCGCCTTGGAGGAGGAAGGCCTTGCCCTGGGAGACCTGGGCGAGCGCGGCGGTGAGGCGTCGGGTCTCCGCGGGGTGGACGAGGGGAGGGAGCTTGGACAGCTCGGACTCGACACGGGTGAGGGCGCGCAGGTCCGGATAGTCATCCGGCATGTACTTCACGGGCTTCTCGCGCCACGTGCGGGGGGTCCAGGTTCGATTCATCACGGGGTGGCCGTTTCCAAGGAAGCGCCAGGCGTCGGCGGAAGGAGTCCGCGGGCGACGCAGGTGTTGAGGTATCGGAAGAAGAGGTCGCGATTCGCCTGGGGACAGGTGATGCCGGTGCCCTCCAGGGACTGGTGCAGGCGTTGACAGCGCACGGGGCCGAGTCCGAAGGCGGGCTCCGAGTCGCCGGAGCGCAGGTCGAAGAAGGCCAGCGTGGTGGTGTTGTCGGCGGTGCCCGCGCGCTCCGCCACGCGTGCGCGCCACTCGGGGATGGGGGCCATCTCCACGGGGTAGCCGTACTCGCGGACCCAGCGGAACAGCTCCGGCAGCCGGACATCCGGCACGGGCGTCAGGTTGAACACGGTGCCCGGCGTGGCGCGGCGGGAGAGGGCGACGATGGCCTGGGCCACGTAGTCCACGGGGGTCCACGTCTCGCCGACGTCCAGCATCGGCAGCGAGCCGGAGGGGACTCCCGCGAGCAGGATGCGCCAGACGAGGTCCTGGGGATTGACGAGCGCGGTGTCGCTGGCGCCGACGACGCGGCCCAGGCGGTAGACGGCGACGGGCAGGCCGCGCTCGGAGGCTTGTTGGACCAGGCGCTCCGCGACCCACTTGCTCTGCTGATAGCCGTCACGCAGGCCCGGGTGGGCGGGGACGAAGTCCTCGGGGACCTCCGGGCTCACGTTCGCCTGGGGCGCGACGGCGAGCGTGGACACGTAGTGGAAGGGCTTGAGGCGAGCGGTGGCCGCCAGCCGCAGCAGCTCGCGAGTGCCCTGGACGTTGACGGCCTGGACGCTGCCGTACTCCCGGACGACGCTCACCACCGCCGCGTTGTGGAGGACGACGTCGCACTCCGCGGCCAGTCCGTGGAAGCGCGCCTTGTCGAGCCCGAGCCACGGCTTCGTGAGGTCCGACGGGAGGGCGACGACGCGGGTGGAGAGTCCCTCGGTGGAGAGCTGTTGTGACGTCAGGGCGGCGCGGATGCGCTCCAGGGCCTGGGCTTCGTCGCGGGCTCGGACGAGGCAGACCACGCGGGCTTGGGTCTGGCGCAGGAGTTGGTCGAGCAGGTGCGCGCCGACGAACCCGGTGGCGCCGGTGAGGAGCGCCTGGCGAGGGGCCGGGAAGAGTGACTCGAAGCTCGTGGTCGGAGGGGTGTGACTTGATTTGGGAACGATCTCTTCGGACAGCTCGGCGTCGGCGAGCATCGCGGGGTTCGGGCCCGAAGGGCTGGTGCTCGCGGCGTCTCCGTGTTCGAGCGCTTGGGCGAGGGCGGCGGCCGTGGGGTAGCGGAACACGGTGGCGACGGGGACCTCACGTCCCAGGGCGATGCCGAGGCGGTTGGCCACCTGGATGCTCTGGAGGGACTGACCGCCTCGGTCGAAGAAGTCGTCCTGCGGGGTGAGGTCCGTTGCGCCGAGGACCTCTTCCCAGATGCCCAGCACCACGCGCTCCAGCTCGGTGGTGTTCTGGTCGGTGGAGGAGGCCCGCTCGACGGGCGCGGCCTTGCGCAGGGCCGTGCGGTCAATCTTCCCCGTGCTGGTGCGAGGCAGGTGTTCGGTGAAGACGATGGCGCTCGGCACCATGGGCGCGGGGAGGTGCGCGAGCAGGTGTTTGCGCAGGTCGGCGGCGGAGGGAATGGGAGCCTCCGCGACGACGTGTGCGCACAGGCGGCGGGAGCCACCGGGAAGCTGCTGGCCGACGACCGCGGCCTCGCGCACGCCTGGGTGGCCGAGCAGCACGGTCTCCACCTCGGAGGGGTCGATGCGGTGTCCGCTGATCTTCAGCTCGTCGTCCACGCGGCCGACGAACACGAGCTGGCCGTCCTCCCGCATCCGGGCCTTGTCGCCGGTGCGGTAGGCGCGTGGCTGGTCAGGCAGCGCGCTCAGCGAGATGAAGCGGGCCCGGTCCAGCTCCGGGCGTCCGAGATAGCCACGCGCGAGGGCTCCGCCCAGCAGGCAGAGTTCGCCTTCGGCGCCCTTGGCGACGAGTCGCCCCTGTGCGTCGATGAGCGCGGCGCGAACGCCGGGGAGCGGCAAGCCGATGGGGACCTCGTCCTCGGCGCCCTTGGAGACGACGCGGGCCGGCGTGTCGCTCTCCCCGAGCGAGGCCATGGTCGCGACGACCGTGGCCTCCGTGGGGCCATAGGTGTTGAGGAGACGGACGCCAGCGCGCACGGAGGCGCGCCAGCGTGCGACGCGCTCGGGGAGCGCGGCCTCGCCTCCGATGATGACGATTCGCACGGAGTCGGGCAGCCGCGCGGCCTCCGTGGACACGGCGTAGGCCAGCTCGTGCCAGAACGCCGTGGGCAGGTCCAACACCGTGATGCCTTGTGCCGTGCAGGCTTCGAGGAGCCGAGGCACGGACTGGAGCATCTCGTCCGTGCGCAGCACCAGGCGCGCGCCTGCGCACAGCGTCAGGAAGATCTCCTCGACGCTCGCGTCGAAGTGCAGCGGCGCGAACTGGAGGACGCGGTCCTCGCGATGGAGGCCATAGCGATGCGTCGCCCCCGCGACGAAGTGGGCAAGCGCGCCATGGGTGATCTGCACACCGTTGGGCTGCCCCGTCGAGCCGGACGTGTAGATGACATACGCGAGCCGCTCGCCATCGGTGCGCGAGGCGTCGAAGGCGGAGGCTGGCACAACCGCGGGCTGCTCGATGGCCGGGCGTCCCTCGGACTGGGGGTGGGTGTCCGTACCCGAGACATCGTGAGCGGGAGCTGACACGGCCGCACGCCGCTCGATGGCCAGGTGCCCCACGGGCCGGGGGCTGGCAGCGGTGCCTGAAGCGGGCACGACCATCAGCGAAGGCGCCGCATCCTCGAGGATGGCCGCCGCGCGGGACTCGGGCCCGTTCGGGTCCAGCGGGAGATAGCCCGCTCCAGAAAGGAGGATGCCCAGGGACGCGACCACCGCATCGAGTCCTCGCGGCACCTTCACCGCCACCGGCGTGTCGGCGCGGACCCCCTCGGTCACGAGACGCGCCGCGAGCTCCCGCGCCCGCTGCCACAGCTCCTGGTAGGTCAGCCGATGCGCACCGTGCTCCACCGCGACCGACTCCGGCTGCTCACGGACACGCTGCTGAATCAGCGTCAGGACGGGGTGCGCGGGCCCGGGCAGCGGGCCTCCGTCGAGGAGCGACAGCTCCAAGGTGCGCCCGTCGCCGTCCGTCGCCGCCGAGCCGTGGACCGGCTGCTCCGGCGCCGCGAGCCACGTGTCGAGCCGCTCGAGGAAGTCCTGCTGGTGCGCATCCACCGCCGACGCGTCGTAGCAGACCGGATTGGCATCGAAGTCGACGCGCAGGCCGCCGCCATCGGAGCGGGCATAGACCCCGATGGAGAGGTCCTCCACCGGACCCGCCGAGATGTTGTGCGCGATGCTCGTCAACCCCGAGAAGCGCAGCCCGTAGTCGAACGGCATGATGTTGACGACGGGGCCGAACAGCTTGCGCTGTCCACCGACCCGCCGCAGGTCGCGACGAAGCTGCTCGTAGCGGTAGCGCAGGTGCGGCCTGGAGGAGCGCAGCTCCAACGCGATGTTCCGCGCCAGCGACGCCAGCGTGGCGCCGGGCGCGACGGGGACTCGCAGCGGCACGATGTTCATCGCCATGCAGGGCACCCGCAGCGAGACCGACCCCAGGCGCGTCATCACCGGCAAGCCGAGCACCACCTCCGGAGCATCCGTGCGCAGGTGGATCCACGCCGCCGCGGCGGCCAGCACCAGGTCCGGCCAGGTGAGGCCCAACGGACGCGCGACCCCCTGCATCCGCTCGACCTGGACGGATGTGAGCTGCCGCGTCGCGCGCACGAACGCCGGAGACATCGGAGCCGGAGGTGCCAGCGTCACCGGCAGCGGGGACTCCGTGAGTCGGTCGACCCAGAAGGCCCGGTCCTGCTCGAACTGCGGACTGGCACGGTAGGCCGCATCCTCATCGAGCACCGGCCGCAAGGGCGCGAGGCTCGCGGGCGCTGGCCGGCCCGTGACTCGCGCGGTGTAGAGCTCCGCCACCCGTCGCGCGAGGAGGGAGAAGCCATAGCCATCCATCGCGATGTGATGGACGCGCTGGAACCAGAAGTGCCGCTCGGGGCCCGCTCTGAAGAGGACCTCCGCGAACAGCGGACCTCGAGTGAGGTCCACGGTGCGCTTCAGGTCTTCATTCATCCACGCCCGCGCCGCGACCCACGGGTCGGCCGCCGTGCTCACGTCGACCTGCTGGAGCACCCACTCCACCCGAGGGCTGACCCATTGCACCGGGCCACCTTCCGAGGTCTCGAAGCGCGCATGGAGCGCCTCCGCCTCGTCGACCGTCTGTCGGACGGCCGCCTCGAAGTGCTCGGCGACGAGCGAGCCTCGAAGCTCGATGCACTCGCCGGCATTGTAGATGGGGCTCGCGAGGTCGAGCTGCTGGCCGACCCAGATACCGTGCTGCGCCGCGGAGAGCGGCCATCGTGCGTCGTGTGAGTCGGGCATCGCCAGGTCCTTCATGAGGGCATGGAACGAACCACTAAGCCTGTCGCTGGAGCGCGACCTGGGCGGTGCTCGCGGCGAGCGGAGGCAGCATCTGCGCGCCGAGAATCGCGTACCACTCCGTGAGCGTGGGCCGCTCCGCCAGCTCCACGAAGGTGACCTCCGCGCCCGCGTTCCTCCACCGCTCCACCAGGCTCATCAGCCGGATGGAGTCCATGCCGCGCTCGAGCAGGTTCTCGTTCTCCCCCAGCTCCATCAGGGAGACCTGGAGCAGCTCCGCGACGTCCGCGCGGACCTGGTGGCTGCTCAGTCCGGAGGAGGTGCTCGTGGAGGCCACGGGCCCCAGCGCGGAGATGACCTGGTGCGCGGTGGTGGTGACGGCGCAGAGCTGCGCCGCGTAGCTCAGCGCGAGCTGGTGGTGCGCGAGGGAGAAGTCCCCCAGTGCGTCCGCGACGAGGAAGGGCTGGATGTTGCTCATGAACCCATCGCTGGCCGTCTGGAGGCAGCCGATGTGCGCGTAGATGCCGCAGATGATGAGCTGGTCCTTGCCCTTCTCGCGCATCGTCTCCAGCAGGTTCGTGCGGCGGAACGCGCTGTAGGTCCACTTGGTGAGCTGGATGTCGCCGTCGCTCGGGGTGAGCGCGTCGATGATCTGCTTCTGGAGCGGGCCCCCGTTGATGCCGCCGCCCCAGAAGTCGAGCAGCAGGCCGCGCTGCTCCGGCGTCTGGCCGCCCGGCTGCGCGGAGAACACCACGGGGATGCCGAGCGAGGCGCAGTGCCGCCGCAGCTGCTGGATGTTGGAGACCAGCTCGGTGACGGGCGAGGCGCCCGCGGTGAACGCCTCCACGAAGTAGCGCTGCATGTCGTGGATGAGCAGCACCGCGCGCTTGGGGTCGGGCGTCCAGGCGACCTTGTTCTTCGGCAGGTCGGCGACGCCGGGCATCGGGTAGGGGGTGATGGCGGGAAGCGCCATGGGGCAAGTCCTTGGGTGGAGCGAGAAGGGGAGAGGTCAGCGGGTGACGGCGGGGCGGACGAGCGCCTCGCGCAGGGCTTTCTTGCTGACCTTGCCGACGCCGGTCTTCGGGAACGTGTCGACGAACTCGACCCGGTCCGGAATCTTGAACGCGGCCAGGCCTCGCTCCCGCAGGAACGAGGTCAGCGAAGTGGTGGGAGGCGGAGTCCCTCGCGCGATGACGAAGGCGCACGTGCGCTCGCCGAGGAAGGCATCGGGCATGGAGACGACGGCGGCGTCATGGACCATGGGGTGGGCCAGGAGGTGGTTCTCGATCTCCTCCGCCGCCACCTTGTCGCCGCCGCGGTTGATCTGGTCCTTCGCGCGGCCCTCCACCACCAGGTACCCGTCCGCCGTCATCCGCACCAGGTCGCCGGTGCCGTAGAAGCCGTCGGCCGTGAAGGCCCGCGCGTTGTGGGTCTCCGCCTTGTAGTAGCCGCGAATCGTGTAGGGCCCGCGCGTGAAGAGCTGGCCCGTCTGGCCCACCTCCACGTCCTGGCCGTCCTCGTCGACGATGCGGACCTCGTCGTCGGCGCAGATGGGGCGGCCCTGGGTGTGGATGATGCGCTCCTCGGAGTCATCCAGGCGCGTGTAGTTCACCAGGCCCTCCGCCATGCCGAAGACCTGCTGGAGCGTGCAGCCCAGCGCCGGCTTCACGCGCGCGGCGGCCTCCGCGCTCAGCTTCGCGCCGCCCACCTGGAGCACCTTCAGGCTGGACAGGTCGTGCCGGCGCGCCTTGGCCGCGTCCATCCACACCATGGCCAGGGGCGGCACCAGCGCGGTGATGGTGACCTTCTCCCGCGCGATGAGCGGGAAGGCCACGTCCGGGCTCGGGTGAAGGGCCAGCACCGCCGTGCCGCCCGCGTAGAGCGTGCCGAACACGCCGGGCGAGCTCATGGGGAAGTTGTGCGCGGCGGGGAGCGCGCAGAGGTACACGCTCGACGCGTCGAGCTGGCAGATCTCCGCGCTCGCGCGAACGCTGTAGAGATAGTCGTCGTGCGTGCGCGGGATGAGCTTGGGCACACCCGTGCTGCCGCCGGAGAGCTGGAAGAAGGCCACGTCGTCGGGGCGCGGCTCCTCCAGCGCCTCGGGCGTCCGGTAGAGGCTCTCCAGCGAGGTGTACGGCCCCGCGTCGCCCACGACGATGACGTGCTGGAGCGACACCGTCGCCTTCACGCTGGTCGCGAGCGTGCGGTAGTCGAACCCGCCGTGGCGGTCCGCGATGACGTAGGCGACCGCCTCGGTGAACTCGCAGAAGTAGCCGATCTCCGCGCCCCGGTGGGCGGGGAGGGCGAAGACGGGCAGCGCGCCCAGCCGGAAGAGGGCGAAGCAGACCTCATGGAAGGCGGCGACGTTGGGGAGCTGCACCACCACGCGGTCCCGGGCGCGGATGCCCAGGGCCTTGAACCCGGACGCGAGCTGGTCCACCCGCGCGTCCAGCTCGCGGTACGTCCGCCGGTCCTCGCCGGAGACGAGCGCGACGCGGTCGCCGTGGCGCTCCGCCCGCTCGCGCAACATCCGGCCGAAGGTCTCCCCCCGCCAGTAGCCCGCGCGGCGGTAGCGCTCCGCGAAGTCCTCCGGCCACGTGGGGCACCCGGGGAGCCGGGTGTCGGCGGCGCTCACGACTTCACCTCGACGCCCTGGCCCAGGCCCATCGCCTGGAGCATCGTCCGGAACTTCGCCTCGGTCTCCGCCAGCTCCGACTCCGGCTTGGAGCCCGCGACGATTCCCGCGCCCGCGAACAGGCGCAGCGAGTGCTCGTCGGCCTCCGCGCAGCGGATGGTCACCGCCCACTGTCCGTCGCCATTCACGTCGCACCATCCGACCGCGCCCGTGTAGTAGCCGCGCTCAAATGGCTCGATGTCGCCGATGGCCGCGTGGGCCAGCTCCGTCGGATAGCCACACACGGCCGGCGTCGGGTGCATCGCCAGGGCGAGCGTGACGGAGCTGATGCTCGGGTCGCGCAGCTCTCCGACGATGCGGCTGGACAGGTGCCACATCGTCTGCGTGTTCACGAGCGACGGCCCGGCGGGCACGTCCAGGCTCTTGCAGAACGGGCGCAGCGCCTCCGCCACCGCGTCGATGACCACCGCGTGCTCGTGCAGGTCCTTGGGCGACTGGAGCAGCGCGTGGGCCCGCCGCTGGTCCTCCACCGGGTCCGGGCTGCGCGCCGCCGAGCCCGCCAGGGGATTGGCCAGCACCTGCATCCCCGAGCGCGACACGAGCAGCTCCGGGCTCGCGCCAATCAGCGTGCGCCGTCCCTCTCCGGGGAAGGCCGCCCCGCGCGAGGGCAGGTCCACCGCGAAGGTGTAACCGGACGGGTTGCGCCGGGCCAGGTTGTGCAGCAGCCGCTGGAGGTCGATGGGCGCCGTCGCGCTCAGGTGCAGCGCGCGCGACAGCACCACCTTGCGCAGCGGACCGTGCTCCATCAGCTTCAGCGCCTGGGCCACGCCGTCGAGGTAGGCGGAGGGCTCCGGCACCGGCTGCACGGTGTAGCGCGCCGGCTGGGAGGGCAGGGGCATGGCCACGTCGTCGAACACCAGCGGCCCCGCGCGCTGAATCGTCATGGGCACCACGAGCTGCGCGGGCACGCTCCCGTCGAAGGGCACCGCGCCCACCGCCACGGGGATGTCATGGTCCGCCTGCCGCGAGTCGCCCAGCACCGCCGCCACGCGCTCCGGCAGCCGCTCCAGCGAGCTGGCCCCGCCCACGTGCGGCACCGTGGCGAACGTGCCCCGGGCCAACAGCGTGCGGCGCGGCGAGGCGAAGAAGAACGATGAGCCCGCCTCGTAGCTCTCGAGCAACTGCGCGGCCAGCTTCTGGGGTGCCACGGAACGGTCGGTCTGCGTCACGGCGTGACTCCTGCTTTCCACGAATGTTTCGAAACTTTGATTTTGATACGGAGAATCGTTATCAACTTCTGGATGCGCCAAGGCCCTCGAGGACGGGGAGGGGAGCGTCAACAGCCCAGGGTGGCGCCCCCGTCGACACGGAGGTCGTGGAGGGTGATGTGGCGTGCGCGGTCCGACACCAGGAACTGCACCGCGTCCGCGATGTCGCGAGGCGTGGCGATGCGGCGCAGGGGGATGCCGACGCGGTAGGACTCCGACGCGCCCGCGATGACGGCGTCCGCGCCGTGCTCGTCCTTCCAGAGCAGGCGCTGCATGGCCGTGTCGGTGGAGCCCGGGGACACCACGTTGCAGCGGATGCCGTACTCGGCCAGCTCCAGCCCCAGGCACTTGGTGAACATGGTGGAGGCGGCCTTGGACGCCGCATACGCGCCCATCTGCATCCGAGGCGTCCCGGAGGCGTTGGAGCTCACCGTGACGATGGCCCCCGCGCGGCGGGTCACCATGCGCCGCGCCACCGCGCGCGAGACGTGAAACACGCCGTTCGTGTTCACCCCGAAGGTGGTGGCCCAGTCCTCGTCCGTCATCGACACCACCGGAGACATCCGCAGCACGCCCGCGACGTTGACCAGGGTGTGGATGGGGCCCAATTCCCGCTCGACGCGCTCCACCACCGTCTCCACCGCGGCGGCGTCCCCGACGCTGACCGGCCACGCGGCCGCCTTCTGCCCGCGCCCCCGCAGCTCGGACACCAGGGCGAGCAGCCCCTCCGCGTTCGTGTCGAGCGCGGCCACGGTGAACTCCGCCGCCAGGACCCTGGCCACCTCCGCGCCAATGCCCTGCGCCGCTCCCGTCACCAACGCCACCCGGGGTGTCTCGCCCATCGACTTCAACTCCTTCGGCCTCGCGTCGGAGTGCCTGTCGGAAACCCGATAAATGAGAATGGTTCTCATTATCGATATTGGGCGGATTAAGTGCCATGCGCCCAAGTCGGTGTCAAGGGTGGTTGTCACTCGCAGCGAAGCCGCCAGGGTGCGAGCGAAAGCGGGGATGCAATAGGGGGTGCGGGTGGGCTCTGATGGGGCGGGGCCTGGGGACGTCTGTCCAGGCTCCGGGGGGATGGCATGTCACACGCGCAACTGCTGTCCGAGATATCGCTCTTCGAGCATCTGGACAGTGAGGCATTGGAGAGCCTGTCTTCGCTGCTGCGTCCGTGTCGTTTCGGGCGCGGCGAGGTTGTCTTCCTTCAGGGCGACGTGGGCACCGCGCTGTATGTCATCCGCCGGGGAGAGGTGGCCATCCGGCTGAGCTCACCGGAGGGGAAGGAGGTCATCCTCTCCTTGCTGGCGCGCGGGGACTTCTTCGGAGAGCTGGCGCTCCTGGACGGCGAGCCCCGCTCCACGGACGCGGTGGCGCGCGAGGACTCGGAGCTCCTCATCCTCCAGCGGGACGACTTCCGCCGGTACGTGGAGGCGCGCCCGAGCGTGGCCACGGCGCTGCTGGCGACGTTGAGCCGCATGGTCCGCCACGTGACACAGTTGGTGCACGACACCCACTTCCTGGACGCGCGGGAGCGGCTGGTGCGGGTGCTGCTGGGGTTGGCGCGCGAGCAGGGGGAGAGCGGTGGCGCCGGCGGCGTCGTCATTCCCTTGCGGCTCACCCAGACGGAGATCGCCAACCTCTGCGGGTTGACGCGGGAGAGCACCAACAAGTGGCTGCGCTTCTACGTGCGTGAGGGATTGCTGTCCTATGAGGGAGGGAGAATCACCTTGGTCCATCCTGACCGCCTGGTGCGGGAAACCCCCTAGGATTGTGTTGGTTCGAGGTGTGAGGGGCTTCACTGCGGTCGCTCCGAAGCGCCGCTACTTTGGGCTTCCGAATCCACTCACAGTCCGTGGAGGCGGCATGTCGAATCCGGTTTCCCCAATCCCTTCATTGCAACCGATGGGGCCTGCGCCGTTGCCGGTGTGGACGCGGTTCCTCCCCGCCGGGCAGGTGGTGGTGCGCGAGGGAGACACTGGCGCGTCGATGTTCGTCATCTTGGAGGGCAAGGTGGCGGTGTGCCGGGAGCCCACCCACCGCCGGGAGGCGCGGATGCTGGCCATGCTCAACGCGGGGGACTTCTTCGGCGAGCTGGCGCTGATGACACACTGTCCACGAATGGCCAGTGTCGTCACCGTGGAGCGGACCGTGGTGCGGGAGCTGTCGCTCAACGGGCTCGCCGTGGCTGGCGCGCGTCACGGCGTGGAGGCGCCCGTGGTCGCCATGCGGTGTCGGGAGCGGCTGCTCGCGGATGCCCTGCGCAGCAGCCCGCTGTTGAGTGGCCTGTCACCCGGGCTCTGGGCCCAGCTGGGTGGGGCGCTGGAGCCCTACTCCGTCGGCGTGGGGGAGACGCTGCTCTCACGCGGGCATCCCGGGGACGCGCTCTACATCCTGCTGCGCGGGCGCTGCGGCGTCTTCCACACGCATGGGGACGGGCGCATCACCGCCTATCCCGACATGACGGAGGGAGACATCTTCGGAGAGGTCTCCCTGCTGCGAGGACGGCTGGCCACGGCCACGGTGACGGCGCGGACCTCCTGCACGATGCTGCGGTTGGACCAGACGGTGTTCCGCAAGCTCTTCTGGGGGCAGGCGGAGATCCGTCGCGCGCTGGTGAGCCTGGGGCTGGAGCGGATGCACCGCACCATGGGCGTCATCTCCTCCAGCACCGAGGGCTGACTACAGCGCGTAGCCGAGCGTCACGCTCAGCACATGGGCGGAGCCGGAGTAGGTGCCGCCCATGCCGGGCGCGGTGCTCGTCGTGTCCGAGAGGATGACGAACTGGTAGCCCGCGTCCGCGCGCAGCGCGCCGAAGGTGTATCCCGCGCCGAGGGTGAGCTTGTAGCGGTCCGCGTCCGGGAGGTCCGGGGTGAGCGTCTCCTCGGGGCTGGGGGCCAGGTCCGCGACGAAGCCCGCACGCGCCTGGAGTCGCGGCGTGACGGCGTACTCGGCGCCCAGGTGGTACTTCGCCTTCGTCGCCCAGTGCTTCGCCACCGGGTTGTTGAGCGCCGGCGTGTCCGGGAACTCGATGGCCAGCTCCTCGAAGGAGGACCAGAACGTCACCTGCGCATCGAAGGCCAGCGTCAGCCGCTCCATCGGGTAGAAGGCCAGGCCGAGGGCCAGCGTGGCGGGGAAGGTGACGTCCGCGCTCACGCGCTGGTCCGTCATCCGCTGCTGGAACTCCACGGGCACGTCCTGGAAGTCCGCCTTGCCGTCGAACGTGACGGCCACCGCGCTGCGGAAGTGCACCCCGAGCGTCAGTTCCTTCGGGAGCAGCTCCGCCTGGATGCCCGCGTTGAAGCCCACGCCCCACGCGCCGCCGCCCAGGTGGATGGCGCCCTCGCCCTCCACGAAGTTCAGCCCCCGGCGGATCTCCACGGTGGAGCGCACGATGTCCAGGCCCGCGCCCACGCGAATCGCCTCATGCGGCTGATACGCGACGGTGGGGTTGATGTAATACGCCGTGAGACTCGACTCCTTGCCGCGGAAGCGACCCACGAAGTCGTCCTTCCACCGGCTGCGCGCGCCGTAGGGGGCGTAGGCTCCCACGCCGAACGCGAGCGACTCGAAGGGGCGGAACACCGCGAACACGTGCGGCGGCGGTGACACCGTCAGCTTCTGGCTCTGCGCGGTGCCGCCGTCCGGCGTGAACTCCAGCAGCGGCAGGATGCCCGTGTCGCCCACGGTGATGTCCAACCGCTTCACGCCCAGGATGTTGGCCGCGTTGGAGTAGATGGCGGACGAGTCGTCGAGCCAGGCGGTGGCCGCGTTGCCCATGCCCGTCGAGCGGGCGCTCTGCGTGTCGATCTGAAACCCCGCGGCCTGGCTGGCTCCCGCGGCGAGCAGTGTCATGAGGGAGAGCGTCTTCTTCATGTTCTCAGGTCATCCGTCACGCCCAGGTGCACCACGCCCACGCCGCCAGACGTCGGCGGCGGTGACCGGGCCCACGGCGGTGGCGCGCTATCCCGGGCAGGCTCGGGTCACTCGGTAATCGACCAGTATACGACAGTCCGTGCCTACACCCTGATCGCCGCATCCAGCTCTGGAGCAATTTTCTGGAGCCGTTCCCCGAGAGCGCGGGCCCTGGGTCGACACGACACCACGCGACAAGTGTGAACCGCTCATCCTTGGTGGGGAGGGTGCGTGCAATTACACATGTTTTGTCGTTAAGAAATGTTTTACCCGGATTCCCATTATCCAGGGCTACTCCCCCATGACCCATCCACGCCCCCAGGACCTCCGCGCCGCGCGCAGTGTCACCCGTGCGGTGGAACCCCGCACCGAAACCGAGCGCGCCGTCGCGCTCATCTGGAGTGAGGTGCTGAATGTTCCAGGTGTCGGCGCGCTCGACCGCTTCCTCGAGCTCGGCGGCCGCTCGTTGATGAACTCCCAAGTGCTCGCACGCATCTGGAGCGTGTTCCGGGTGGAGCTGTCGCCCCAGGAGCTGGACGAGCTGGAGACGGTGGCCGCCATCGCGGGGCGCATCGACACGCTGGTCGCGCAGCGGTTCCGGGACGTCGCCGAGTCGTCGGTGATGCATCCGGTGTCTCGCTCGGACCGCCCCGCGTCCGGCACGGCCGCGCACCTGGCGCTGCTGTTCGAGCAGGCGGTGGGCTCACCCGATTCGCGGCTGTCCGAACTCTTACTTGTCACGGAGATGGAGCGACGCCTGGGAGCCGAGTCGTGGAATGAAGCCGCGCGTGGGCCGCGCGCGGAGTCGTGCGCGCACGCGCTGGTGGAAGCGCAGGCGGCGCGGACGCCCGACGCGGTGGCGCTGGTCTGCGAGGGGAGGGAGCTGACGTACGCGCAGCTGGAGCGGCGGGCCCGTCAGCTTGCGGGGCACCTGCGGAACGCGGGCGTGGGAGTGGGCGACCGGGTGGGTGTGTTCATGGAGCGGTCACCCGAGCAACTGGTGTCGCTCCTGGCGATTCTCAAGGCGGGCGCGGCCTACGTGGCGCTCGACACGCGCTACCCCCCGGAGCGGCTGGGGTACATGGTGGAGGACTCGAACGTGGCGAGGGTGCTGACGCGCGACAGTCAGTGGGACTCGCTGCCCGCGCCCGCTCGCGGGTTGGCGCTGCGCGTGGAGGCGCTGGGCTCCGAGGAGCCCGGCCCCCGGGAGCTGACGCCGCTGCCGCGCGTGCCCCCGGAGAGCGCGTGCTACGTGGTGTACACGTCCGGGAGCACCGGGAAGCCCAAGGGCGTCGTGTTGTCCCACCGCGCGCTGTGCAACCTGCTGGCGTGGCAGCGGGGGCACTCGCCCAAGGCGGACGCGACGACGCTGCAGTTCGCCCCGCTGAGCTTCGATGTGTCGTTCCAGGAGATCTTCTCGACGTGGAGCGCCGGGGGACGGCTGGTCGTCCCGTCCGCGCCGATGCGCCAGGACCTGCCCGCGCTGCTCGACTTCATGGTGGAGCAGCAGGTGGAGCGGCTGTTCCTTCCCTTCGTCGCCCTCCAGGCGGTGGCGGACGCGGTGGTGCACGGCGCGAAGGTGCCGACGAGCCTGAGGGAGGTCATCACCGCGGGAGAGCAGATGCAGGTGACGCCCGCGGTGGTGTCGCTCTTCGAGAAGCTGCCGGGGTGTGTCCTCGAGAATCAGTACGGCCCCTCCGAGACGCACGTCGTGAGCGCGTACCGGATGACGGGCGCACCCACGACGTGGCCCCGGCTGCCGCCCATCGGCTCGCCGCTGCCCGACGTGACGCTGCGGGTGCTGGATGAGCAGGGGCGGCCGTGCCCCGCGGGTGTGTCGGGAGAGCTGTTCATCGGCGGCGTGCAGCTGGCGCAGGGGTATCTGGAGAAGCCGGAGCGGACCGCGGAGCGCTTCATCCCGGACGCGCACGGACGGGTGCCCGGCGAGCGGCTCTACCGGACGGGAGACCGGGCGCGCTGGAACGAGGACGGGGTGCTGGAGTTCCTGGGGCGGTGGGACGAGCAGGTGAAGGTGCGGGGCTTCCGGGTGGAGTTGGGCGAAGTCGAGGCGGCGCTTCGGGAGCTGCCCGGTGTCCGCGACGCCGCCGCGGGCGTGCATGAGGACGGGCCCGGCGACAAGCGCCTGGTGGGGTACGTGGTGCCGGAGTCGGACGCCGCCTGGGCGCCCTCGGCGATGAAGGACGCGCTGGCGCGCAGGCTCCCGGAGCACGAGGTCCCCTCGGTGCTCATGAAGCTGAGCACGCTGCCGCTGACGCCCAGCGGGAAGCTCGCGCGCGGGAAGCTGCCGCCGCCGGACGCCGCCAGCCTGCGGGGCTCGTCGCCCTTCGTGGCGCCTCGTGGCGAGCTGGAGCAGCAACTGGCGGACCTGTTCGCCTCGGTGCTGAAGCTGCCCCGCGTGAGCGTCATGGACAGCTTCTTCGCGCTGGGCGGCCACTCACTGCTGGCGACGCTGGTGGTGTCGCGCATCCGCAAGTCCCTCAAGGCGGACATCCACCTGACGACGCTCTTCGAGGCCCCCACCGTCGCCGCGCTCGCGAGCCGCATCCGTGGCGCGCCGCTCGAGTCGCAGCCCTCATGGCCGGCCCTGGTGAAGGCGCCGCGCGGCAAGCCCCTGCCGCTGTCCTTCTCGCAGGAGCGGCTGTGGTGGCTGTTCAAGGCGAACCCCACCTCGACGGCCTACAACCAGCCCTCCGCCTACCGCATCAAGGGCGCGCTGAACGTCGGGGCCCTGCGGGCGTCGGTGCAGGCGCTGGTGGACCGCCATGAGTCCCTGCGCGCCACCTTCCTGGAGGTGGAGGGGCGGCCCTACCAGCAGGTCGCCGCGTCGCTTCGCGTGGACCTGCCGCTGGTGGACCTGCGGGGCAGGCAGGACGCGGAGGCGGCGCTCGCGCGGTGCATCGACGACGACGCGCGCGAGCACTTCGACCTGATGCGCGGCCCGCTCGTGCGAGGCGCCGTGGTCCGCCTGGCCGACGACGAGCACGTCTTCATCTTCAGCAAGCACCACATTGTCACCGACGGCTGGTCGGAGGGGCTCATCACCCACGAGGTGGTGAGCTTCTACTCGGCCTTCGTGCGGGACGAGGCGCCCCAGCTCCCGCCGCTCGACATCCAGTACGCGGACTACGCGGCCTGGCAGCGCCGGTGGTTGTCGGGCAGCGAGCTGGAGGCCCGGCTGGACTACTGGCGCACCGTCCTGGCGGATGCACCCAAGCTGCTCGACCTCCCCGTCGACAAGCCGCGCCCCCCCACGCGGACGTTCAACGGCACCTGGCTTCCCGTGTCCCTGGGCCGCGCGCGAAGCGATGCGCTCAACGCGCTCTGCCAGCGCGAGCGCGTCACGCCGTTCATGGCGCTGCTGGCCGTGTTCGGCTCGCTGCTGTGCCGCCAGGCCCGGCAGGAGGAGCTGGTCATCGGCTCGCCCATCGCCAACCGCGCGCTCCCGGAGCTGGAGCCGCTCATCGGTCTGTTCGTCAACACGGTGGCGCTGCGCGTGGACCTGCGGGGCAACCCCAGCTTCCGGCAGCTGCTGGGCCGGGTCCGCTCCGTCACGCTCGGCGCGCATGCCCATCAGGAAGTGCCCATCGACCAGGTGGTGGAGGCCGTCGTTCCCCGGCGGCCGCCGGACCGGGCGCCGCTCTTCCAGGCGATGTTCGTCCTCCAGAACGCCCCCACCGAAGTGCTGGCGCTTCCGGAGCTCGCGCTCGTCCCCATGGCCTCGGACCGAGGGGCCGCCGTCTACGAGCTGACCCTCTCCCTGGAGGAGACGGGAGACGGCTTCACGGGCCTGCTCGAGTTCAACACCGACCTGTTCGAGCCGGACACGCCTCGACGGTGGTGTGACGACTTCATCGTGCTGCTGGACCACGTCCTGGCATCGCCGGAGACGCGGGTCGGCGCCGATGCGTTCATCCCAGGTCTCGACGCGCAGGAGTGAGCCGCCATGGAACTCAAGAATCGCTATCGCAACACCGAGTCGATGATTGGGCACGGCAACCCTTCCTTCACCGCCGCGAAGGAGGCGGGGCTGCTGGACCTGTCCGTGCACAACACCGGGCGAGGCACGCTGGCGCTCCCGGACGGACGCGAGTTCATCAACACCTGTTCGTGCTCGTACCTGGGGCTGGACTCGCATCCCGACGTCCTCCAGGGCGCCATCGAGATCCTCCAGCGCGAGCGGACGATGTGCATGTCCATCTCCCGATTGCGCATACGGCTGGCGGACCTGGATGCGCTGGAGGAGGAGCTGACGCACCTCTGGCGCGCGAAGACGCTCGTCACGAACTCCGCCAGCTCCGCCAGCGCGGGACTGCTCCCCCTCATCGCCTCGGGACACCTGCTGCCGGACTCCCAGAAACCCATCCTGGTCTTCGACAAGTCGGCGCACTTCTCGATGAACCTCATCAAGCCCATCTGCGCGGATGAGACGCATGTCATCACCGCTCCGCACAACGACTTGGACTTCCTGGAGGACCTCTGCCGCAAGCACGCGCGCGTGGCCTACGTCGCGGACGGCTTCTACTCGATGGGCGGAGTGGCCATCGTGAAGGACCTGTTCGCCCTCCAGGACAAGTACGGGCTGTTCCTCTACTTCGACGACTCGCACTCGCTCTCCCTCTACGGCCAGACGGGCGAGGGCTTCGTGCGGGCGACGATGGGGGGCGAGGTCAACTCGCGCACCATCATCGTGGGCTCGCTGGGCAAGGGCTTCGGCACCGCGGGCGGCGCCGTCATGCTGGGGCCGGAGAAGCACGCGGACCTGGTGGGACGCTTCGCGGGGCCGCTGGGCTGGTCCCAGAGCCTGGCCATCCCGGCCATCGGCGCGAGTGTCGCCTCCGCGCGACTCCACGGCACCCCGGAGCTGGCCGCGCGGCAGAAGGCGCTGCGCGACAACGTCCGCTTCTTCGATGAGCGGGTCCCCACGCGGACGACGGGCGAGGACTTCCCCATCAAGATCATCGACGTGGGGCCGGAGGAGCTGGCCGTGGAGCGCTCGCGGCGGTTGATGGAACGGGGCTTCTACGCGTCGGCGGTGTTCTTCCCCATCGTCCCGAAGGGGCGCGCGGGGCTGCGCGTCATGCTGCGCTCCAACATCTCTCCCGAAGACCTCCAGCGGCTGTGCGACGCCGTCATGGAGCTGGCTGCACCCGGCACATGAGCCAGGAAGGATTCAAGCGCACCATGACCATGCCCTTGCAGTGCAGGTCCTTCCTGGTGACCCCCGCCATCGACCCCTTGCGATTCGAGAAGGCGATGGAGGTTGGAGCGGACATCGGACTGTTGGACCTGGAGGATGGCGTCCCGGAGTCGCTCAAGTCCGCGGCGCGCCGACTGGCCCTCGAGTACCTCTCCTCGGACCACCCGCGCGGCCCCATGTGCCTGCGCATCAACAGCCTGAGGACGGAGGCGGGCCTGCGCGACGTGCTCGCGCTGCTCGACTCCGATGTGCGGCTGGATGCCTTGTTGTTGCCCAAGGCGGAGTCTCCCTCGGAGCTCCAGCAACTGGACGCGCTGCTGGGGGACCGCTTCCCGGAGCTGGCGCTGCTCGCCATCATCGAGACGGCGCGCGGCGTGGAGGCGGTGGACGCCATCGCCATGTCCACGCCGCGCTTGCGAGGACTCGTCTTCGGCGCCGCGGACCTGTCCGCGCAGCTGGGCGTGCCGCTGGCGTGGGAGCCGCTGCTCTATGCGCGCTCGCGCATCGCCATGGCGGCGGCCATCGCGGGGGTGAGCGCCATCGACTCGCCGTTCTTCGACCTGGCGGACCTGGGGGAGCTGGAGGACGAGACGCGCCGCGTCTGTGCGCTGGGCTTCACCGGGAAGATCGTCATCCACCCGAAGCAGGTGGGCATCGTCCACTCGGCGCTGCGGCCCACCGCGCAGATGGTGGCCCATGCGCGCCGTGTCCTCGCGCAGGCGGGAGACGGAAAAGGTGGCATCCATGTCGTGGGTGGGAACATGGTCGGCCCTCCGCTGGTGACCGTGGCCAGGCGCGTGTTGGCGAGCATTCCCATCGACGAGGCCCTGGCGCCCGTCCAGCTCCGGGTGGGTTCCAGGAGTGGAGACTCATGAAGAAGCTGGTGGCCGCACACAAGAAGGTCGGCAAGCAGCGCTACCGCGAGACGCACGGGTTGTTCTTCGAGGACTTCGAGGTGGGGGACGTCTTCGAGCACCGCCCCGGCCGCACCATCACCGACGTGGACAACATGTGGCAGTCCCTGCTGAGCCTGAACACGCATCCGCTCCACATCGATGCGGTCTACGCGAGCAAGACGGAGTGGAAGCGGCCGTTGGTCTCCAGCCTGGTGACGCTGGCCATCGTCGGGGGGATGAGTCTGAACAGCACCAGTGCGAAGGGGGTCGCGAACCTGGGGTGGGATCGCATCCGGTTGACGGCCCCGGTCTTCGTGGGGGACACCCTGTACGCGGAGAGCCGGATCCTGGCCAAGCGGCGGTCTCGCTCCCGCTCGAAACAGGGAGTGGTCACCGTGGAGACGAAGGGCCTCAAGGCGGATGGCACTGTCGTGATGACCTTCGAGCGCTCCTTCCTCGTGCCCTTGCGGCGGCATGGCGTGGACGTGGATGCGAACTACTGAAGTGATGAGGGCGGTGGTGGTGCGGACCCCGGGCGGTCCGGAGGCGCTGGACCTGGAGACCCTTCCGCGTCCCGTCCCGGGCCCTCGGCAGTTGAGGGTCCGGGTGCACGCCTCCGCTCTCAACCGGACGGATATGCTCCAGCGCGCGGGGGGCTATGTGCTGCCGCCCGATGCCGCGAGTCCCCTGCTGGGCGTGGAGGTCGCGGGCGTCGTGGAGGCGGTGGGGGAGGCCGTCCGGGAGTGGGTACCTGGGCAGCGCGTCTTTGGTCTGGTGAATGGTGGGGGCTACGCGGAGGCGTGCTTGATGGAGGAGGGGATGGCCGTCCCGATTCCGGAGGGTTGGTCGTTCGTGGAGGCCGCGGCGACGCCGGAGGCGTACTGCACGGCGCACGAGTCGCTGTTGGAGTTGGGCGGACTGCGCGAGGGGCAGTCCGTGCTCGTTCATGCGGGTGGGAGCGGTATCGGCACTGCGTGCATCCAGGTGGCGCGGGCGGTGGGGGCGCGTGTCTTCTTCACGGTGGGCAGTGAGGAGAAGCACCGACGCTGTCTGGGGTTGGGGGCGGAGGCGGGGGTGGTGCGGACGCAGGCGGACTTCGCGGCTGCCGTGCTCGAGTGGACTCACGGGCGAGGCGTGGATGTCATCGAGGACTTCGTGGGGGGCGCGGCGCTGGAGCGCAACCTGCGAGCCTTGTGCTTTGGCGGGAGCCTGTTGCTGGTGGGGTTGCTGGACGGGCTGCGCGGTGATGCGGACCTGAAGCAGGTCGTGCTGCGCCGGCTTCAAATCAAGGGCATGGCGCTGCGCCCGTTGTCCCTGGATGAGAAGGTGGCTGTCACGAAGCGCTTCCGGGAGCGGTGGCTGCCGGAGTTGGTCGCGGGCCGGGTGCGCCCTGTCATCGACTCCACGTTTCCGCTGGAGCGCGTGCGGGACGCACACCGGCATATGGAGTCGAATGCGAGCTTCGGAAAGATCATCCTGGAGCTGTGATGCCTTTGGGCTTCGAACCCAGGGGTTGGGGGTTCAAGTCCCTCCCGTCCGACGTCAGCCCATCCTGTCGCGTACCCTCGTCCAGTTCGCTCTGGCGTACCCAGTTGCGCACCGTCGTGTCAGTGACGTGGAACTCCTCGGCCAGGCTGCTCGTCCGTCCTGCCTTTGCCAGCTCGACGATTCGCGCTCGGAACTCCGGCGGGTATGGGGGCTTCGGTTTCGGCATCGTTGGGTCCTTCTCCCACAGTTGAACGGACTCAACGAACCCGACGCAACTCCACGAGGGGCATGTCCTTCAGCGACAGGACAGCGCCACCCTCGCCCACCGCGTCACCGATGTCCGAGAAGGCCAGGCGCCGCAGCTCCCGCAGCACCTCCGCCACCTCGACGACGACCTCGTCCTTCACCGCCGCTTCAAGCTCGGCCTCACCAGCCTCCACAGCCGCCAAAACCTTGGCATTCCTCAACAGGCGGGAGCCCTGAGACTCCGCCGTCGCCTCGGAGTACCCGGCGCGGATGGCGGCCTGGGCGGCGTAGAAGTCCTTCAGGTACTCCCGGACGAAGGCCCGCTGCTTCGCCGTCAGGGCGTGCGCGGGCTCATCCGGGGCGGTCCGGGTGTCCTCGGTGTCGGGATTCCTGGGGCGCTCTCGTGCCACGTCGCCCAGCTTCGGTGCGGTCGGGGACAGCGTCCAGCTGACCCGCAGAGCCGCGCACCTGCGTTGCCATTGCCCGCGCTGGAATCCCTCATGCCATAGCCAACTCACCCCACGGGGCGATGTAACCCAAAATTAGACGGCCTCGTACAGCGATCAACTCAGGCGGCACGCGGCCCCTTACTGCTCGGTGCTCAGACGGGAGCATCAAAAGCTGGGGCACAGAGGAGGTCAGCCCAAATGGGAAACACAGTTGACACGAAGAAGACGGTCTACGTTCCGCCACCTGCGCCCAAGAAGACTCCAGATGCGCCTGCCCCCAAGAAGGCCCCACCAAAGACCTCTGTGGACGCCTTCGAGGCAGCGCTACCTTCCAAGTCAACTCCCGAACAGGCCGCATGGAAGGCGTACGACAAGCACATCAAGGGTGGTCCTCCGAAGGCATCGGACTACCGCAACGGGCCTTTGTTCAAGGAGGCACGGAAGGAGTACAACGACACCAAGCAACGCCTCGGCGACGCAGCGAGCAAGGCGTCCGTCGACAGGCTCAGGACGGAAGTAGCGGCAACACCCGGTAGCGACAAGACATTCGCGCGTCTGGACAACCGAGGCATCAATGTGAAGGTGCTCGACGACAAGTCCTATTCCGCGCTACCCGGCGCAACCAAAGACGGGCATGTCGGGCCCGAGGGCAAGCCCATCTACATCCCGCGGTCCCAAGCAACGAAGGAGAACCTGCTCCGGTTGGACGAGGCCTCCGCGAACGCCCAACCACTCTCTTTGCCTTTGGCAACCGAGACCGCGAAGGATGGCAACAAGATTGCCAACAACATCGCAGGGCGTCTCAACGGGAACCCGCACGCGCCAGTGGAGTTCACGGATCCCAGCGGCATCAAGGTCGTGGCACTAAAGAACCCTCAGCCCTCTCTTGTTGATCCGAGTCCCATTGAGAGCTTTACGGCGGAGGCCCAAGAGCGAGGCAAGGAACCTGGAAACGACACCATCATCAACATGAGCTTCTTCGATCCAGGCATCGGCCCAAAGGGCCATGTTGTCCAGAACGGCAAGCTGATTGCCGGAAACGACCAGCCAGACAAGTTCTTCGCTGCGTGGACTTCTGCGGGCATCAAGTTCGGCGAAGGAGACCCACCTGCCGACGCCAAACTGGCTTTCGGAGGAGGCGTTCCTCTTATCATCGACAAGAAACGCTACGGTGCCGACAACAAGAACGGGCTGCTAGCCGACAAGGATTTTGAGGACCTCGACAAGCGTCCTAAGTCGACCGGCAAGACGATTCTTGCGCATGACCGCGACACTGGAGTGACTTACGCCATAGTCCAGGGGGACAGCGAAAGGGGGAAAAGCCTCTCCGAGATCCGCGATGCCCTCGACAAGCTCGGTGTCGACGATGCCGTACTGTTTGATGGCTCCGACTCCTCAACTCTCGTCCGAGACGGCGACATCGTCGTCGACCCTGATGGTTGGAAGAATGCGATGATGCCATACGGCCTGAATCTGAAAGTCTCGTGACATCCCGGGGCGAGAGCACGTCGCTGAGTGCCCTCGCCTAGCTGGTCGCCCCCTCAACACGCACACCCCGGGCCCTTGTGGCAGGTGTTGTCCCGGGGAATGCACGCATCGCCACACGGCTTGCTCCTGGGCCCACAGTGCCGGCAACAGGAGCCGCCGCCACCACCGGACGTCTCCACGCAGGAGAAGGAGTCCGAGTCACAGGTGCTGCCCGTGGCGCAGTCCTCGAGGAGCTCCCACGCCGGACTCCCGGACGCGCCGGTGCACACGAGCACCGCCCCGACGCCACACATCAGGGTGCCGACGCCGCGCTCCTCGCACGAGTCCCCGACCTCCGTCGCTGACTCGCCCCCCTGAAGCGTCAACGCGGCCATCAGCACCACCAGCACCCTCGTCATCGTTCCCCTCGCCGAGTGAATGAGCTGGGCCCATGCTTCCAGTGGCGGGGAACGCTCGCGAGCTCCTCGAATCGACAGGCTCGCGGTCCAGGTGGTGGGAGACTCGGCCGCCCCCTTCGCTTCTCTGACGACCAACCGCCTATTCCAACACAGCTTCCGCAGATGCCCCAAGGGCTACGCTCCCCCCTATTCCTGGGATGGACGCGCCCGCACACGGCAACATATTCTGCTTCTCCTGACTATTCAGGCTTCACTCGGAGAGGTGTACATGAGGAGTCGAATCAACCGACGCGCTGCTCTGTGGGCTGCTGCCGTATTGCTAGCCATGACCGTGCCCGCACCCGCTGAAGCTCAGATTTGGCAGCCGCCCTTTGCGATAATCTATGGCGAGTTTCATAGAGGCTGTCTGACCAACGATTCGCTCGAACACGTCCAGACCTTCAACTGTGGCTTTGCTGGCATTTGGGAGTGGATGCTCGACCCAGTACCTGGAGAAACAGCAGACCGCAAGTTCATCAGGCACGGGGACGCGTGCGTCGAGGCGGGTGAAACATCGGTTCTCTTGCGTAAGTGCAACGGAAGTGCTTGGCAGCAATGGATAGTTCAACCCAACGAGCCTCGGTATCCTGGCGTCGGCGTCAAAGGAGTCCGATTCCGCAGCGTCCGAAACCAGACCGCATGCATTGACAACTACAAGTCTGGCAAGGTCAGACTCTGGCAATGCGGGAATTCATATCAGCAGCAGTGGAACATAAGCTCCGCAGCATTCGCGCATCTCGTGTTCCCAGCTCCTCCTGAACTCCACATGGGCATGACGTGGAGAACGCTCCGCAACCTCGATTCTACTGTCCACGTCGGCATGGACACGGGCACGAACCAATTCCAGGGCGACACGCGAGCAAGAGAGTACCACCCAATCCTTTGCATCAACCGGGGCTTTCAGCATCCGGCACCGCCAGAAGTCCCTCCGGGAACTCCTGATGGCCACGGATGGTCAGGGGGATACGTCAACATCACACTTCCCATTCGGGGTAACGAACTGAAAAGTAGAGCCATTGCCGACAGCTTCTGTTCGTCGGCGTTCGGCGCGGCGTGGCGGATGGCTGAATGGCGTGATGGCGGAGCCTACTCACTCTGGGCTTACGGCACCTTGCCAGAGGGCGAGCGGTTCTGGGTGGCAATCAACGACCAGCCCGCCAACCCATGGAACTGACCTGCATGTGAGAGGCGACCAGTCGATCCAGCCCTGCGCCCCAGCCAGTCATGAGAGGCTGGGGCGCAGGCTCCAGCAATTGCCAGAACCTCTCCGGGTGAACGTCCCGGACACGAACCTGTACCTCGGCACGCCCCGGGACTCCGTCCCCGGCTGCCCCCCCCTCCTGAGGCAGCGCGGCCAGCAGCACCACCAGAAGCATGTTCATCGCTCCCCCATCGGATGAGCCGAGGCTATGTATCCAGCGTGCGAGCACCTAGCAAGCCCCAGAATTCGAGACGCCATTCGTTCCGACCATCGCAGCATCTTGCCATTGCGAACCCCTCAGCCACCACTAACACGCAAAGCAGCACATCGCAAATACGATAACACAGACTCTGTCGACGCCCCCGAACTCTTGCGCCATCAAGGAGACCGCACTTGATCCACCGTATCAATTGGCTAGCAACAGTCAGCACGTTCGCCATACTACTAACATGGGCGCTGCCGTTGCCTGCCCATGCAGACAACCCGGGCCCGCCTACTCTCCTAACCAACGCATTTTACGGCAGGTGCATGGTTTCTGGAGCTCGGGAGATCGTCACGCGCAACTGCACTGTCGATCCCGAGAATTGGGAATTCGTGCCGGTACCGGCCGGACCGGCCTACCGGAAATTCATTCGATGGAAGCTGCTCCCTAGCGGATGCCTGGAACGGGGACCTTTCGACGGAGAAACCTTTGTAAATGCCTGCAATGGAGGCATTAGGCAACAATGGGACGTCATGGCCAGCGAGCCAAGTCAGCCCCCCGCCGGGCAGCGCGGCATTCAGATTCAAAACGCAGACACGAGAGAATGCATAGACACACGGCGACTGCCATGGCCGGCAACCGGAGTCATAACATATCTATACACCTGCGCGGGCTCCATCCACCAACAATGGAATATCAACGACCTCTCCTTCCTCATGCTCCACGGCGAGGTCACAGAAATACACAAGGGCATGACCTGGACAGTTCGGGAGCAACGCGCCGGAAACATCGTCCACGTTGGCTCGGACTCATTCACAAATCCATACGAAGGAGACACTCACCCATCTGAGTATCGAAGAGTCCTGTGCATCCTCCGCCAAGGTCAGAATCGGCCGCCAAATGTCCCGGCGCCTAATCCCTACAATGGGTGGTCGGGTGGAACCGTCAAAACAACAGTCCCCATTCACGGCAATCAACTCTTCACACGGGCCGTCGCAGATCAAATATGCGTGAATTCGTTTGGATTCGGATGGACAATCGCGACATTCCATGACGGTGGCGGTTGGTCGTTCTGGGCGCTTGGCACGCTGCCTATTGGGGAGCGATTCTGGGTCGCAATCGCCGACCAACCTGCCAACCCCTGGAATTACCCCTAGTGTGATTGGGGGCGGTAAACCCATCCCTCAGTCGAGCTGCGCCCCGGCTCGTCATCCAGTGCCGGGGCGTCGTGTCCGATGCCGACCGGAGCGCGGCCTTGTCACGTGTCGTCGGACGTCTCGTCAACCAGCCCCATAGCGACCTCGATGTATGGAGTTGCGTCGGGTTCGTTGAGTCCGTTCAACTGTGGGAGAAGGACCCAACGATGCCGAAACCGAAGCCCCCATACCCGCCGGAGTTCCGAGCGCGAATCGTCGAGCTGGCAAAGGCAGGACGGACGAGCAGCCTGGCCGAGGAGTTCCACGTCACTGACACGACGGTGCGCAACTGGGTACGCCAGAGCGAACTGGACGAGGGTACGCGACAGGATGGGCTGACGTCGGACGAGAAGCAGGAACTGGCCCGCTTGCGGCGCGAGGTGAAGGTGCTGCGCGAGGAGCGAGACATCCTCTCAAAAGCCGCGGCCTGGTTCGCACAGGAAGGCGTCGGGACGCCCAAGAAGCGTTCCGATTCGTGAGCGAGAACCAGGCTGAGCATGCAGTGTCGACGATGTGCCGGGCGCTGGGCGTCACCGAGGCCGGCTACTACGCCTGGAAGGCAAGGCCCGCCTCGAAGCGGGCCGAGGAGGATGCCCACCTCTCCGTGCGCATCCACGCCATCCACCAGATGTCGGACGGCACCTATGGCGCACCCCGCGTCCGTGCGGAGTTGGTCGACACGCACGGCCTCCAGGTGGGACGGCGGCGCGTCGCCAGACTGATGAGAGAGGCCCGGTTGGCGGGAGTCTGTCGGAGGGGACACTGCGTGCCGACGAAGCGAGATGACACGGCACAACCTGCTGCGGACCTGGTGGAGCGCCGATTCGAGGCTCGAGGGCCCAACGAGTCATGGGTCGCCGACATCACCTACATCCCGACGTGGGCGGGCTTTCACTACCTGGCTGTCGTCATCGACGTGTGGAGTCGCGGCGAACGTGCTGGTCGGCCTCTTCAGCCTCAGCTCCCGGTGGCGCGGCGAAGGTCCCGCACCACCGACGGCTCCGGCTCGCGCAGCACGGAGTAGGGATCCAACGCGTCGCCGCCGACCGTCTCCAGGCCCACGGAGGTGCCCAGTCCCAGCCGCTCCGCGTGCCGCAGTAGCAGCGCGGTGACGACCTGATCCTCCAGCGCGTACCCCGTGGAGTCGAACACCGTCATTCGCTGACGCCACGGCTCATACACGTCCGGGTTCTTCACCAGCGTGACGAGGTCCGGGCCCACCTGGTCCGGGCGCAACTGCTGGCACTCGCCCTCCACCATCGCCTGCGCCAGGAAGTCCGGGCACACGAGGCTGCGCTCCAGCACCGCCTTGGGCAGCTCCGTCTTGCTGGGCAGGTCCGAGCCCACCGCGTTGATGTGGACATGCGGCTTGAGTATCTCCCCTGAAATGACCGGGCCTCCGCCCACGACGACCGATGTCGCCGTGCAGAGGATGTCCGAGCGCGCCTCCACCTCCGCGAGCGACACGGCCTTCACCTCCAGCCCCAGGAAGCGCGTGCGCCGCGCCAGCGACTGCTGCGCCTCCGCGCTCGTGTCGAAGGCCAGCACCTCCGTGAGCGGGAAGACGCGGCTGATGGCGTGAAGCTGCGTCACCGCCTGCGCGCCACAGCCCACGAGCCCCAGCACGCGGCTGTCGGGCGAGGCCAGGCAGCGCGTGGCGACCGCCGAGGCCGCGCCCGTGCGCAACGCCGTCGCGAACACCCCGTCCATCAGCGCGAGCAGGTGCCCCGTCTTCACGTCATAGAGGCTGTTCGTCGCGATGATGGTGGGCAGCCCCTGCTCCTCGGGGTTGAGCGGGCTGTAGCCCACCATCTTCACCGTCACCGAGTCCCCCCGCCGCATCACCGGCATCCACTCCAGGCACCCCGTCTGGCGCGGGTGCTCCAGCAGGAAGCCGTCCCGCTTGCGCACCTCCGTGAGGTCTCCGTCGAACGTCCGCAGCGCGTCCGTCAGGTCGCGGATGAGCTCGTCCATGAGGGTGTCCGTGCCCACCTCCTCGACGATGCGGCGCAAGTCGGACCGGGTCACCAACAGCGTACGTGTCGCGTCGAGCTTCAATCGTGATGCCCCTGGCCCAGTCGATGTTTCAGGAGATGGTGCGTGAAACAGGGCCTGCTGATAGCACTGGTTAACAGAGGGAGCGGAAAATAGCAGGTATTGCGTGTTAACAGCCAGGGGGGCTCGGCGGTTGACGAGGCCGCGTCACCCCTCTGGAACACGGGCGATGCACCGGAACCCGATGTGCGTGGTTCCGCTGTCCTCGGCTTGGGGAGAACGTGCCGCGGGGCGGTAGCGCAGGCAGTAGTTGGAGGCGCAGAGGTGGCTGCCCCCCTTCACGACACGACGGGGAATCAGCACCTCCGGCGTGCAGGGGTCGAAGCTCTTCTGGGATGACGGGGGCCCACGAGGATTGACAGGGATGCAGCACGCCTTCCCGCCGTTGCCCTGGTGCCGTTCCTGGAACCAGTCCGTGGTCCACTCCCAGACGTTGCCCGCCATGTCGAACAGGCCATACGCGTTGGGCGGATAAGTGCCGACTGGCGAGGTTCCCTCGTAACCATCCGTCATCAAGTTCTGCCAGGGGAACTCTCCTTGCCAGATGTTCGCCATCTGCTGGTTTCCCGGAGAGAACTCATCACCCCAGACGTAGACCTTGCGGTCCAGGCCCGCGCGAGCGGCGCGCTCCCACTCGGCCTCGGAGGGGAGGTCCTTGCCGGCCCAGGTGGCGTAGGCCCGCGCGTCCTCGAAGGCGACGTGGACGACGGGATGGTCCTCCTGTCCCTTCCACGTGCTGCCGTGGCCCTGGGGGCGGTGCCAGCAAGCCCCCGGCGTATAGGTCCACCACTGGGACAGGTCCTTGAGGTCGACGCGCTCCGGTGTCTTGTGGAACACCAGCGAGCCGGGGACGAGCAGCTCCGGCTTCGCTCCAGGAAAGTCCTTCGCGTCGAGCGGCCGCTCCGCGACAGTGACGTAGCCGGTGGTCTGGACGAAGCGCGCGAAGTCCGCGTTGGTGACGGTGCAGCGGTCCATCCAGAAGCCAGTCACCGTCACCTGGTGCGTGGGCCGCTCCTCGGGATAGTGCGTGTCCGAGCCCATCCAGTACGTGCCGCCGGGAATCCACTCCATGCCTGGCCGGGGCGGGCCTTCGTCACGTCGATACCGGGTGTCCCGCGCCGCGTCTGCTTCGACGATATCCATGGTCATCCGACGCCTCGCTCGTCTTGGCCCGGGGACGCCAGAAAGGCACCGCCCTCGGCGGCAAGCTGGGGGGCCGCGACGGTGGCGACAACCGGGCCTCGCGGGTGGGGCGGGCGGCATGCGGGCACCCGGACTTGCGAGCGCCCGGCCCGGGGCCTCCG
Source organism: Myxococcus stipitatus DSM 14675 (assembly GCF_000331735.1). GTDB lineage: Bacteria > Myxococcota > Myxococcia > Myxococcales > Myxococcaceae > Myxococcus > Myxococcus stipitatus. The sequence continues at coordinate 5,474,200 of NC_020126.1, read as the reverse complement.
CGTGTGTTGGCGGCCCGTCCACGCGTGAACAACGTCTGTTCGCCAACAAGGCGGGAACCCGAGCCGACTGTTTCCAGAAGGCCGGAGGAGCGCGACAGACATGAGCACGGAGACGACGACCGAGGCGGACACGGGCACCCGGAGCGATGAGGATGTCGCCTCCACGCGCGAGCTCCACAAGCTCAGCCCGTTCGAGCTCAAGGACACGCTCATCGAGCTGGCGGATGAGTCCGCGAAGACACGCGCGGCGGTGATGCTCAACGCGGGGCGCGGCAACCCCAACTGGATTGCCACCACGCCGCGCGAGGCGTTCTTCCTCCTGGGCCAGTTCGCCCTGCGCGAGTGCCGCCGCACGTGGAACGAGCCGGAGGTGGGCCTGGCGGGCATGCCTCGCTCACCGGACATCGCCCAGCGGCTGCGCGACTTCCTGGAGACGTGTGACGACAGCCCCGCCGTCCGACTGCTGCGCGACTCGGTGGAGTACGGCGTCCGCGAGCTGGGGTTCGACGCGGATGCCTTCGTCTGGGAGCTCACCGACGCGGCCATCGGCGACAACTACCCGGTGCCGGACCGGATGCTCGTCCACGCCGAGCGCATCGTGCAGACCTACCTGGCTCGAGAGATGTGCGACGGCCGTCCGCCTCCGGGCCGGTTCGACCTGTTCGCCGTCGAGGGCGGCACCGCCGCGATGGCGTACATCTTCCGCTCGCTGATGGTGAATGGCGTGCTCAAGAAGGGCGACACCATCGCGCTGGGCACGCCCATCTTCACGCCCTACCTGGAGATTCCCCGGCTGGAGGAGTTCGACCTGCGCACGGTGGACATCCGCCAGAGCGAGATGACCGCGGAGGGCCGACACACCTGGCAGTATCCGGAGTCGGAGCTGCGCAAGCTGGAGGACCCGCGCATCAAGGCGTTCTTCGTCGTGCACCCCGGCAACCCGGGTGCGACGGCGATGCGGCGCGAGTCGCTGGACCTGCTGGTGAGCATCGTCCAGAAGAAGCGGCCGGACCTGCTGCTGCTCACCGACGATGTGTACGGCACCTTCGTGGAGGGCTTCCGCTCGCTGGCGGCGGAGCTGCCGCACAACACGCTCCTGGTCTACTCCTACTCGAAGCACTTCGGCTGCACCGGCTGGCGGCTGGGCGTGGTCGCGCTGCACGAGGACAACATCCTGGACACGATGCTGGCGCGGCTTCCGGCGTCGCAGCGCGAGCTGCTGGACGAGCGCTATGGCTCCATCTCGCTGAAGCCGGAGCAGCTGAAGTTCATCGACCGGATGGTGGCGGACAGCCGCGCCGTCGCGCTCAACCACACCGCGGGCCTGTCGCTGCCCCAGCAGCTCCAGATGACGCTCTTCTCGATGTTCTCGCTCCTGGACAAGGACGACGCCTACAAGAAGCGCTGCCGGCGCATCTGCCGCGAGCGGCTGGCCTCGCTGTACGAGGGCATGGGCATCGACCTGCCCGAGGATCCGCTGCGAACCGCGTACTACCAGACACTGGACCTGGAGGCGTGGGCGCGGAAGCACATCGGCGCGGAGTTCGTCGAGTATGAACGGGCCCGGCATGACCCGCTCGACATCGTGCTGTCCCTGGCGCGGCGGCACGGCGTGGTGCTCCTCAATGGCAGCGGCTTCGAGGGCCCCGAGTGGTCCGCCCGTGTGTCCCTGGCGAACCTGGACGATGACGCCTATCCGCGCATCGGCCAGAGCCTCAAGGACATCGTCATTCGCGCCATCCGGGAGTGGCAGCAGCACGACCTGGATTCGTAGGGAGGTCGACCATGAACGGCTCGAAGAACAGTGTGTGGGGAGCGGTATGTGCCCTGGGGCTCCTGATGACGGGGGCGGGAATCGCCGCCCAGCAAGACGCCCAGTCGCCGCCCGCGACGGGGCAGGCGGCGCCCGCGAAGGAGAAGGCGAAGGCGGCGGAGGCGCCCAAGGCGTCCGTGCGAATCCTCGCCACGGGAGGCACCATCGCCGGTGCCCAGGGGAATCCCCAGGGGTACGGCTACAAGGCCGGGACCTTCAAGGTCGAGGACCTCATCAAGAGCGTCCCCAACGTGGACAAGCTGGCGAAGCTGTCCGGCGAGCAGGTGGTCAACATCGGCAGCCAGGACATGAACGACGCGGTCTGGCTGAAGTTGGCGAAGCGGACCAATGAGCTCCTGGCCTCGCCCGAGGTGGACGCCGTGGTCATCACCCACGGCACCGACACGCTGGAGGAGACGTCGTACTTCCTGGACCTGGTGGTGAAGAGCAACAAGCCCGTCGTGCTCGTGGGCTCCATGCGGCCCGCCACCGCCATCAGCGCGGACGGGCCGGGGAACCTCTACGACGCGGTGGCCGTCGCGGCCTCGCCCGAGGCGAAGGGGCGCGGCGTGCTGGTGGTCATCAACGATGAAATCCACGCGGCCCGCAACGTCACGAAGACGAACACCACCAACGTGGAGACCTTCCGCAGCCTCAACCGCGGCCCGTCCGGCGTGGTCAACACGGGGAAGATCAGCTGGTTCGAGAAGATGGACAAGCGCCACACGGTGGACTCCGAGTTCTCCGTCGTGGGCAAGGACTCGCTCCCGCGCGTGGACATCCTCTACGCCCACGCGAACATGAGCCCGGACCTCATCGACGCCGCGGTGAAGAACGGCGCCAAGGGGCTGGTCATCGCGGGCGTGGGCGATGGGAACATGACCCAGCCGGCGTTGGACGCGCTGACGAAGCACGCGAAGAAGGGCGTGGTGGTGGTCCGCAGCACGCGGCTTCCCAGCGGCCTGGTCCTGCGCAACAACGAGATCAACGACGACGAGAAGGGCTTCGTGGCCTCGGGTGAGTTGAACCCCGCGAAGTCTCGCGTGCTGTTGCAGCTGGCGCTGCAGGAGACGAAGGACCCCGCGCGCATCCAGCGGATGTTCCAGGAGTATTGAGGGCTCGCGCGGCCCGGGACCCTCCATGGCTGATTCCCGGACACTCCCCGAGTTCTCGCTGGTCCGGGGCGGCCCCTTCTACGACCTGGAGCGCGGGCTTCGACTCGTCAGGCCCCCGCGCTTCATGACGGGCCGGGCCGCCCTCCTGCTGGTGCTGGTGAGCTGGCTCCCCCTGGTGCTGTTCTCGCTGCTCCAGGGGGAGGGCGCCGTGCAGCGGCTGTTCTCCGAGTTCCAGGTCCACGCGGAGCTCCTCCTGTCCCTGCCGGTGATGGTGGTCGCGGAGCCCTACATCGACGCGCGCGTCGGTGAAGCGGCGCGCGAGTTCCTCCGCGCGGACCTGGTGGAGGACAAGGACCGCCGGGCCTATGAGGTCTCCGTCGCGAGGATGGCGCGGTGGCGCGATGCTCCGTCCGTCGAGCTGGCCTTGCTGGGCCTCACCATCGCGTTCGCGGTGCTGACGACGATGGATGCCTCCAGGTCCTGGATGGTCGAAGGGGGCGCGTCGCAGCGGCCCTCGCTGGCGGGCGGCTGGTACCTGTGCGTGAGCCAGCCCCTGGAGCGCTTCCTCATGCTCCGCTGGCTGTGGCGAGGCGCCGTGTGGTCCGTCTTCCTCTGGCGCGCGTCCCGGCTCCCGCTGCGGCTGGTGCCCACCCATCCGGACCAGGCCGGCGGGCTCGGGTTCCTGTCCATCCACCAGGCCTGTTTCTCGCCCCTGGTGTTCGCGGCGGCGGTCCCCGTCGCGGCGTACTCGTTCCGCACGAACGCCGCGGCCATCACCGAGACGCCCATCACGTATGTGATGCCGCAGGTCCTCTTCGCCGTGCTGGCCTGTGTGGCGGTCTTCGCGCCGCTGACGTTCTTCTGCCACCAGATGGTCCGCTCCAAGCGCCGGGCGGACGCGTGGTTCTCCGCGGTGGCCGCGCACCACTCGCGGCGGTTCGAGGACAAGTGGTTCCATGCCCAGGAGCCTCGGGACGAGAAGCTCCTGGGGGCGCCGGAGTTCTCGTCCCTGGCGGACCTGGGCTCGTCGTTCATCCTGGCGCGCAAGATGAAGCTGTTCCCATGGGACAAGCGCTCGGTCATCGCGGTGGGGCTGTCGGGCCTGTCGCCGCTCGTCATCCTGTTGGTGTTGGACCGGCAGTTCCTGGCGGTGGTGAACCAGCTTCGCCAGAGCGTGAGCTGATGGCCCGGGCGCTCGCGTGGCCGGATGCCCGGGGCTCCTCGTAAGGGGCGCGGGTGAGGACGTTGGTCATGGGAGCCCGCTCGGGTGGCGCCCGGGGGGAGCGAGCATGCTCAGGTCCGTGATTGCCTTCGTGCTGAGCAACATCGTCACCCTGTTCATGTTCAGCGAAGGACTGGCCCGCGAGCCCGGTGAGATTCGCCACGTCCTCGAGCGCCCCGCGCTCTACGTGCGCGCCCTGGTGGTGGTGCTGCTGTTCGTTCCGCTGGTGGCGCTGGGGGTGGTCTACGCGTTCCGACTGCCAACGGTGCTGGCGAGCGCGATCCTGCTCATGGCCGTGTGTCCTGGGGCGCCGTTGCAGGTGAACCAGGCGAAGTCCTTGGGGGCGAATCCCACCACCTCCATCAACCTGCTCTTGCTGCTCAGCGTGTGCGCGCTCGTCACCGTGCCCGCGTGGGTGGGGGTGTTGGACCGGCTGCTGGGGGTGGAGTTCGAGGCCAGCCCGGACCTGGTGTTCCGACTGCTGGCGGTGAAGATCCTTCCGCCGCTCGCGGTGGGGATTGCCGTGCGGCACTACCTGCCGCGCGTGGCGCGGGCGGTGGCGCCGTGGTGCAGCCGCGTGTTCACCGTGCTGCTCATCGCGGTGTCCGTGGGACTGCTCTTCATCGTGGGGCCGAAGCTCATCCACGTCGCGTGGCTCGCGGTGGTGGCGCTGGTGATGCTCGTCACGGTGTCCGCGCTGCTGGGGCACTGGGCGGGCGGGCCCAGGATGGAGGACCGCAAGGCGGTGGCCCTGGCCGCGGCGTTCGCGCATCCGGTGTTGTCGATGACCATCATCATCCAGAGCTACCCGAACTACCGGGCCCTGGAGGTCGCGGGCATCGTCGGTGCTTTCGTCGTCATCCGCCTGCTCGCGCTCACGCCCTATCGGATGTGGGTGAAGCGACAGGGAGAGCACGAGGGCTCGAAGAGGCTTCCCCCTCACGGCGGCGTGCCCGCGTGAGGGATTGAGCTTTCAGGTCATCGGACGACGGTGGGATGCGATTCGGTGCCTCACGTTCCAGCGGAGCGCGACGACTGAGGCGCAAGCGGTTTGGCTGGCTGGCTCGGCACCGCCGACTCGGCCCCGGGCATTCGCGACGGCATGCCCCACCGCACGACGACGCCGACCATCAGCAGGGACGCGGCGACGTACCACGTGTGTCTCCACTCCCAGTGGTTCGCCACGGACAGCCACGCATAGAAGATGGCGACGTGGACGCCGTTCCACGCCACAAGCAGCCCTGATCGAGGTCATTGAGCGGGCAGCCACTCCTGGCTGCCCACCGAAGCAGCGCTTGCCTCTGCTTTCTCTTCAACCACTGCCTACCTTTGCCCTCGGGCAGGGCCTTCTTGCTCTCAGGTTTTCTGCGCACACAGAGCCGAACGAGAGGTGCCCCTGCTCCCTCTTCCCGCTCCGCCCGGACCTGCTTGCCCCTCTGCCTGAGCGCGAATCACGACCCTCGGTTCAGTGGAGGAAGGTGTCGACGCTCTCGCCGGGCGCCAGGCCCATCAAGTCCTGTGGGGAGAGTCCCAGCGCCTCGCTGAGGCGATGGAGGATGACGGCCTTGGGCAGCATCTTGCCTCGCTCCAGACGGCCGTACACGGGTTCATCGAGCCCCACGCGCTCGGCCACCTCCGCGCGTGTCAGCCCGAGCTTCTCGCGCGCCGCTCGTGCTCTCGAACCGATGGTGATGGCCAGTTCTTCATTCATGGGACGTCCCCGGATTTGGAGTGGGAGTGGATGGGAGCATACGACCTTCGTGGTGGACATGAATATCAGAGGTTCAAGGACTCTGGTTGAATGTCGGAAGTCGATGGTTGGAATGATGTCCAACAGAAGACTCCCTCATGGGTAGCAAATGGGATAAGTTCCCTTGGGGGTTGGATGGAGACACGCCCGAGTCTGGGCAGGGTGGGGCGGGAGCTGTCTGCGTGACGCTGTAAGATTCCGCGAGCCTGTCGATTCTTCGCAGGCGTGTCAGGCATCGGTGCCAGCCTGCGCTCCGGCTGCCTTCCTTCGGAGGGAGGCGCAGGGGGGCGTGCTGGACAGAAATGGAATGCCGATTGACCCGATGAAGGTGGGAGACGCCAAGGTCTTCCGCCCCTGGGGATGGTCTGGTGTGCTTGTTGTCTCCGCGGACATCCAGGCCGCGATGGAGCCTGCACGCATCAGTGGAGCCGCGCTTGACGAGGTCTCAGATCCTCAGTCAGCGCAGCGGGCCCGGATGCAAGCCCGCCTTGGTGAGGTCTCAAGCCTTCAACGCTTCGCGAGAATGAAGGCGGTGATGGAGTAGCGGTGGTGGCCCTGGGCGGCCGATGTCCACTCCGTCACCCGGTGAGGGGCGCCACTCGGACGGAAGATGAACACCGAGTTGAAGAGAGGCGGGACACGCATCAGGTCCGACTCCGCTTCCGGATGCCTGAAGGTGAGGACACCTCCGAAGGAAGGCTGCCAGGGCCGTGTGAAGTTGTAGACGACGGCGAGCCCTTCCTCGTCCGTGTCCCGGTGCTCGGGGAAGTGCTCTCCCACGTCCATCCGGGACACCTGCACCTGTCGTGTCTCCAGTGGTTCGGGCCAGCCCACCAGCGCCGCGTGGAAGTCCGCACCCTCCTTGCTCTGAAGCCAGGCACAGAAGTCCGTCAGGGCAGACGGCACCTGCTGATTCAGCGGTGCGACGTGCAGCGCATAGGGGCCATGGTGATGACGCACGAAGCGTGCGTTGCACAGGGCCTGGTGCAGCGCCTCGGCGCGCTCTGGAAGGAGGGCCTCCTGGAGGCACACATGGGGCACCCGGCCGCCTTCGATGAACTCCTGGCGGATGGCGGTGCGCAAGGAGTCGGATGTGGAGGCGAGGCGTGTCCAGTCCGCCGCGGACGCGGGGAAGTCCTTCTCGATCTCCCGCGTGGAGACAGGGCCGAAATAGCTGTCGGCGAAGTCCGAGATGAAGAACCCGCTCGGGCGCTCAGGCCTTGGAGACGAGGTAGCTGGCGAGCCGGCTGATGACTTTGCCATCGTGCGGATCATCGAAGAAGGAAATGGCGGGGGTCGGGTTGAATTCAAGCGCGACGAAGGCGCCTTCCCGCGTGCGCCGCAGGTCGACGGCGGTGAAGACCATGCCCAGTGCCTTCGCGCCCTTGATGCACAGCGCCCAGGCGTCCTTTGGCAGGCGGGCTGGCTTCGTCCGATGCAGGTTCTGTCGCGCGTCCACCACGCCGTCGGTGGGAATGTGGAAGGCGGCCACCGGCTCACCGTCGAGCACGTAGGCGCGGTACTCGTCGCCCACAATCTGCTCCTGGAACAGCACGGGACAGTTGGCGAGCAATTGGAGCCGCTCCTCGGTGAGGTCCGCCTCCTCCACCTTGCGCACCAGCGCACCGCCTCCCAGCGGCTTGTAGATGACCGCGCGGTGTCGCGCGACGAACTCGCGCACTGCCTCTGGCGAGGTGGTGGCCAGGGTGTTGGGAACGGGTATTCGGTGACGGCGCAGCAAGGCCAGTTGATGGAGCTTCAGGTAGTGCAGCTCAACGGCTTCCAGCGGATTGACGAACGAGCCTCCACGCCGGTGGAGCGCGCGCAGGACGGAATGGAGGAAGGACTGGCGCTCCCGCTCCGCCAGGTATTGCTCCTGCCACCGAGGGAAGTTCCGCTCGGACAGGGCCTCGGCTTCGGGGACAGGGAGCGAGAGCCGCACGACCTTGATGTAGAACGAACGCAAGTCGCTGAGACATTCACCGTCCCAGTGCACATCGCCGTCCTCCCAACTCAAGGCGGCTGAGTCCGGCACCCGGTCCGTCTCCAAGAGCACGGCTCGCGCACGGCGACGCTCCACTGCTTCCGCGACGAAGCGGGTGGCGTCATCCGAACGCGAGCCGATGACCACGACCTTCTTACGCGATGCCATGAGGACCGAGGCTGCTCCCACCCGTACTTCAGACCGGGCTGTCCATCCGGACCTTGAGGATGCCCGTTCCATCCTGAGGAGGCTTGATGTCCGGCATCTTCGAGCCACGCGTCGGGTCGTCCATCATCACCTTGACGATGCCGCCTTCCTGCAAGGGCTTGAGCTCCGGGAGCTTCGAGCCGCGCGTCGGGTCATCCATCATGACCTTGACGATGCCGGTTCCGTCCTGAGGGGGCTTGATGTCCGGCATCTTCGAGCCGCGGGTCGGGTCATCCATCATGACCTTGACCATGCCGCCGTCCGGCAAGGGCTTGAGCTCCGGGAGCTTCGAGCCGCGGGTCGGGTCATCCATCATGACCTTGACGATGCCGGTTCCGTCTTGCGGAGGCTTGATGTCCGGCATCTTCGAGCCGCGGGTCGGGTCATCCATCATGACCTTGACCATGCCGCCGTTCTCGCGCGGCTTGAAGCCAATGTCCTTGCCGCTCACGAAGCGGTCCGCGAGCTCGCGGGCCTTCGGGGTCAACTTCACCTGCTCGAAGGCGTCGCGCACCAGGTTCTTCTGCTGGGGGCTCAGCCCGCCCACGTCAGTGCCCTGGAGTGCCTTCTTCAGCGCCGGAACGCCCACGGCCTTGCCGCCCGTGCTGGCGGACTTCAGCGCGGTCTGAAGCGTCGAGATGAAGCCCTGGGGAGATTTGATCTGGGTCATGTTGTTTCCTCTGAGCAGGGTTATCGCGACGTCCAGAGCTGGAGTTGCTTGATTCTTTGAACCTGAGACAAGCAGGCACCCATGGCAGCTCGCTCCACACGATGAGCCGACGTTGTGCGGCACCGCGACTCCGTGTTGAGTTGAGGCCCGCCCTGGTGGTTTGCCCAGCGCGAGGGCCTCAGGGGGAGGTGTGTGTGGACGCGATGGAACTCGAGGCCCTCCTGCGACGCGCCAATGCCTCGGACGAATTGCTGGCGTGGAGCCGGGGCCTGACGCTGGCCGAGGCGTGGCACGGGAGTCCGTCGGGAGCCTGGTTGATACGCCTCGCCACGGCGGTGGGGCTGGAGCGAAGGCTCCTCCTGCGCGCGCTCTGCGCGTGCGTGCGCCTCGCGACGGAGCACGCCTTGACGAAGGCGCCGGGGTACGAGCCGGTGGAGGACTGCGTGCCGCTCGCGCTGGAGGCCACGGAGGCTTGGGTCCGAGACACGCCAGGGCGCGGGCACGATGAGGTGAGCGCGCTGGCCGCCCAGGCGAGCCACTCCGCCTATGTGGCGGATTGCCTGGAGGGCTACTGCCACGTTCCCTTCGTGCCCGGGGCGGTCCACGCGGCCATCGCCGTCGCGCAGCTGTCCATGGCCGCCTGCGAGGAACGCGACGCGGAGTTCGCCGTGCTGACTGCTCGTGCCCTCGACGACGCGCTGCGCGCCGAGTCCGCGCGGCATGACTACTCCCGGGAGCGCCAGCGCGACTTCGACGCGACGTGTGCCCGTGTCATCCGCGAATCCCTCCGTGCCGAGGACATGGCCTGCCTCTCGAGGGACATTCCCTAGTGCTTGGCCTTCTCCCGAGGAGCCAGCGTCACCTTCGCCCAGATGAAGCCCAGGTTGTTCCAGTCCTGGACCTCCAGCACCGTGACACTCTGGCCCACCTTGAGGGCGCCCAACGTGCGTCCCTCGGTGGCGGGCTGGCCCGTCGGCGGGTCGTCTCTCAAGAGCGCGGGGACCGTGCTCTCCATCGTCCTCCCCACGAACTGCTGCGGAGGCTGGGACCACCGCGCGTCCGTCGGCTTGCAGAAGTAGCAGGTGCGCCACGCGCTCCCGGCGGACAGGTACTGACCCAGGAAGACCCAGGCGGCCTTGCTCCCATCCTCCAGCTTCTCGACCACGTCGGGCTGGACCTCCCGCTCGGGCCGCTGCATCTCCGTGTCGAGGAACACCTGCACCGCCGGCGCGTCGCGGTCATAGAGGCGTGAGGTGGCCTGCTGCTGCAAGGCCACCTGGTCGCTCGCGAGCCGCCCGGTCACCCGCTTCGCCAGCTCCAGCGTCGCCGGGTCCCTCAGCTTCGCGATGAAGGGCTCCGTCTGGCTCGAGCCCAGTCCTCGCTCCAGCAGCGCGAGGAGGCTCTGCTCCGTCAGCGCCGCGCCGCGGAGGTTCTTGATGTGGCTGGCGATGCGCTGGCCCACGGTCTCCTCCTGCCAGAGGAACTGCCCCAACAACCGCCCCTTGTCCTTGGGTCCCAGCGCCCACGCAGTCATCACCTCGTCCTGGTTCTCCGCGAAGCACTCCCTCTGCTGCGGACTCGCGTCGTCGGAGAGCTCCACGTCGCCATAGTCGTAGCTGGCCTGGAGCATGGTGACCTTCCTCCCCGCGAGGAGGCGGCCGATCTCCGCCTTCTGGTACTCCGCCATGTCTCGCGCGAACGCATGGCTCGCACGAGACAGCGCGGACAGCGGCGTGGAGAGAGCGCCTCCCGAGCTGCTGCTCTCGTCGAGCGACGGTGGCTTCGCCCCCGAGTCGATCTCCACGAACAACACCCCGCGCCGCTCCAGCTTCGCGAAGAACTGGTCGATGGCCGCCTGCGCCCCGGGCTTCGCCTTCCAGCGCTCTGAATCCGTGAGCCCTCGCAACAACAAGACGAACGTGTCCAACCCCGTGTTGTCGAACACCCCGCCATCGATGAGTGGCTCCTTGTTGCCCTTCGCATCCACCACGCTGGGCAAGTCGACAATCCATGGGAAGTTCGCGGACGCCCGGACCGCATCCGCGAGCGCGATGTCTCCGCTGGCGACCAGCTCACTCGTGGAGCGCGCGGGCGCCGAGGGCTGCTTCCCGTCGTTGACCATCAGCGAGGGGAGGGGCGGCTTGCCCGTGACGACGCGCGCCCCCGTCCTCGCGCTCGCCGTGTTGACGAGGAGCAGCGGCGCTCGGCCCCGCTCGGAGAAGCTGGCGGGCCAGGTGAGGTAGTCGGACCAGAAGGAGGCCAGGCCCTCGCCTCGGCTCACGCCGGGCATCACCAGTCCGCGCAGGAGCGGCGCGTTGAAGTCCACGAACATGTCGTCCAGCGCCGCGCTGCTCAAGGGCCAGAGCCGGTCCGCCTTCAAGCCACAGGCCCCGTCCATCAGGTGCGCCTCCAGCTCCTCTCGCGGCGCATGCTTGAGCGGCACCCCAGGCGCCAGGGGCACCCCCAGGGTCCCCTGTGCCAGGCGGTGGGAGAAGTGCGCGCTGGCGACGCTGCCCCCGGAGACGCTGCTGATGAAGAGCACGTGCTCGGAGAGCCGCTGGTCCACGCAGCGAGGCGTGCTCGTGTCCGGCGGGTCGACGCGCATGCGGTTCAAGCTCTCCAGCGACAGCATCGCGAAGATGGCCGCCCGCGAGCCGCCCCCCGCGGCGGAGACGAAGACGACAGGCCCGTCACACATCTGGTCCAGCCGCGCGTTCGCCGACTCCATCCACTCGGTGAAGACCGTCTGGGCGTCCACGGGCTCCTCACGCGCCAGCGCCGTGAGCGTGCCCTGGCGCGCGAGCTGCTCGCCGATGAGGAACATGCACGCCAACGCCGCCAGGGCGAACACGGTGCGCCGCACGACGTTCGGCACCAGGTCCAGCGCCCGCGCCACACACAGAATCACGAAGAGCAGGTGGTAGATGGCCCAGATGGTGTAGAGCCGGAAGCTGGCCTCGGGGACGTTGGGGATGAAGACCCCCCACAGCAGCTCCGCGAGGAAGTACGAGCCCAGCGTCATCACCAGGCCGCGCGTGACGACCTCCACCTGGATGCCCAGCGAGGGCTTCCACGCGAGGAACCTCCGGCCGAAGAGCCCCACCAGGCCCACCGACAGCGCCAGGCCCGCGACGATGCTCGGGCCCGGGTCTCTCGCCTTCCACGGCGCGGGCAACAACCCCAGCCAGCCCACGACCCCCAGCGTCACCGCCGCCACGATGATGGCGCCATGGAGCCACACCCGCCCGGCCGAGCCCTCCGCCAGGGGAAAGCGCGCGAGCGAGACCAATCGCTTGCAGATGGCCTTCACTCCTTGGCTGACGCGATTGGGGTGTCTCATCCACCCGGGGTACTCGTCGTCCTCTCTCGGCACGAAGACCCACAGCGCGCTCATGAAGAAGAAGATGCCGAGCAGGATGACGTACGCCGAGAAGGCGATGGCCAGGAGCGCGGAGCCGCCGCCGCGCAGGGAGGCCGTGCTCGGCAACTGGAGGACGATGTTGTGGACCTGGGGCAACTGCGAGAGCGCCAGGAAGGCCACCAGCAACGCCACCACCGTCGTGAGCCGCTTCTCCAGATACCTCACCCACCGGGGCGGCGGAGGCGGAGGGGCCTGCTCGCCAACGGCATGCAGCAGCCCCTGGGCCGAGGACAGGGCCTTGCCCGATTCCCGCTTGCTGGAGGTCTTGTGACTCGAGCGTCGCTTGCTCATGGGTCCCCCCTCGGTGAACTCGCGAACCCATCAATACAGCTTGATTGATGAGTTCTCACTGATGCCGTTTTTCAAGAGTAGCACTGTTGAGACACGCCAGCGCACCGAGGCGTGCCCCGCGGGGAGGCCCTCTTGGCGGGCGGAGCGTCGATGGACATCCCCTCGAGCAGGTCTGGGCCAGGAGCGGGGAATGGCGACACGAAGAGGGGGCGTGGGGCGTGCGTGGGCCCTGCTGGGATTGCTGGCGACGCCGTGGGGCGCCTTCGCCGAGGACCCCGCCGCCGCGCCGGCCCCCGAGGCGTCCTCTCAGGAGCAGGACCTGGCGAAGCAGGTCCAGAACCCGGTGGCCGCGCTCATCAGCGTGCCCCTCCAGGACAACCTGGACCTGGGGGTGAAACCCAAGGACCGGGTGCGCAACACGCTCAACATCCAGCCGGTCGTCCCGCTGCCGCTGACGCACCGTTTCAATCTCATCAACCGCGTCATCCTCCCCATCGTCGCGCAGCCGGGGCTGTCCGAGGACAGCACGGGGACGTTCGGGCTGGGGGACACGTCGGCCACGTTCTTCGTGGTGCCATCCAAGCCGGGCGCGGTCATCTGGGGCGTGGGCCCCGCGTTCCTCCTGCCCACGGCCACGGACGACGCGCTGGGCACGGGGAAGTGGAGCGTGGGGCCGTCGGCGGTGGTGCTGGTGCAGCCCTCACCGTGGTCCATCGGCGTGCTGGCCAACAACGTGTTCTCCGTCTTCGGGGACGATGACCGGGCCACCGTCAACCAGCTCCTGCTCCAGTACTTCGTCAGCTACAACCTGCCGAAGGGCTGGTACGTGACGTCGGCGCCCATCCTCACCGCGAACTGGGAGGGGCCGAAGGGCGAGCGGTGGACGATTCCCTTCGGCCTGGGCGCGGGCAAGGTGTTCAGCATCCACAAGCAGGCGCTGAACGGCTCCGTGTCCGCGTACTACAACGCCGTCCGGCCCGACCTGCCGGGCGCCGCGGACTGGCAGCTGCGCTTCCAGCTCGCGTTCCTGTTCCCGCTCGGGAAGAAGCACTGACGCGGCTCACGAGAACACGCGGCTCCAGTCCGAGCGCATGCTCACCACCGTCCACCCCTCCTGGCCGGCGACCTCGAGCGCGTGGTCCAGGCGGCCCGCCTTGGCCTCGCGGTCATAGGCATACTCGCGCGCGTCGTCGTCGTGGTGCAGGAGCAGGCGCAGCCGAGGCCCGTCCCGGACGCCGGTGTACTGCAACATCTGGAGGTCCCCGTCCGAGTTGCCGAACGCGAGCACCGGGCGCTTGCCGATGTGCAGGTGGATGTTGATGGGCTTGCCCTCGCCGTCATCGAGGCTGGTGAGGCTGGGCAGCTTGACGAGCACGGGCTGCCCCTCGCGCCACTCCATGCGGGTCTTCCCGCTGCTGCCAATCACATGCGAGGAGGGGATGCCGTAGGTCTCCTCGCAGAAGGTCCGCAGGAAGTCGATGCCCCCGCCCGAGACGATGTGCAGGTCGAACCCACGCGTCCGCAGGTGGTCCAGGAGCTCCAGCATCGGCTGGTAGACGCAGTGGGTGAACGGGCGCTGGAAGCGCGGGTGTCTGGCCTTGGCGAGCCACTCCTTGACGGTGTGGGAGAACTCGCCCGTGGTCATCCCCGCGTGCGTGGCCGCGAGGAGCGCGGCGGCGTCGTGTTCGGTGAGCGTGCGGAGGGCTTCTTCGTCTCCCTCGATGAGCGCCTTGAAGGGCTGTCGTCCGCGCCACTCGGGGTGGGACGGGGCCAGCGCGCGCACGCGGTCCACGGCGAAGAGGGCCTGGACGTACATGGGCTGCTCGGACCAGAGCGTCCCGTCGTTGTCGAAGACCGCCACGCGGTCCTCCGGCGGAACGTAGGTGGGAGCACCTTCGGTGGTGACGGCGTCGACGAAGTCCAGCAACGCCTGGCGCGCGGCGCCGTCATTCCAGGAGGGGAGGGGAGCACTCATGGTGGCCTCGCTCAGCCCATCAGGGCGAACAGGTAGCAGATGAGGGTGAGCAGCAGGTTGGAGATGGCGAACGTCACGGGATAGCCGATGGCCGGGACGATGCTCTTCGACGCCTCCTGCGCCGCGCGCATGCCCGCGCTGTTGCACCGGGCACCCGCGATGGCGCCCATCAGCACGGCGGTGTTCATCTTGAAGACATACTGACCCACGACCCAGCCGACGAGGGGCGGGACGAAGGCCGCGATGGAGCCGATGATGAGCGTGGGCCCCAACAGGCCCTGCTCGATGGCGTGCTGCACGCCGGGGCCCGCGTTCAACCCGAGGATGGCGATGAAGACATTGAGCCCCAGGTCCTCGAGCAGCTGCCGCGCGGACTCCGGGAACGGACCGCCGAAGGCCGGGTTGTGGGTGCGCAGGATGCTCAGGCCGATGCTGACGACGAGCAGACCGACGGCGGAGCCCAGGCTGAACTGGATGCCGAAGAGCGGGATGGTGATGGCGCCCAGCAGCGCGCCCGCGGCGAGCCCGAGCCCCAAGGTGATGATGTCCGTGGAGAGGCTCGGTTTGACGGCGGGACCCAGCACCTGCTTCAGCCCCGCCACGCGCCGGGCACTGCCGGTGATGCGCAGCACGTCGCCCTTGTTGACCGTCCGGTCCCGGCTCACGGGGAGCTGGTCGCCGGCCCGGAAGATGGCGTTGAGGTAGATGCCCTGGCCCATGTGCTGCGCGAGCTCGCCCAGCGTCTTGCCGACGACCTCCTTGTTCTGGACGATGAACTCCACCGTGTCGAACTTCACGTTGCGCAGCTTGGAGTCATCCACCTCCGGGCCGATGTGCGGCCCTCCCGCGAGCAGCAGCGACACGGGGCCCAGCATCGCCACCTCGTCGCCTCGGTGCAGCACCAGGTCCGGGGGTGGGTTGTAGACCTTGCCGTCGTGGTAGACGCGCTCGACGGCGACGCGGGGATGGGCGTGGTCCAGGTCCGCGACGGTGCGGCCCTCCAGCGCCGGGTTCTCCACGCGGAAGACGCGCAGGTCCAACGGCATGTAGCCCCGGATGAACGCGTCGGCGGTGCCGGGCAGCGGCGCGGAGTCCTCGCCGGAGAGCTCCTTCTCCATCGCCTTGCCGTCCGCCACCGCGTCGCGGCCGAACATCCTGGGCAGGAACGACATCATCACGGTGAAGGCCACCATGCTGATGCAGTAGAGGAACGCGTAGGACGTGGTGAGGTTGTCGGTCGCCAGCTTCGCGTGCTCGGGTGAGAGCTTCGCGGCGCCGCTGGCGAGGGCCGCCTGCGCCGCGCCGAAGCCGGGCGTGGCCGTGTTGGCGCCCGAGAGGATGCCCGCGAGGAGTCCCGGCGCCAGCGTCGTGACGAAGCGCGACGCGTACACCAGCGCGGACGACAGCAGCGGCACCAGCAGCGCGAGGAGGATGAGGTGCTTGCCCTCGCGGTGGATACCGCCGAGGAACTGCGGCCCCACCTTCATGCCGATGGCGAAGATGAAGAGGTTGAAGAACACCGTGCTGGTGAACTCCGGCAGGGCGTATTGAATCTTGTAGGAGTGGAAGGCCCAGAAGCTGACGACCAGGGCCAGCAGGAGGGTGGCCGCCGTGGAGCCCATGCCCACGCCCTTCACCTTCACCTCGCCCAGCGCGAAGCCCGCGGCCACGACGAGGAACAGCAGGATGAAGGGCTGCTTGTGCAGGTAGTTGAGGAGGGCGCCGAAGACACCGTGCGGCTCCGGCTGCACGGCGGCGGGGGGCTGCCCCTGGGCGAAGGCGATGACCGCGAGGCCGACGACGGCGGCCCCCGCGAGAATGATGGCATGGCGCGCTTGGCTTCTCATGCGAGCGTCCTCCTGTCCGGCGCGGGCACGCCCTAGAAGCGCAGCCCCAGGTTGATGGGCAGGTACTGGCCATCGGCGCGCTGGGTGCCTTCGATGGCGTTGAACTTGGGGCCGAAGATGTAGTGGTAGCGGGCCTCCAGGTAGACGCGCATGTTGGCGTAGATGCGGTAGGAGATGCCCACGCCACCGTTCAGGCCGAAGTCGGTGGAGCTGCGCGAGCCGATGACGTTGCTCACCGGAACGACGTCGGTGTAGCAGATGAGCAACCACGGGTCGCAGACGGGCACGAGCGTCGCGCCCGCCAGCTCCGTGATCTCCACCTTGCGGTAGTACAGGCCCGGCCCGCCCGTGAGGTAGAGGCCCACGCGTCCCTTCGGCAGCAGGCCGAAGAGGAAGTTGAGGTTGCCGTACTGCATGATGTGGTCACCGGCGACGTTCTCGTCCTGGAGGATGCGGTCCTTCAGGTCGAAGTCGCTGTACTGGTACTCGAGGAAGGCGCCGAACCGGTCCGTGAAGTGGTAGCCCGCGCCCAGCAGGAAGCCCCAGCCCGCGTCGAAGCGGTCGCCCGTCTTGCCGATGGGGACGAGCAAGCCGCCTCCCAGGTTGAAGGTGACGCGTCCCGCGATGGGCGGCTCGTCGTCGACGAAGGCCTCGGTGGAGGTGGACTCGGCTGCCTGCCGCAGCGGCCCCGCCAGCGTCGGCGTGGCGACGAGCATCGCGGTCATCATCCAGGGCATGGCGAAGAAACGAGGCATGGGACCTCCTCCTGTCATGGCCCGGTGAAGCTGGGGACGGTGGCGCGGCCGGGCCGGGGATGCCGGTGGCTCGCCGCTCCCTCGAGGACCGCATCGCCGTTGGACCGTGAGCACTCGTGCGTCACGCCTGTCCGCCCCTCCCTCGAGGACCGTGCCGCGCGCGCACGGGCGCGCCATCGTCGATGGGACACACTTCCAACTTCCAACGGAGCGGTGCGCGACGATGAAGCGCCTGGTGGCGAGGGGATGGCGGAGCGTGCGGCGGTTCGTCCCCGGAGCGAGCTGGGTCCGGGGCTATTCGAAGGCGTGGCTGCGGCCCGACCTGCTCTCCGCGCTGACCATCGCCGCGATGCTCGTGCCGCAGGGCCTGGCCTACGCGCAGATCGTGGGCGTGCGGCCCGTGGCGGGGCTCTACGCGGGCGCGGTGGGGATGGTGGCCTACGCGGTGTTCGGCCCGTCACGCCACCTGATGGTGGGCCCCGAGGCGGGCGCCGCCATCATCGCCGCGAGCGCGCTGGGAGGCGTGGCCGCGGGTGTGGAGCCCGCGCGGTATGCCTCGCTCGCGGCGCTGCTCGCGATGATGGTGGGGCTCATCAGCCTGGTGGCGGGCGTGTTCAAGACCGGAGCGCTGGCGGACTTCCTCTCCAAGCCCATCCTCATCGGCTACACCAACGGCGCGGCGCTCATCATCATCGGCAGCCAGCTGGCGCGGATGTTCGGCCTGGAGCGCAAGGAGGAGGACTTCCCGGGGCAGGTCCTGGAGGTGGGCCGCAACCTGGGCCACACCCATGTGCCCACGCTGCTGCTGGGGCTGGGCATCATCCTGGCGCTGGTGCTCTTGCGGCACTTCCTGCCGAAGCTGCCCGGCCCGCTCATCCTCGTGGTGGCGACCACCGTGGTGGCGCAGGTGTTCGAGCTCCACCACGGCGGCGTCAAGGTGGTGGGCACCGTCGCCGCCGCGCCGCCGTCGCTGGGGCTGCCCTCGGTGGGCTTCGCCGACGTGCGCGCGCTGCTGCCCGCGGCACTGAGTCTGGCGTTGGTCAACTACGCCAGCTCCGTGCTCGCGGGCCGCATCTACGCGGACAAGCACCGCTACCATCTGGACAGCAACCAGGAGCTGCTGGGGCAGGCCGCGGCCAACCTGGCCAACGCCTTCACGCAGGGCTTCCCGGTGACGGGCAGCGACTCGCGCACGGCCGTCAATGACGCCATGGGGGGCAAGTCCCAGCTCGTGGGCGCCGTCGCCGCGGTGCTGGTCGCCGTGTTCGCGCTCTTCCTCACGCCGCTGCTGCGCAACCTGCCGCTGGTGACCCTGGGCGCCATCGTCATGGTCGCGGCGGTGTATCTGATGGACGTGCGCTCCATCGTCGCGCTGTGGCGGGTGCGGCGCGTGGAGGCGGTGCTGGCGGTGGTGACGACGCTGGGCGTGCTGGTGTTGGGCATCCTCCAAGGCATCCTCATCGCCGTGGCGCTGGCGCTGGGGGATCTCATCCGCCGCGCCGCCCATCCGCATGACGCCGTCCTGGGACAGCGCGAGGACGTGTCCGGCTGGCATGACGTGCGCCGGCACGCGGACACGCGCACCCTCCCGGGCCTGCTCGTGTACCGCTTCGATGCGCCCATGTTCTTCGCCAACGCGCGCCACCTCCGGGAGCAGGTCCGCGCGCTGGTGGCCGAGGCGACGCCGACACCTCGCGAGGTGGTGCTGGACGCGAGCGCCGTGTTCGACCTGGACGTCACCGCGGCGGAGGGCCTGGAGAAGCTGCGGCGCGAGCTGTCGGAGCGCGGAATCGTCCTGGTCATCGCGGACGCGAATGCGCCACTGCGCGGCATGCTGCGCAGGACGGGGCTGACGGAGCGGCTGGGCGAGGAGAACGTCTACCTCACGGTGGAGGCGGCGGTGGCCCGATTCGAGCGCCGCGGCCCGCGCGCGCCACCACCTCCCGAGCCTCCCGCCGCCCTGCATTGACGCGAACGAGGTGGTGTCGCGCGAGCCGCGGAATCCAAACGCGGCGGAGAGTGTTGAAGCCAGAAGTGCGAGGCGCTATAGACCTCGCCGTCCGTCGCGCCCGGTGTGGGTGTGACGTACCCGGACGAGACGCGCCGTACCCGGATTCGACAAGACGACGCTCATCCAGGAGTCGTGCGTCATGGCGTGGATTCTTCTCATTGTGGCGGGTCTGCTCGAGGTGGGTTGGGCCATCGGGCTCAAGTACACCGAGGGCTTCACCCGTCTGGTGCCCAGCGTCCTCACGGGCCTGGCCATCGTCACCAGCATGGTGTTGCTGGGCACCGCGGCGAAGACGCTGCCCATCGGCACGGCCTATGCCGTGTGGGTCGGAATCGGCGCGCTGGGCGCGGCGGTGCTGGGCGTGGTGCTCTTCAACGAGGCCATCTCGCCCTTGCGCATGCTCTTCCTGGGGATGCTGCTGGTGTCCATCATCGGCCTGAAGGCGACCAGCGGCGCGGGCCACTGACGGCCCGCGTGCTCACCAGACGTAGCGGAGGATGAGCTGGCCGTAGGACAGGGTCGGCTCACCTGACTCCTGCGTGCCATCGGAGTCCTGCGCGGGGTACGGGTCGCCGTTGAGCGTCACCGTCCCCCCGATGCCGACCTGCAGGTTGGAGCGGCCCGAGTAGTAGATGCCCAGGCCCACCGTGCTGTCGCTCAACGTCCGGTCATCCAGGACGGCGCGCGTCTCGCGTCCGGTGCGGAAGGCGAACTCGCCCTGCACCGCCAGCGGGACGTGGAACCGCTCGTTGAAGTCCAACGCCGCCGCCAGCGCGAGGAAGACTCGGAAGGCGTGGGTCTTCTGGTCGAACCGGTGCCCCAGGCCCAGGTCGAACGGGCGCCGGTTCTGCCAGGCGTACTCCACGGAGGCGGAGCCCTGGAGCGAGAACAAGGGGCCGAAGGACTGCGCCGCGTAGACGCCGCCGTTGAGCGTGGTCTCCCGGTTGGGGACGAAGAGGAGCTGACCGACCTGGCCTTGGATGATCTCCTCCAGGGTGATGGCCGGGGTCTGGAGGATGGCGTTGACGAAGGGGAGCAGGGTGACCTGCCGGCCCCGATCATAGCCGACGTTGGCGCGCACGGAGACCTGCGTGCCGCTGTGCTCGCTGTGCAGGAGCCGGACGACACCGCCCACCTGTCCGACGAGGTCGAGCGTCGCGCCCGAGGACAACAGTCCGCTGGGGGTGGTGCCGGTGATGATGGTTGCCCGGCCGAAGCCCGCGAGGGCCAGCCAGTCGGTGAGCGCCAGGCTCAGGTCCAGCGTCTGCTGGAGACCGGTGAGGTGGACGTCGAAGGGCTCGAGGTTGCCCACCGGGACGTCCGGGACGTCGTAGCGCGCGACACCTTCACGGATGCCGAAGTAGGTGGTGACGAACGCGCTCTGCTGGAGCATGGGGAACAGGAAGGTGTGTTCCTTGATGCGGCGGGACTTCGCGCCGCACTCCGCTTCGCAGTCCACCCGCGTGTCTTTGGCCCACGCGGTGGGGCCGGTTCCCAGGAACAACGCAAGGCCGAGGCTCAGGAGCGTCTTCTTCATCTCGGCGAACGTGGGGAAGCTGGCCACCCCTGACCATTGCCCCGTGCGCTGACCGAGCGTCGAAGCGAGGACAGCGGCCCGCCATCCCGTGAAAAGGCCGTTGTTCCACGGACATTGGTGTCACTGGCGCACGTGACAACCGCTCTTCGCGCGCGTGGAAGGGACATGTTTCCCGCTGCGATGGGGAGGAAGCGGAATGGAAGTAACGGAGTCCTTGCAGAGAGCCGAGCCAGCACAGGCGTGGCGTCCCCACTTGACGCCAGCGCATGAGCAGCTCGCTCCACGGTTGGAGGCGTTCTATCGGGACCTGCACGCGCACCCGGAGCTGTCCATGCAGGAAGGACAGACGGCGGCGAAGGTGGCGCGCTGGTTGGAGCGGTGTGGCTACGAAGTCACCTCGGGCGTCGGGAGGCACGGTGTCGTCGGGGTGTTGCGCAACGGCCCCGGGCCCACGGTGTTGTTGCGCGCGGACATGGATGCGCTGCCGGTGGAGGAGAAGACGGGGCGGCCGGATGCCAGCCACGCGCGGGCGAAGGACGCGGGAGGGGGCAGCGTGCCGGTGATGCACGCCTGTGGACACGACGTCCACGTCACCTGCCTGGTGGGCGTCGCGGAGCTGCTGGCCACCGCGCGCCACCACTGGCGGGGGACGCTGATGATGGTGGCCCAGCCCGCGGAGGAGACCCTCCAGGGCGCCAAGGCGATGCTGGGGGACCACCTCTACGAGCGCTTCGGCAAGCCCGATGTCGCGCTGGCGCAGCACGTGGGGCCGCTCCAGGTGGGCTTCGTCGGCCACCACAAGGGCGCGTCCATGATGGCCGCGGCGAACGTGCGGGTGCGCATCTTCGGCAAGGGCGGGCATGGCTCGGAGCCTCACCTGGCGGTGGACCCCGTGGTCATCGCGGCCTACCTGGTGACGCGGCTTCAGACCATCGTCTCGCGCGAGCTGGACCTCGCCGGAGGCGGCGCGGTGATATCCGTGGGGAGTCTTCACGCGGGCTCCCGCTCCAATGTCATCCCAGACGAGGCCGTGCTGGAGCTGACGGTGCGCACGCCGACGGATGCGCTCCAGAAGCAGGTGCTGGAGTCCATCACGCGCATGGCGAAGGCCGAGTGCGAGGCGGGACGCTCGCCCAAGCCGCCCGAAATCGAAGTGATGAGCCGCACGCGAGTGATGGTGAACGACGATTCGTACTTCACGCGGGTCCGCTCCGCGCACGCGGCCTGGTTCGGCGAGGACCACCTCGTCGACACGGGCATGCTCAGCGGCAGCGAGGACTTTCCCTACTTCGACGGTCGTCCGTCCGGGGACGGCGCTCCCGCGGAGGTCCCGCTGGTCTACTGGTACTTCGGAGGCACGTCCCACGATGCGTGGAAACGGGCTCCAGGCAAGACCTTCGCGGAGAAGCTCCAGAGCCTGCCGTCGAACCACTCTCCGCTGTTCGACCCCTCGCTCGACAGCCTCCGCTTCGGCTGTGAGTCCATGCTCCTGGCGGCCCTGGCGTGTCTGGGCGAGGAGCCTCGCGTGGACGCTTCACCGGGAGGGGTTCACTGAAAAAGCACCCGAGGGCCGGCTGACATTTCTACAGGGGCGCAAGCGGACATGCCGCCAAGCGTCCGAAACTCTTCAAAGGCGGGGTGGCACATGGCCTGCTTTGTGCGGCGGTCACCATGAAGTCCCAGAGGAACATCCACCGACCCTTCACCGTGGAGATCGCCGCGGCGGCCTGGAGTCAGGTCGCCCGGCTCTCGCGAGAGCGCTATCGCGCTATCCAGGCCCGACTGGAGGAGGTCGCGGCCCTGGGCGCGGTGGCGGAGGAGTCCGGCTGCTTCCAGTTGGAGGAGCTGACCATCTACTTCCACGTCGACACGCGGCGACGCCTGGTGTCGCTGATGGACATCATCCGCGACAAGGGATGCGTCCCGAAGAGTCCGGCGAGGCCCTCCACGACACGCGCATCATGAAGGGTGCAATTTTCTCATCCGGCCGTGCGACGCCGTGAAAGCGAGACGGCGTTACGTTTTGTGAATGAGCATGGATTGGGGTGCGGACGGACCCTTGCATTCATGCAAGGAGTCAAGCGCGCGCCGTGGGGTTGCGTCATTGCCTGACACTTGCACAGAATGCAGGTGCCGCATTCGCCCTGAATCCCCCTCGAGCCTGGATGCGATACTCCCTCCACCTGAAGATCTCCGTGGCGCCCGCGCTCGTGGCGCTGTCCTTTGCCCTGCTGTCGGTGCTGTACACAATCCCGCGCATGCGCGACGCCTTCGAGGAGCAGGGGCGAGCGATGAGCGCGGCGGTTCCGACGGCGCTCGCCTCCGCGATGGCGGACCTGCTGCGCAATCGCGAGCAGCAGCTCATCCAGTCGACGCTGGACAGCGTGATCCAGGATGGCTCGTTGGCCTATGTGGGGTTCGCGGATGAGCAGGGGCGGCTCGTCGCCGTCGCGGGGGCCCATGCGCAGACGCTGCGTGCTCACGCGGGCGAGCTGACCCTCACGAAGGAGGGCACCCCGGTGATGGCGGAGGGCGTGGAGCTCCTGAACATGGCGGCGGCGGTGCCCGGTGGATTGGGGACGGTGCACGTCGGGTTCAACCGCACGGAGGCGCGCGGTCGCATCGAGGGCGTGGTGCTGAGCCACCGCGTGGTCCTGCTGTTGATGCTGGTGCTGATGTTGGCGCTGGCGTGGGCGGTGAGCCGGCGCATCGTCGCGCCGCTGGCCGCGCTCACCCGGGTGGTCCGGCGCATCGCGGAGCACGGCGACTTGCGCGAGCCCGTGCATGTCACGACGCAGGACGAGGTGGGGGACCTGGCGCAGGCGATGGGGCTCCTGGTGGGCAAGCTGAAGGAGCTGCTGCACCAGCTGCATTCCTCCACGGAGCTGCTGACGGACTCCGTGACGGGGCTGAACGACTCCGCGACGGAGCAGAACCAGATGGTGTCGCGGCAGGCCGCGGCGCTCCAGGAGACGCAGGTGACGGCGCAGGAGATTCGCCAGACGGCGCTCATGGCGTCGAACTCCGCGCAGTCCGTCATCGAGGTCGCCGAGCGCGCGGAGGCGCTGGGCAAGACGGGCGAGGACGCCGTCTCCGCGAGCATCGACGGGATGGTGGACCTGCGCTCCCAGGTGGAGCAGATCACCCTGCGCATCATGTCGCTGAGCGAGCGCACGCAGCAGATTGGCGGCATCACCGAGACGGTGAAGGACCTGGCGGACCAGTCGCACCTCTTGGCGGTGAACGCGGCCATCGAGGCGGCGCGCTCGGGGGAGCACGGCAAGGGCTTCGCGGTGGTGGCGCGGGAGATTCGCGCCCTGGCGGACCAGTCCATCCGCGCCACCACCCAGGTGCGGAAGATCCTCTCCGACATCGCGGAGGCCATCTCCAGCACGGTGCAGATCACCGCCGAGGGGACCCAGCGGATGGAGGCGGGGCTGACCCAGGCGCGCGCGTCCGGAGACACGCTGCGCCAGCTCTCCACCATCGTCCAGGACAGCACCGCCTCCGCGCGGCAGATTGCGCGGACGGTGAGTCAGCAGGCCACGGGCATCGAGCAGATCTTCACCGCCGTCAACGAGCTGAACGCGCTGATGGGGGACACGGTGAAGCGCATCTCCACGACGAACGACTCGGCGGTGTCGCTGAAGATGCTCTCCGAGCGCGTGGCCGAGGTAGTGCGCGCCTACCGCGTCTGAGCCTCGCGCTGGCGGCCGGAGTGGTCCGTCGTCGGCGGGCTCAGCGGCTCGGGCAGCACCCGCGAACTCCACGCGCGTGGGCCCAGGCGCAGGAGCAGGGCGGAGAACGAGGTCGTGGGGTGGGCCCCGGGCTCCGGGAGCCTCGCGGCGAGCAGGCCCGCGCCCAGGCGCGCGACGGAGGACAGCACGAAGAGGACATGCAGGTTCACCCAGCTCTGTCCGCCCAGGATGAAGTGCTCGGGGATGAGGGCGGCGAGGGTGCCTCCCAGCGCGGCGGCGGCGGCGTACGCCAGGCCTCCCGCGGTGGAGAACGCGGCCAGGTAGAACGGGCGACCCTGTCGCGGCGCGACGGTGAGCGGCAGCGCGAAGATGGCCAGGGCATGGCCTCCCCACAGCGCGCCCGCGAGCACTCCGTCGAAGAGCAGCGGCCACAGCCGCCCTTCGGCGGGCAGCAGCCACAGCGCGGGGATGACGCCGATGCCCAGCGAGCACGCCATCAGGACGGGCTGCGCGCCGACCTTGTCGATGAGCCGTCCCCACAGCGGCGCGGTGAGGATGCGCACCGCCGCCACGCCAGCGGCATGCAGCGCGACGAGGACGAAGGTCATCTTGAGGTTCTGGATGCTGTGCAGCGCGAAGAACGGCGCGGACACGCCCACCGCCGCGTTCCAGGCGATTTGATATGTCAACACGCGCTTCGCCAGCGGGTCCTTCAGCGGCACCAGCGCGCTCTTGAGCTCCAGGCGGGGCGCGCTCCCCGGCGGCGCGGGGTCATGCTGGCTGGCCATGAGCAGCGTCGTCACCCCGCCCATGACACAGGCCCCCAGCGCGAGCAGCGGCAGCGCCAGGCCCAGCCCCTCCAAGGGACGCAGCCGGTCCAGCAGCACCCCGGCCCCGAGTGAGGCCACGGTGCCGGCCAGCGTGGTGAGCGCGGTGCGCCGGCCGAAGAACCTCCCTCGCACCGGGCGCGGCACCAATTCCCCCATCCACGCCACCCACGCGTTGTTGCCCACCACCCCCAGCACCGCGGAGGCCCCCGCGACGACGAGCAGCAGGTGCTGACGCGCCGGAAGGTCCAGGTCCAGCCAGGGGAGGACCGCGAGCGGAAACATCACCAGCCGGGACAGACACACGGCCGTCAGCGCCACGCGGCGGTGGCCGAACGTGGACGTCAGCCACGCGGCGGGGAACTGGATGAACTGAGCGCAGAACGGCAGCGCCGTCATGACGCCCACCAGCAACGGCCCCAGGCCCAGCGCGATGGCCCACGCGGTGAGCACCGTCGCGCCCGCGCAGGCGGTGAAGACCTCCGCGAACATGCCCTCCACGACGGACGCTCCCAGCGTCGAGCGCAGCCGGCTGGAGGGGGCTTGCCGCGTCGCGTCCAGGGCCCCGGAGTCCGCGGGGGGCGCTCCGAGCAGGGGCGCGGCGGAGCCCGGCAGGGACGAGCCCGGTCGGAACAGGGGGACGGCCGTGGCGAGCGAGGCGAAGCTGCTCAGGAGATGGCGGCGGAAGGCGGCGAAGCTCAACGCGGGGCTTGAGACATGGAATGCGGGGCCTTGCGTCTGTCGCATGGCTCGGGCGGGTGTCTCAATCCGACCTCCGCGCCCTCCTGGCCGCCTGCTCGGACCGGGGGCGGCCGCTCCCCCCGTCCGCCCGGCCGGAGGGGGGCGCTGGAATCAGGTGCAGTTCAAGCGGTCTTGAACTATATGAACGTCGGAGGAGATCGGCGCACATGGAACTGGCTCGGGAGCTCACGGACTTTCTGGCGGCGGTGGAGCAGCGGCTCAGCGGCATGCTGGTGGATGGAAACGCCGGTCCGGGCGTGAAGGGCGACACGCTGATGGAGGCGGCCCGTCACCTGTGCGTGGGGACGGGTGGCAAGCGCGCGCGTCCCATGCTGGTCCGGCTGTTCGGCGGCGCGGTGGGTGTGGCGCCGGAGCGCCTGGTGGACGTGGCGGTGGCCGCGGAGTTCATCCACTCGGCCAGCCTCCTGCACGACGACGTGGTGGACGCGGGCATGTTCCGCCGGGGCCGGCCGACGGTGAACGCGCGCTGGGGCAACATCGTCGCGGTGATGAGCGGCGACCTCATCCTCTCCACGGGCCTGTACCACCTGGCGCAGCTGGACTCGCGGCTGACGCTGTCCGCGCTGTCGGTCGTCTCGGAGATGACCCGCGCGGCCATCGCGGAGGTGGAGGCGCGCGGAGACCTGGACCTGCCGCTCAACCGGCTGCGCTTCATCGCCGAGGGCAAGACGGGCTCGCTCTTCGGCTGGTGCGGGCACGCCGCGGCGACGCTGGCGAACCGGCCGGAGGCGGTGGAGCGCTTCGACGGGTTCGGCCGTCACCTGGGCGTGGCCTTCCAGATCGCCGACGACATCCGGGACATCCTGGGCACGGACGTGGGCAAGCCGCGCTACGCGGACGTGCACTCGCGCACGCCGTCGATGCCCATCCTGCTGGCGGTGGCGAAGGATGAGAGCCTGCGCCGCAAGCTGAAGGATGCGTGGGCGTTCTCCACCATCACCCCGGACCGCACGAAGGAGATTGGCGCGGCCATCGAGGCGACGGGCGCGGTGGAGGCGTCCATGGCGCGGATGAACGCGGAGATTGAAGCGGCGCTCGACAAGCTGGGCCACTTCGCCCAGGAGCCCGCGGGCGAGGAATTGGTGAGCTGGGCGCGCAAGCTCTCCGCGGGAATCGCCGAGCAGGTCCAAGGGCGAGCCGCATGAAGGGCTACCTGTGGACGGGGGGACACGGGAGTCAAGGCGGCGCGCCGCCGGTGGTGGAGGGGCGGCTGGCGGCGTGGGAAGCCATCGCCGTGGACGCGGTGGGCAACGTCATCGAGTTCTGGGGCTTCAAGCGCAACCAGGGCCGCGTGTGGGCGTTGCTGTACCTGCGCGGTGAGCCGCTGACGGCGGGCGAGATCGAGCGCGAGCTGGACCTGTCGAAGGGGGGCGTGTCCATGCTGCTCCGGGACCTGGAGCGCTGGGGCGTCATCCAGCGGGTGCGGCTGCCGCAGGACACCGTCTGGCGCTACGGCGCGGAGACGGACCTGGTGCGCATGGTCCGCCACGTCATCGAGGAGCGGGAGGCGGGCTTCGTGGCGCGCATCCGCGCGGACCTGTCGGAGGCGCGACGGTTGGCGGAGGCGGCGGGCGGAATCCCCCTGGAGCGGCTGGAGCGGTTGGAGAAGATGGCCACCCTGGCGGAGCACGTGGAGCGCGCGCTGCGGTTGTTCATCAAGACCTCACGGCTGGACGTGTCCGGAGTGCTGGCGGTGTTTCGCGACGGCGCGGCGCGCCGGGGTGACAGGTAGAGGGGCACACATGGATTCGCACTACGACATGGTGATGAAGGCCCGCGAGGGCGCGGACCCGAGCGTGACGCGGCTGTACTTCGCGTACTCCACCATCCTGGACCGGGCCGCGTTCGAGGAGTGGCGGCAGCAGCACTCCTACGGCTTCTTCGACCTGCCCGAGGGCCGGCTCGCCGAGGCGGTGGACGTGGACCTGGTCTACGACTTCCCGTCGCGCTGGTGGGGCGGCCGGGTGGCGGGGCTGGCGGACGCGCCGGGTGGGCGCATCTTCGGGCGCCTGTTCGAGATTCGCGGCCAGGACTGGCCCATCGTCCAGCACAAGGAAGGCTTCGTGACGGGGATGTGCGTCGAGCGTCCGGTAAAGGTGCTCGTGGACGGGCAGACGGTGGAGGCCACCGCGTTCGTCACCAACCCCCGGCGTGCCTCGCAGGACGGCCCGGTGAGCCCTCGCTTCGTGGAGGCGCTGGTCCGGGGCGCGCAGGCCGCGGGGCTCCCCGCGGACTACGTGGAGCGCCTCAAGCGCGGTCCCTGACGGGGCTGGGATTTCCGCCGCGACGGCGCGCTGAGTCTGGCGGCGTCGCGGACGACGTCCCGCAGGAAGCGGACGGCACCATCCACGTCGGCGCGGCGGTGCCAGACCTGGCGGACCTCGATGGCGTCGAGGGGGATGGGTGGCTGGAAGACCCGCAGCGGCCACCGCTCCGCGAAGGACCGCACCAGCCGGCTGGACAGGGTGGCGATGCAGTCGGTCTCCAGGACGGCCAGCGGGATGGAGGAGAAGTAGGGGAGCGCGACCTGCACCGTGCGAGTGCGCCCCTGCTTCGCCAGCGCCTGGTCCACTTCGGTGTGAATGGTGTTGAACAGCGCCAGCTCGACGTGCGGGAGCTTCGCGTAGGCGTCGAGCGTGAGCTTCTCGCGGACCTTCGGATGGTCGGCACGCACGAAGCACTCCATCGGGTCCAGGTACACCGTCTCGGCGTCGTGCTCGTCCGCGAGGACAGGCGGCATGCCGATGAGCAGATCCACCTCGCCTCGCACGAGGCCATCCTCCGCGATGAACCGGTCGAGCGTCAGCAGTTGGAGCCGCGCGGAGGGGGCCCGCTCCTTCAGGAGGCGGAGGATGGGCTGGAGGAGCGTCGCCGCGATGGCATCCACGCAGGCGATTCGAAACACGCGCGTTGATTTCGACGGGTCGAACGTGGGCGTCTCCACGAGGAGGCGGCGCGTGGTCTCGACCCACTCCCGGAGCGCGGGCTGAAGGGCCAGACCTCGCGGTGTCGGCTCGACGCCGTGGGAGCGACGCACGACCAGCGGATCTCCGAACAGGTCGCGGGCCCTCCGGAGCGCGTTGCTCACCGCCGACTGCGTGACGTGGAGCTTTCGCGCCGCGCGCGTCGCACTCCGCTCCTCCAGGACGGTGGAGAGCAGGTGCAACAGGTTGAGGTCGATGCTTCCGAGATTCACGGGAGGAATATCTCAGAACACGAGGTATCACTTCCAGTGAAGGGGGCGGCGCTGCATTCCTTGTCGCATGGACACCTCCACTCCTGCTCCTCGCATTGCGGGCTTCCACCACCTCACCGCCCCCGTCGACGACCTCGAGGTCGCCGAGCGCTTCTACGTGGGCCTCCTCGGCGCAGTGCTCGTGCGGAGGCTCGACCGGGCGACCTTCCTGCGTGTGCGTCCCGACCGGGCCTCGGAGGTGGATGCGAGCAACAGTCCGCTCCACCTCGCCGTGAGGTGGGGGGCCCCTCCCGAGCTCCACTTGTTCCTCCAGCGAGAGCGCCGCAAGCCGGTGCCTCCGCCGCATCCCCACCTGGCGATGCAGGTCGCTCCGGAGGCCTTGGACACGTTCGTCCAGCGGCTCCGCGCGGCGGGTGTCCCGCTGGATGGGCCGCGACGGCTGGGCCCACCGGGGCAGGCGTCGGTGTACTTCGCGGACCCGTTCGGCAACACGCTGGAGCTGGTCACCCTGGGCTACACGGGGGCGGTGGTCGAGGGGCCCCCCGAGGTCGGAGTCCTCGGCGGGTAGCGGGCGTGCCGGACCGCGGGGGGATGCCCAGGTTTCTTCCGCCACCATGTTCTTCTTCTTCTCGAACCGGCTGGGCTGTCTGGGCAGCGTCCTCGTCTCGGTGGGGCTGAGCCTCCTGCTCTACCTCCTGCTCAGGAGCTGAGCGAGGGGAGGGGGCGTCAAGGCTCTCCACGCCAGAGGTCGTCTTCGTCCTCGTCCTGCAGCGGGTGGAGGGTGACCAGGACGCCGTCCTTGTCCGGAGTGCTCCGCGCGGCTTCGGCTTCGGCCGGGGTGCGGGGTGCACGCTCGGAGAAGTCATCCCCCTGGAGGTGGCGCTGGCGTTGCTCGCTGGTGCCACCGTACCCCTCGGCGATCTTCTTTCGGGCCATGGTCTGTTCCTTCGACGCGGGTTGGGTCTCCCTACGCTGGGGGCACCTCCCTGGAGTCGCAATCCGCCGGGCCGGGTGGGGCTCGAGTCCTCCCTGGCTGGAGGGCGAGACGGGCGCTCTCGCGCGGGTGGATCACCCAGGATCAGAATGGCCGTGCCTACATGAATGGAATATCAGTGGTTTCGAGAGTCCCGAATCCCGTGAATTGTCGAGGAGTCTTCAGGGGTTGAGCCCTGTTCCCTGGCGCCACGAAGGTGCCTCAGACACTGAACACCTCCTCAGTCATTTCCAGGACGTCAATGCGGCCGCCATCGTGGATCAAACCGGGCCGTGCCTACATGTTCGAACATTCAGTGGTTTTCAGGCGGGGCTCGGCGGCTCGTCAGGAGGCCGGATGCGGGGCCGTGCCTACATGCTCACATGAGCAGGCATTTTTCACACCCACTTTCATGGGTGGCCCAGGTGAGACACAATCAAAGACAGTCATGTTCGTGTCTTGCTTGTGATTGATTGGTGTTTGGGTTGTGATTGAGGGGCGGCTTCGATGCGACAAGATATTGTCTTTGACATGGAGACGGGCGATCCAGACGATGCGCTCACGCTGTGCCTGTTGGCAACCCATCCCGCGGTTGTCCTTCGGGCCGTCACGGTGACGCCAGGCACTCGGGCGCAGGTGGGGATGGTGAGGCATCTGCTCGCGCGAGCGGGGAGAAGCGAGGTCCCCGTCGGTGCGCGCAATCCGGAGTCGGAGAAGGAGAGCCTGTCCGCGTTCCACACCAAGTGGTTGGGGGCCTTGGCTCCGGCGGCTCCGGACGCGCTGGCGCACGAGGTGCTCGCGGCCACGCTCCAGCAGTATCCGGAGACGACGCTGGTGACGGGCGCGCCCCTCCAGAACCTGCGGCTGCTGCTGGAGCAGCACCCCGAGGCACGTCTGCGAAGGTGGGTGGCGCAGGGCGGCTTCGCGGGAGACAACCTCGTGGCCCCGGAGCATCGCCTGGCCAAGTTCGAGGGGAAGCGCACGTGCCCGACCTTCAACTTCAACGGTGACCCGAAGGGCGCGCTGCTGGCCCTGTCCTCGGAGCGCGTGGAGCGGCGCGAGCTGGTGTCCAAGAATGTCACGCATGGCGTGGCATACGACGAGGCCTTCCACGAGCGCGTGCGGCCCCATCACACCAGGACCGCGGGCCTGGCCCTCGTCTTCGAGGCGATGGAGCACTACCTGAAGGCGAAGCCCGAGGGAAAGCTCCTGCACGACCCCATCGCGGCGTGTGCGGCCATCGACCCGGGCATCGTCACGTGGGCCGAGGTGGAGATGTACCGCGCGCGCGGGGAGTGGGGCGCCGAGCCCGCACACGGAACCCAGACGTTCATCTCCGTGGCGCTGGACCGGGAGCGCTTCTTCCACACCTTCGTGGGAGACGCTCCCGGCCTGGACACGGGAGCCGTCAGCCCGGCGTGAACCACATCACGGACAGCGGGGGCAGGGTGAGCAGCGCCGACGCGGGTTGCCCATCCCAGCCCGTGGCTTCCGTGCGGAGCTGGCCGAGGTTGCCCACGTTGGAGCCGCCGTACTCGCTCGCGTCGGTGTTGAGCACCTCCACGTAGCTGCCGTGCAGCGGGAAGCCCACGCGGAAGTTCTCGCGCACGGCGGGGGAGAGGTTGGCCACGCACACGACATGGCGCCCGGGCTGGCGCGAGCGGCGGACGAACGCGAGCACGTTGTCCGACGCGGCGTCGGGCTGGAGCCACTGGAAGCCCACGGGCTCGTTGTCCGCGTCGTGGAGCGCCGGCAGCTCCTTGTAGATGCGGTTCAGCGTCGCGACGAGGCGCTGGATGCCCTGGTGTCCCGGGTCCTTCGTCAGGTGCCAGTCCAGGCTCTTGTCGTGGTTCCACTCCGCGGGCTGGCCGAACTCGCCGCCCATGAAGAGCAGCTTCTTGCCCGGGTGGGCCCACATCCACGCGAACAGCGCGCGCAGGTTGGCCCGCTTCTGCCACGGGTCCCCCGGCATGCGGCCGTAGAGGCTGCCCTTGCCGTGCACCACCTCGTCATGGCTCAGCGGCAACATGAAGTGCTCGCTGAACGCATACAGCAGCCCGAAGGTGAGCTGGTTGTGGTGGTACTGCCGGTAGATGGGGTCCTTGGAGAAGTACGACAGCGTGTCGTGCATCCATCCCATGTTCCACTTGAAGTGGAAGCCCAGGCCGCCCTCGCTCGTGGGGGAGGAGACCTTGGGCCACGCGGTGGACTCCTCGGCGATGACGACGACGCCCGGGTGCTTGCGGCGCACGGTGTCGTTGAGCTCGCGCAGGAACTGGATGGCCTCTTCGTTCTCCCGGCCGCCCCAGCGGTTGGGAATCCACTCGCCCTGCTTGCGGCTGTAGTCGAGGTAGAGCATCGACGCGACCGCGTCCACGCGCAGCCCATCGACGTGGTACTCCTCGATCCAGAACAGCGCGTTGGCGATGAGGAAGTTGCGCACCTCGTTGCGGCCGAAGTTGAAGACCAGCGTGCCCCAGTCCGGCTGCGCGCCCTTGCGCGGGTCCGAGTGCTCGTACAGCGACGTGCCATCGAACTCGCCCAGCGCGTGGGAGTCCCGGGGGAAGTGGCCGGGCACCCAGTCGATGATGACGCCGATGCCTTCCTTGTGCAGGTGGTCCACCAGGAACCGGAAGTCATCCGGATGGCCGTAGCGGGCCGTGGGCGCGTAGTAGCCGCTGACCTGATAGCCCCAGGAGCCGCCGTAGGGGTACTCCGCGACGGGGAGCAATTCCACGTGGGTGAAGCCCATGTGCTTGACGTACTCGGCCAGCGCGGGCGCCAGCTCGCGGTACGTCATGGGCCGGTCGCCATCCTCCACCACGTGGCGCCAGCTCCCCAGGTGCACCTCGTACACGCTCCACGGATGGCGCGCGACGTCGCCTCGCTGGCTCCGCGCCTCCAGCCACGCGGCGTCCTCCCAGCGGTGGTGTCCCAGGTCATGCACCACGGACGCGGTGGAGGGCGGCACCTCCGTGCGGAACGCGAACGGGTCCGCCTTCAGCAGGCGCGGGCCGCCTTGGCCGGGGCGGATCTCGAACTTGTAGCGGGTGCCTTCGCCCACCTCGGGGATGAACAGCTCCCAGATGCCGGAGGCGCCCATGCGGCGCATCGCATGCAGTCGCCCGTCCCAGCTGTTGAAGTCGCCCACCACGGAGACGCCCGCGGCGGTGGGGGCCCAGACGGCGAACGACACCCCCTTGGTGCCGTTGTGGTGGATGAGGTGCGCGCCCATCCGCTCCCAGAGCCGCTCATGGCGGCCTTCCCCCGCGTAGTACAGGTCCATCTCCCCCAGGGTGGGTAGGAAGCTGTACGGGTCTCTCAGCTTGAAGACGCGCTTGCCGGGGTACTCCACCTCCAGCAGGTAGCTGAAGGTCGACTTGCAGTTGTTGACGCGGGCCTCGAAGACACCGTCGTCGCGGTGCTGCATGGGGATTCGGTCTCCGCCGTCGCGCAGGACGTGGATGCTCACCGCGTCCGGGCGATAGGCGCGCACCACCACGCCGTCGCCGTCCGGGTGGATGCCGAGCACCGAGTGAGGCTCCGGGTGCCGCAGCTCCACCACGCGTCGGACTTCCGTGTCGACGTGCGCCTTGTCCGCGGGCTTCCTCACGGGGACTCCTCCATCCGCAAGAGGGCCTCGACGGGGATTCGCACCCAGTCAGGCCGGTTCTGCATCTCATACCGCACTTCGTACAGGAGCTTCTCCAGCTCGAACGCGCGCAGCATCGCGTCGAAGGACGCCGCGTCCGCGGGAAGGAAGGCCGCGCCCAGCGTCGCCTTGCGGTAGCCCTCCAGGAACGCGTCGCGGCTGGGGCCCACGCGTCCGCGAGGCGCGCCTCCCTCCAGCGCCACCGTGGCCTCCGCGTAGTCGAACGAGCGCAGCATCCCCGCCACGTCCCGCAGCGGGCTGTACTTCTCGCGGCGGGCCGTGAAGCTGCGCGCCGGCTCGCCCTCGAAGTCGAAGATGAGCCACTGGTCATTGGCTCGCAGCACCTGGCCCAGGTGCATGTCCCCGTGGATGCGGATCTTCTGGCCGGACGGGCTCACCTGCGCGAGCCGCTTCGCGTAGTCGATGAGCCGCTCACGCCGGCCCTCCAGGTCCGTGTGCAGCCGGCCCGCCTCCGCCAGCGTCACCCCCAGCTCGCCGACGATGGACGCGCTCCAACGCTGCAGGTCCTCCTGGAGCAGGGGCTCGGGCACGAAGGCCGCGTCGTCCGGAGGCGCGGAGCCGAAGGCCCGGTGCAGGTCTCCCAGCCGCGCGCCCAGGTCCGCCATCTCGTCGAGGAAGGTGTCGCCCAGCGGCCGCTCCACGCGCAGCCGATCCAACGTGTACTTCCAGCCATCCACCGCGTTGGGGATGAAGCGGTGGGCCAGGGCCAGCGTCGCCCCCGCGGCGCCCTCCAGTCGCAGCGCGCCGAGCAGCGCGGGCGTGGCGCGGAAGGACGTGCGCGTGGCCAGGAAGCGCCCCACCTCGTGCTCCGGATTCACCCCCGCCTCCAGCTTGCGGATGATCTTCACGATGACCTTCTCACCCAGCACGATGGAGGTGTTGCTCTGCTCCACCATCAGCCGGCGCACCGCGAGCGGCGAGGGCAGGCCCAGCAGTCCCTCCGGTCCGCCAATCCACTCGCCGACGATGCGGCCCGACGCGGAGGGGAGCTGGGCGCCATCGCGGATGAGGTCGAACAGCGCGCGCAGGCAGTCGTCGTCCTCGAGCGCGTCCCGCACGCCATCCACGGAGGGCTTCACCGGCAGGAGGTAGCGCTCGGGCTGGCCCAGCTCGTACATGACCTCGACGACGGCCAGGGACATGCTGCACGGCCCGGCCGACACGTTGGCGTGGTCCACCACGGTGACGTGTTTGATGGGCCAGGCCTTGCCCGCGAACCAGCGCTGGCTCTTGAGGTACTCCGGCAGCTTCGTCAGGTCCAAGGTCGTCATGCGCGGCCTCCTCCGGGCAGCGGCCGGTCCAGCCGAAACCACAGGAACATGTAGGGCCCCATCGAGAACTGATAGGGCGCGTCGGTGATTCGAGGGAAGGGCGTGTCTCCAATCATCTCCACGGGTACCATGCCCGCCCAGTCCCGGAGGTCCAGGACCGCCGGCTGCGCGAAGCGCGACAGGCTGCACACCACGAGCACCGTCTGGCCTTCCCACTCCCGCACGAAGGCCAGCACCTTGCGGTTCTCCGCCGGCAGGAAGCGCAGCGTCCCCAGCGCGAACACCGGGTAGCGCTGGCGGATGCGAATCATCCGCTTCACCCAGTGCAGGAGGCTGGACTTCACCCGGTCCTGCGCCTCCACGTTGATGGACTGGTAGCCGTAGACCGGGTCCGCGATGACGGGCGCGTACAGGCGCGCGTAGTCCGCGCGGCTGAAGCCCGCGTTGCGGTCTCCCGTCCACTGCATGGGCGTGCGCACGCCGTTGCGGTCGCCCAGGTAGATGTTGTCCCCCATGCCAATCTCGTCGCCGTAGTAGAGGACGGGCGTGCCGGGCAGGGTGAACAGCAGGCTGTGCATCAGCTCGATGCGCCTGCGGCCGTTGTCCATCAGCGGCGCGAGCCTGCGGCGGATGCCCAGGTTGAGCCGCATCCGAGGGTCCGTGGCGTATTCCCGGTACATGTAGTCCCGGTCCTCGTCCGTCACCATCTCCAGCGTCAGCTCGTCGTGGTTGCGCAGGAAGAGCGCCCACTGACACGACTCCGGGATGTCCGGCGTCTGCTGCATGATTTCGACGATGGGCGTGCGGTCCTCGCGGCGGATGCCCATGAACAGGCGCGGCATCACCGGGAAGTGGAAGCCCATGTTGAACTCGTCGCCGTCGCCAAAGTAGACGCGCACGTCGGCGGGCCACTGGTTGGCCTCCGCGAGCAGCATCTTCCCCGGGTACTCCGCGTCGATGGTCTTGCGCAGCCGCTTGAGGAAGGCGTGCGTCTCCGGGAGGTTCTCGCAGTTGGTGCCCTCGCGCTCGAACAGGTAGGGCACCGCGTCGCAGCGGAAGCCGTCCACGCCCATGTTCAGCCAGAAGCGCATGACGTCCAGCATGGCTTCCTGCACCTGCGGGTTGTCGTAGTTGAGGTCCGGCTGGTGGCTGAAGAAGCGGTGCCAGAAGTACTGCTTGGCCACCGGGTCCCACGTCCAGTTGGAGCGCTCCGTGTCGGTGAAGATGATGCGCGCGCCCTTGTAGCGATCATCCGTGTCGCTCCACACGTACCAGTCGCGCTTGGGGCTCTTCGGGTCGCTCCTCGCCTCCTGGAACCAGGGGTGCTGGTCGCTGGTGTGGTTCACCACCAGCTCCGTGATGATGCGCAGGCCGCGCTTGTGGGCCTCGTCAATCAGCCGCTGGAAGTCCGCCAGGGTGCCGTAGTCCGGGTGGACGCCATAGAAGTCCGCGATGTCGTAGCCGTCATCGCGCAATGGCGAAGGGTAGTGCGGGAGTATCCAGAGACAGTCGATGCCCAGGTCCTGCAGGTAGGGCAGCTTCTCGATGAGGCCCGGGATGTCGCCGTGGCCATCGCCGTTCGAGTCGTGGAACGCGCGCAGGTGCAGCTCGTAGATGAGGGCCTTCTTGTACCAGAGGGGATCCAGTTCCATACGCCTCTCGGGTTGTCACTCGTAGTAGTCGAATGCGTGCTCGGTGCGACGGTAGCGATACACGGCCCACAGGGCCGCGGGTTGCTCGGGAGTCAGGCGCACCTGCACATGAGGGCCTTGCCATAGCGAGCGCTGGTCCGTCATCAGCTCGTGCACCTGGTACGTCTCGTCCGGACGGGTTCCCAGCCAGTCCAGCGGCAGCCTCAAGAGGGCCTCCTGGGGCGCGTACGGGTCCAGGCTCACCGCGATGAGCACGGTGCTGGCTCCATCCGCGGAGCGCTTGCCGTAGAAGAGGACCCGCTCGTTGTTCGACTCGAAGAAGCGCAGGCTGTCGTAGGCATGCAGCGCGGGCTGCGTGCGACGCGCGGCGTTGAGGCTCGCAATCCAGTCCCGGATGTTCCCCGGGCGATCCAGGTCCCACGCCACCAGCTGGTACTTCTCCGAGTCCAGGTACTCCTCCTTGCCCGGCAGCGGGCGGCCCTCACACAGCTCGAAGCCACAGTACATCCCGTAGACCGAGGAGAGCGTCGCGGCAAGCGCCGCGCGCACCCGGAACGCTCCGGGCCCCGCGTTCTGCAGCGCCTCCGGGAGGATGTCCGGCGTGTTGGGCCAGAGGTTGCCCCGGAAGTAGTCGGACACGGGGGGCTGGGTGAGCTCCTCCAGGTACTCTTGAAGCTCCGCCTTGAAGTTGCGCCACGTGAAGTACGTGTACGACTGCGTGAAGCCCACCTTGCCCAGGGCCTTCATCACCTTGGGCCGCGTGAAGGCCTCGGAGAGGAACAGCACGTCGGGGTGGCGCTCCTGCACGCGGCGGATGAGCCACTCCCAGAACTGGATGGGCTTGGTGTGGGGGTTGTCCACGCGGAACGTCCGCACGCCTTGCTCCACCCAGTGGAGCACCACCGACTCCAGCTCCGCCCACAGCGCCTCGCGCGCGGGGCCCATCCAGTCGAAGTTGACGATGTCCTCGTAGCGCTTCGGCGGGTTCTCCGCCGTCTTGATGGTGCCGTCCGGCCGGAGCTGGAACCACTCCGGATGCTCCTTCACGTAGGGGTGGTCCGGGGAGCATTGGAAGGCCAGGTCCAGCGCCACCTCGATGCCGTGCGTGCTCGCGGCCTGGACGAAGTGACGGAAGTCCTCCAGGGTGCCCAGCTTCGGATGCACCGCCTTGTGTCCACCCTCCGTGGCGCCGATGGCCCACGGGCTCCCCACGTCGTCCGGCCCCGCCTTCAGGCTGTTGTTCTTCCCCTTGCGCGCGGTGCGGCCGATGGGGTGGATGGGCGGCAGGTAGACGACGTCGAAGCCCAGGCCCTGGATGTACGGCAGCCACGCCTCCGCGTCCTGGAAGGTGCCGTGCGTGACGCCGTCGCGCTTCGCGGAGCGGGGGAAGAACTCGTACCACGCACCGAAGCGCGCCCTCTCGCGGTCCGCGAAGACCTCCAGCACCGGCTCGTAGCGCCGCGCCAGGGAGCGGTCCGGATGCGCCGAGGCCACCTCCGCCAGTTCCGGCGACAGCGCCACCGCGAGCAGGTCCGGACTCGGGGTCTGCCGCAACCTCACCGCGGCCTCGGCGAGCACTCGCGCGTCCCCTTCATCCACGGGCCTGGCGCGGGCCGCGGCGCCTTCCAGCAGCGCGGCGCCCTCCAGCAACTCGCTGCGCACGTCCCGGCCCGCGTCCACCTTGCGCTTCAGCTCGGACGTCCAGGTGCGGAAGAGGTCCGGCCAGGCTTCAATCGTGAACTCGTAGCGGCCGTTGCGGGCCAGGGGGAAGCGAGCTTCCCACGCGTCGTTGCCGAGTGGACGCATGGGGACTTCGTGCCACTCACCCTGTGCCTCGGGCGGGGTGCGCTGCCTCCAGCGGACGATGGCCGCGAGGACGTCATGGCCCTCCTTGAAGATGTCCGCGCGGACGGTGAGGTGCTCGCCGGCGATGCGCTTGACGGCGTGTCGGCCACCGTCGACTTGGGGCTGGACTCCCTCGATGAACACGCTCCCGATTCGGTCTCTCATGTCGGCTCGCGGCCCTTATAGGTCTGAGGTTGTGGGAAGCCGGGCGGCGTGTCGCGCGGAGGCGTTGATGACGGACGGCGAAGGCGTGGGCCGCGTTGGCTCGTGAACGTTAGGGACGACGCCCCAGGGTGCCCAGCCACCGGGCCAGATGGGGCCGAGTGCCCGGCTGCCCATATTTGCCGCTGGGAACCGCCCCATAATCTGCGGTATCCGGGAAAAGCATGGTTCCGCCCCCTCTCACTGCTCAGCGGACGAGCGACGTGCCGGCCGACAGGGACCTGCTTCAGCAGGTGGCCCTGGGCAGCGGCGCGGCGATGCGGGCGGTCTATTCCCGCTGTGGGGCGAAGGCCTTCGCGGTGGTGGTGCGGCTGTTGCCCACGCGAGCGGACGCGGAGGAGGTCCTCCAGGAGACGTTCCTCGAGGTGTGGCGGCGCGCGCGCGACTTCGACCCGGGGCGCGGGGGGCTGGAGCCGTGGGTGACGACGATTGCCCGCACGCGGGCCATCGACCGGCTGCGCTCCCTGGGGACGGCGGCCCGGGTCGCGGAGGGCGCGGCGCATCAGCCGCCGCCCTCGAGCGCGACGCCGGTGTCTCCCGACGACGCCACGTCGCACGGGCAGGACCGCGCGAGGGTGCGCGCGGCGATGGTGACGCTGCCTTCC
This sequence comes from Myxococcus stipitatus DSM 14675, assembly GCF_000331735.1. Lineage (GTDB taxonomy): Bacteria > Myxococcota > Myxococcia > Myxococcales > Myxococcaceae > Myxococcus > Myxococcus stipitatus. Next base: position 5,434,878 of record NC_020126.1, on the reverse strand, counting down.
GAGCAGCGGGAAGTGGTGGAGCTGGCCTACTTCGAAGGGCTGTCCCAGCGGGAGATTGCAGAGCGCACCGGGGACCCGCTGGGCACGGTGAAGACCCGCGCGAGGCTCGCGCTGGAGAAGCTCGCGGACCTGCTGGGGCGCGAGTGAGGGAGCGCGGTACATGCGAGAGCGCATCCTGGTGGTGGAAGACGATTCCCGGCTCGGCACGCAGATTGTCGAGCACCTGCGAAGCGCGGGCTTCGAGGCCACGTGGTGGACGGAGGGGCGCAGCCTCATGCCGGGGGCGCTGCCCGACGTGCGGCTGGTGGTGCTCGACCTGATGCTGCCCGGGACGTACGGGCTGGACATGCTCAAGGCGCTCCGAGGTTTCTCGGAGGTGCCAGTCCTGATTCTCAGCGCGCGCAATGACACGCTGGACAAGGTGCGCGCGCTCAAGCTGGGCGCGGACGACTACCTGACGAAGCCCTTCTGGCCGGAGGAGCTCATCGAGCGGGTGCGCGCGCGGCTGCGGCGTCCCGCGCTCTGCAAGGAGGGCGCGGTGCTGGAATTGGGCCCCCTGCGCGTCGACCTGCATGGCCGCGCGGTGCAGGTGGAGGGGCGCGTGGTGGAGCTGACGCGGGTGGAGTTCGAGGTGCTCGCGGCCCTGGCCCGCCGTCCCAGTGAAGCGGTGACGCGGCAGTGGCTGGCGGAGCACGTGCTGGACCCGACGCGAGAGGGGACGGAGCGCACGCTGGATGTCCATGTCTCCCGGCTGCGGCGGAAGCTGGCGCCGACGCAGTGCGTGGAGACGGTGTGGGGCGTGGGCTATCGCCTGACGCCGAGGACGCGCGCGTGAAGCTGCGCACTCGACTGGCGCTCACCGCGGTGGTGGCGGTGATTCCCGTCGTGGTGGCCATGCTGGTGCTTCAGCGGTCGCTCTGGGAGTACTCGCAGGAGGACGCGCTCGAGGCCGCGGTGCTCGCGCGCATGCAGGTGGAGCGCGGGCGCTGTGAGGAGACGCCCGAGACCTGGCGCCCCCGGCCCTCCGAGGAAGGGGCGCTGCCGGGCCGCGTCGTGTTCGAGAGCGGCGAGTCGAGGCGCCTCCGGAGGCCGCGCCCCGAGGTCACCGAGGGGCCCGAGGGCCCTCGCCCGAAGAAGCCGGGGCGGGAGCCGACGTTTGTCACGCTCTTCCCCTATGACTCCCGGCTGGCGTCCCGGAACGCGCTCGCGCCCGGCCTCACGGACGACATGCGGGAGTCCTTGCGCGCGGGGATGGTCGCCCGTCGCTTCGAGCAGGACGGCCGGGATGTGCTCGACCTGTGGGTGCGCATGCCCTGGGAGGAGGGGCCCTGTGCCTTCGTCCTGGCGCGGAGCTTCGACCCGCCTCGGCCGTCGCGCCTGGTGCTGGTGCCGCTCCAGGACTGGACCTTGCTGGTGTTCACCGTCGTGGCGGCGGTGGTGCTGGCGCTGGGCTCCGTGGTGCGGCGGGTCCGCGTGCTGACCGAAGAAGTCCGCGCGTCGGCGCGCAGTGGCTACGCGCAGCCGGTGTCGGTGCGGGGCCAGGATGAAATCGCGGACCTGGCGAGGGCCTTCCAGGAGGCCCGCGCGGAGATTCAAGCGCGCATGGCGCATCAGGAGGCGCGTGAGCAGGGGCTGCGGGACTTCCTCGCGAACACCACCCACGACGTGATGACGCCGCTCACGGTGCTCCAGGGGCACCTGTCCGCGATGCAGCAGCGGTTGGCTCGAGGCGAGCACGTGGGCGCGGGCGAGGTGCGCTCCGCCATGAGCGAGTCACACTACATGGCCTCCCTGGTCCACAACCTCGCCGCGGCGACGCGGCTGGAAGCGGGCGCGCCCCATGTGCAGCGCGCGCCCGTGGACTTGAACGACGTGGTGGCTCGGGTGCTGGGGCGGCATCGGCCCATCGCCCGGCAGCGGCGAATCGAGCTGGAGAGCGGTGTGCCCGCGGAGCCCGTGTGCGTCATGGGGGATGTGACGCTCATCGAGCAGGCCGTGAGCAACGTGGTGGCCAACGGCGTGCGCCATGGTCATGACGGTGGGCACGTGGCGGTGGTGCTGGAGAACCGGCAGGTCGGCGGCTTCCAGCTCCGCGTCATCGACGACGGGCCTGGGATTCCCGAAGCGGAGCGGGCGCGCATCCTGGAGCGGGGCTTCCGAGGCAATGCCGCGCGCACCCGCGCACCCGAAGGTCAGGGCCTGGGGCTGCACATCGCGCGGGACGTGGCCCGGGTCCATGGCTGGAGCCTGACGCTGTACCCGTCGGAGCACGGCGGGCTCGAGGTGTGCTTCTCGAGCGAGGAGCCGCTCCTGGTGTCATCAGGAGAAGCGCGCGAGGAACGCCGCGAGTAGGGGGCCTCCGCGTCGGGCCTCCTCGGTCGACGCGGGGCCGCCTTCGCGGAGCTGTGCCCGCAGTGCCTCGAGCGCGGGCTTCATCGCCTCGAACTCCGCGAGGGCTTGTGCCTCCTGGTCGAAGAAACGGTGATGCAGGAGCCACCCCGTCACGGAGCAGGAGACGGCATGGAAGGAGCGCGACGCGTCCACTTCGTAGGTGAGCCGCAGGTGGCCCGCGAAGTCCTCGTCACGCGCGATGACTCCTCCCTGTGAGCCCATTCCGCCCAGGGTGCTGCCCGCGTCAAAAGACACCCAGCCCGTCATGGCTCTCGCCTCGGTCCGAGCGTGGGTGACAGGAACAAGAGACGTGCGTTCGACATGCCCTCACCTTGGTGCGCGACCCCGCGTCTCCGGGGCAACGGAGCCCCCGTTGTCGACGGTGGATGCAGGGTGTCACGAATCTGGCGGCCGCGCGTGTGCGCGGTGTTCGGGGGAACAGTGCGCCCTTGCGTGGTTTGTGTGGCGCGAGCCTTGGGCCTAACCTGCCGCGTCCATGAAGGCGATCCTTGTCTCCCTTTTCATGCTGGGCGCGGCTCCTCGAGAAGCGCCGCCGGCGATGCCTCCGGAGGCGCTCTCCGCGCCGCCGGTCTCCGATGATTCTCCGACGGCCTGGTCCTGCACCATCGACACCCTTCGCGCGGGCAAGGAGTGTGTCTTTGAATCCGATGACAGCCGCGGGGCGCCCGACGCGGAGCAGGATGCCGCCAACCGCAAGACGATGAAGGACCTGTCGCGGGTGCTGTGCACGGAGGTCGTCGCCACCGCCCGGGACGGGCTCTCCGACGCGACGCTGGTCTCCTTGTGTGAGCGCCGCTACGTCTCCGCCACCGAGCAGTGCGGCCTGGGCGGGGGCACGCCGGTGGTGGATGCGAAGGGCCGCTTCGCCGCGGAGGCGCGCGGCTGTTACCGAGGGCTGGCCACCGTCCTCCAGGAGACGCAGCTCATGGCGACGGTGGCCTCGTCCTGCTGTGAGTGCGCCGCGCGCCGGGGCTGTCCGGGCACGGGAGACCGCTGCTACGCGGATGTGTCCCAGCAGCTGTCCAGCCCCGCGACGCTCGCGTGCTTGAGCGAGCGCTGCGAGGACGTGTGCTCCGTCGTGCTGCCCACGACGGGGGCCGGTGCCCGCTCCGCCCCCAAGTCCCCTGTGAAGGAGCGGTCTCCCCGCTCTGGTTCCGCCTCGCTGTAGGAGTAGGAGTTCGTTTCATGCACCACCCATCCCGGTCACTTCCCACCTGGGCCCTGCTGGGCTCGCTCACCGCGGGCTGCGCCGCGTCTCATTCCCACGTGACGTGGTCGGACGTGCCGTCCCGCGAGCCCGCGCCCATCGTCACGCGCGCCCCGGAGGCGCCTCCGCCCGGAGCGAAGGAGGACCCCCAGGGGTTTGTCGCGCGCTTCCCCAACCCCGCGGTGTGTGAAGCCGCCGCGCGCAGGCTCCAGGCGGAGTCCCGCGAGGAGGGCTGGGCCGCCATCAAGGCCTGCATCGAGCTGACGCCCTTCACGCAGATGCGCGCGCTGCTGTCAGGGCCCTGGAACGAGGACCTGCGCATGCGCCCCGAGGCGGCCTCGCTCATCGCCCGCGTCGTCGCGCAGCGCGGTGGCAGCGTGCGGGGCGAGCTCCAGTATCTCCAGGAGCAGAAGATTCCCATCTTCTCCCTGGCCTCCGCGGTGGACCGGCCCGACACCTACAAGGGGCGCTACGTGCTGCTGCGCGCCCAGGTCGCGGACCAGCGGTCGGAAGGGGAGAAGCCCACCGTGTGGCTGGTGGAGCACGCCCTGTCCTCGGTGGAGACGAACCTGGCGGTCGGGGTGGGCGAGCGCTTCGACACCACGACCACCACGACTGGAGACCTGGACGGGCAGACGCAGCTCACCGGGCCCGGACAGCTGGGCGGCAGCGTGAGCACGCGGGAGGAGAGCTTCGCCTCCACGACGCGCAAGCACTACGACAACATCTCGGATGAGACGGGCCGCGAGGCCCTGGGCCGGCTGCCCAACGCGGACCCGTTCCTGGAGGCTCGCCGGGACTACGTCATCCTGGCGCGGTTCGACGGGGTGCGGCTCACGTCGGGCGGGGCGGACGATGACTCCGAGGCGCCTCGCATCCCGGTCCTCACCATCGTCAGCTACCACACACCCCAGGAGCTGGTCGTCTACTGAGGGCGGCGCTGCGGGGTGGACGCGGGACATAAAAAACGAGGCGCCGGAACCGCGTCCCGACGCCTCGTCTGGGGAGCTGGCCCCGCGCCAACTCCACCTGAGTAGTTCACTCCGGGAAAAATCCTGGAGGCCTCAGGGGGGAGACCTCCGGTCCTTCCCTCCGGCCACATCGGCCCGGGATTTTTTCCGGCCCGACCGAGTCACCGGGCGGGTAGGCCCTTGTGCTCCAGGGTGTCCTACTGGGGCAGGGCGCTGCTCACGACCAGGGTGAGCGTGTTGTCCCGGCCAGACTCCAGCTTGAACGTCACCGGCTGCCCGGGGGTGGTGGTGATGGCCACGCCCGCGGGGGCCGCGAGCTCGACCTGGAAGCTGCCGGGGAAGAGGAACTTGAAGCTGGCTTCGTAGGTGCCATCCACGTTGGCGTCCGTCAGGGACAGGCGCTCCTGGGTGCCCTCGGCGTTGATGAGCACCGCCTGGAAGTCCGCCAGGGTCAGCGCCTTGCCCTCGATGGTGGGCAGCGTGACGCCCGTGCCCAGCTTCACCTCGACGTTGACGCTCGCGGAGGCGGTCACCTCGGCGGCCTTGATGACGGGGCTCATCACCCAGCGGCCCGAGCCACCGGCCTGCTTGCCGAAGCTCTGCGCCACGTCGAAGTCGACCAGGAGGATCTTCTGCTCGCCCTCGATGGTCAGCGTCTCGTCGAACTTCACCTTCAGGCCGGACGAGTCATAGCTGGGCATGTGGAGCTGGCCCGCGACGACCGCCCCCGCCGGAAGGCCCTCGTAGTTGTTCGTGGTGGCGTAGATGGACGTGGTGCCATCCGCGTTGCGCGCCTCCAGATATCCGCCGGAGATGACGAAGCGAAGCTGGTGGTACTGCCCGTCCGGGACCTCGGCCTCGGAGACGAGCTCCGACGTGGAGTTGGCCAGGTCGAGCAGGCTCACGGTGACCGGCTCGTCGCGCAGGACGACGCGGCCACCCTTGTCATCACCCCCCTGGAGATAGATGGAGGAGATGGTGACCACGGCCTTTTCAATGCCATCTCCCGGCGCGTCCGTCAGGAGGATGGAGACCTTGCCCTTGTCATCGCCACAGCCAATCAATGGCAGCAGCAATGCAATGGCAGCAATCGAGACAAAGCTCGAACGACGAAGTCCGGTGAACGACATGGTGGGCGTTGCTCCGCGATGAGGGGGGCCACGAAGAGGGCTGGCCGTTCGTCCCTAGGGACTCGCCATGGAAATCATCGGCCACGCACTTGATGCGGCGCCGCTCTTGAAGGGCGACCCACCGTGGAATCAGTCCTCACGGTGGGCGAGGGCGACCTGGCTTCAGGCGCCCCCTGCGTCGAGCCCGTGCTTGCGCAGCAGCTTGCGGAGGTAGACGCGGTCAATCCCGGCTTCCCGGGCGGCACGGGAGACGTTGCCCTCGCAGCGCTCGACGAGGTTGCGGAGGTAGTCGCGCTCGAAGCCGTCGATGAGCTGCTCCTTGGCTTCCTTGAAGGGCAGGTCCAGCGCCAGGGACAGGGTGGACTCCCCGTCGTCCTGGCGCGAGGACACCGCCGAGGGCACGTCCGGAATGTCCGGCAGCGCCTCTTCACCCAGGCTCACCACGCGGTCCACCACGTTGCGCAGCTCGCGCACGTTGCCGGGCCACGGGTACTGCGTGAGCAGGGCGCGGGTGACGTCCGACAGCGCGCTGGGCGGCCTGCCCATCCGCTCCAGCACGGTGTCGATGAGCAGCGGGATGTCCTCGGGCCGCTCTCGCAGCGAGGGCAGCACGACCCGCAGCACCGCGAGCCGGTGGAACAGGTCTCCGCGGAAGCGGTTCTGCTTCACCGCGCCTTCCAGGTCCTGGTGCGTGGCGGCCACGACGCGCACATTGAAGGTGCGGTAGTCATTGGCGCCCATGCGCTTGACCTGACGGCGCTCCAGCACACGCAGGAGCCGAGGCTGCACCTCGAGCGGCAGCTCACCGACCTCGTCGAGGAAGAGGGTCCCTCCGTGGGCGCGCTCGAAGGCTCCGGCCCTGTCGCCGTGTGCCCCGGTGAAGGCGCCCTTCACGTGGCCGAACAGCTCGCTCTCCAGGAGCTGCGGCGGAATGCCCGCGAGGTCCGCGATGACGAAGGGCCCCTTGCTGCGGGTGCCGTGGACGTGGATGGCCTCCGCGCACAGCTCCTTGCCGGTGCCCGTCTCGCCCTGGATGAGCACGTCCGACTCGCCCGCTGTCAGCCGCTCCAGGACGGTGAAGACCTCGCGCATGCGGCGGCTGTTGCCCACCAGCGCTCCGAAGCTGGCCCGAGAGGAGAGGGGAACGGCCTTGGCGCGCTCACCCTCCGGCATGAGCCGCAGCTCCGTGGTTCCCAGGGTCAGGGTGGCCCCTGGGCGCACCTCCAATTCCGAGAAACGCATACCCTCGCAGAAGGAGCCGTTGCGTGATCCCGGGTCCGTGGCGCGCACCCCTTCGTCCCCGACCTCCAGGATGAGGTGCTGACGCGACACGGCGCGGTCTGGCAGGACGATGTCCGCCGTCGCCTCCGAGCCCACGCGGTAGCGCCCCGGCCCCAGCGGGTACACCTTGCCCGCGTCCGGTCCCGACAGCACCGCCAGCTTCACTCGGAACCGAGGCCCGCGGATCGCCGGTAGGGCGTCGGTTCGGACCTGCGATTCGTTCCCGTCCTCGTCTCCCAAGCGTGCCACGGTCCACAACATAGCACGGGGGGACCTGGGAAGTTCGGACTCTCCGGAATATGCGGTAGGTTCCGATCTGCTATGGCCTTGCAGCCCGGCGACAGATTCGGCCGATACGAGCTGGTGTCTTGGCTTGGTCGGGGGGGAATGGCGGAGACGTGGCGCGCCCGATGGAGAGGCGACGCTGGCGTCACCAAGTCCGTCCTGATCAAGCGGGTGCTTCCCGAGTTCGACTCGGACGAGGCGCTCGTGTCGATGTTCATCAACGAGGCGCGGATCTCCGCGTCGTTGTCCCACGGGAACATCGCCCAGGTCTTCGACTTCGGCCGGGTGGAAGGGCAGTACTACCTGGCCATGGAGTTGGTGGATGGGCAGCCGCTGCACCGCGTGCTGAAGCGCGCGGCGACGACGGGCCTGCCGCGTCTGCCCATTCCGCTGGCCACGTACATCGCGTTGGAGATGTGCCGGGGCCTGCACTACGCGCACACGCGCTTGGACGACAAGGGGGCTCCCTTGAGCATCGTCCACCGGGACATCTCCCCGGACAATGTGCTGATCAGCTACGAGGGCCAGGTCAAGATCGTCGATTTCGGCATCGCGAAGGCGCGCATGGCGCGCAACTTCAAGACGGAGCCGGGGGTGGTGAAGGGCAAGTATCTGTTCTTCTCTCCCGAGCAGGCGCGAGGCCACGAGGTGGATGCCCGCACGGATGTCTGGGCCACGGGGTTGGTGTTGTACGAGATGCTCTGTGGCCAGCCGCCCGTCACGGGGGGCCAGGCGTCGGTGATGATGCGGCTGGCGAATGGAGAGTTCCCGTCGCCTCGGCAGGCTCGCGCCGAGCTGCCGGTGGAGTTGGACGCGCTGGTCATGCGTGCGTTGTCGGTGGACGTGAACAAGCGCTACGAGTCCGCGAATGCGTTCGCGGATGCGCTGGCGGGGTTCCTGTATTCCTTCGCGCCTCGCTTCTCGACGATGAACGTGGCGTATCTGGTCCGGGAGTTGTTCCGCGCGGACATGGCGGCGGAGGGCCGCGAGCTGACGGTGCCGCAGTCCTTCATCGACGAGCTGGCGATGTGGCGGGCTGGCGGGGCGCCGGAGGCTCCGAAGAGGGCGCTGACGCAGGAGGAGATTGCCCGGGTCACCACGGAGCCGAGGGGCACGCGGAAGCTCCAGACGCCGGCGGGGCGCAAGCTGTTGCCTCCCTCCACGGCGAGGCTGCCCGCGCCCGTCGTCGAGCCGCCCGAGGAAGTGGAGCCGCACACGGCGAAGGCGCTGGTGCTTCGAGGGGGCGGGCGGAAATGGGTCGCGGTCCTTGCCGCTGCGGCGGTGCTGGTGGTCGGCGTGGTCGTGTTCCACGGCGGGGCGCCCCCGGTGGTGGAGAAGGGGAAGCAGGTGGACCTGTCGCCCGTGACTCCAATCCTCTCGGCGACGCCCGAGAGTCGCCACGAGTCGGACCTCCGGCAGGCCCGGGCCCATTTTGACAAGGGTTTGTTCGCGAAGGCGGTGGCCTCGACGGAGTCGTGCCTCGCCGCCAGGCCAGATCATCCGGATTGCCTGATGATCTCCGGCGCGAGCCTGGCGCGTCTGGAGCGGTTTGAAGAGGCCGTCAAACAGTACCAGCGCTTCATGGACAAGCACGCGGACCATCCCCATGTGTCGACCGCGCGCACGATGCGGGATGAGTATGCCCGGAAGGTGCCGCTGCCTCCGCTCCCTCCCAGCGTCGAGCCCGAGAAGCCCGTGACTTCGGCCCGGCCCGACGAAGTGGCCAGGCCGCCTGCTGAGTCAGCCAGACGCCCCTCGCCCACCAGAGGGGTGCCTGTGTTCGAGGTGCGGGACGACGCGCGCTCAAGCGAGCTGTTGGAGCGCGCGCGCACCCTGATCAAGGGGGGGAAGTACGTCGAAGCGAACGAGGCCGCTGAGAAATGCGCGGCTGAGTTCCCAAAGGAGGCTGACTGTCAATTGATCTTGGGAATCACGGCTGCGCGATTGGGCAGGATTGACGAGGGGGCCCAGTTCTACCGGCGCTTTCTTGAACTCGCGCCTGCGGACCATGCCTTTCGCAGGGGTGTTGAAACCCAGCTCGAGGCGTACGACGCATCCCGGCGCTGAATCCGCTGACCTGACCCTTCCTACCCCCCACTCCGCGCGCATTCCTCATGGCCCAGGAACGGTATCCACGTCTAGGTCGCTACGAGCTCCTGGCCCTGTTGGGGCGGGGCGGGATGGCGGAGACGTGGCGTGCGCGGCTGGTCGGCGCGGCGGGCGTCACCAAGCCCATCCTCATCAAGAAGGTCCTGCCCGAGTACGCGAACAACGCGGAGTTCATCTCGCTCTTCATCAGCGAGGCGCGCATCTCGTCCACGCTGTCCCACGGGAACATCGCGCAGGTCTTCGAGTTCGGCCGCGTGGACCAGGAGTACTTCCTGGCCATGGAGCTGGTGGAGGGCCAGCCGCTCCACCGCGTGATGAAGCGCGCGGCTCGGCTGGGCATGACGCGACTGCCGGTGCCCCTGGCCACGTTCATCGCGCTGGAGATGTGCCGGGGCCTGCACTACGCGCACACGCGCACGGACGAGAAGGGCGCGCCGCTGGGCATCGTCCACCGGGACGTCTCTCCCGACAACGTCATCATCAGCTACGAGGGACAGGTCAAGATCGTCGACTTCGGCATCGCCAAGGCGCGCCTGTCGCGCAACTTCGAGACCGAGCCGGGCATCGTGCGGGGCAAGTACCTCTACTTCTCCCCGGAGCAGGCGCGAGGCCAGGAGGTCGATGCCCGCACCGACATCTGGACCATCGGCCTGGTGCTCTACGAGATGCTGTGCGGGCAGCTCCCCGTCACCGGCACCGCGGAGTCGGTGATGTCGCGCATGGCCTACGGCGAGTTCCCCACGCCCCGACAGGTCTGCGGCGTCGTGCCCGTCGAGCTCGAATCCCTGGTCATGAAGGCCCTGTCCGTGGAGGTGCCGCTCCGCTACGCCTCCGCGAACGCCTTCGCCGACGCCCTGGCCTCGTATCTGTATTCCCTCTCGCCGCCGTTCTCCTCCATGGACCTCACGCACCTGGTCCGTGCGTTGTTCCAGCAGGAGTTGGTCGCGGATGGCCGGGAGCTACCGGTTCCGAAGGCCTTCCTCCAGGAGTTCTCCGCGTGGTGTGGCGCCACGCCCATCTCCCGCGCGCCGTCTCGCGCGGCCGCGCCTCAGACGATGGCGCTTGGCGCCAGCCAGGCCGAGGCGACGACGTCCGAGCACCTGCGCCCCACCAACCCGATGACGATGGTGTTGGATGCCCGGCCCGCGCCCAAGCCGCCCCCGAGCATCGCGCTGGACGAGGACGACGTCCCCACCGTCTATCTCGAGCCCACCACCATCTCCGCCCCCGAGCACCTGTCGCGCATCCGCATCGAGAATGTTCCGCTGTCGGAGCGGCGCACGGTGCTGATGCCTCGCGAGCCCCCTCGCTGGAAGCGCGTGGTGGGCACCACCGCGATGGTCCTGTTCGTCCTGCTGGGCATCGCCATCCCCTGGGTGGCCGTGTTCCGGTCGCAGCCCTCCGAGACACCCGCCAGTCCAGGCCCCCCACAAGCCGAAGCCGTCCCTCCGTCCGAGGGCCTCCGCCCGCAGCACGTCGTCGAGTATCCCGTGAAGGGGTTCCTGCTCGAGGCGGATCGAGACGTCATCCTCATCCCGTCCAGCTTCAGGGCCTTTGGTGCGCTGAACCCCGCAGAGGCGTACTCGCTCGTCGATGTCAGCACGCAGGGCAGGGGAGAAGACCCGAGTGTCCTCCCCACCGACATGGAGCCCCTGAATGTCTTCTTCCTGCTGTCGGGTGACTCGGGGCAGCTCCCGCAGAAGGCGCGCCTGGGCGAGGTCCCCACGTCGCCCAAGGTCATCGTGGGGGCCCAGGAGGTCGCCATCTTCCGCTTCGGCCCCACGCCCTCCGGCGCGATGCCCGAGCGACACATCCGCCTGAATGGCCCGACCCCGGAGCCCTCGCGCTCGTTCCACTTCCGGCCGGAGGTGGAGGGGCCTCGGCTCAACCATGCGCTGGTGCTCAAGGGGCTTGATCCCCTCGCGACGTACACGCTGAACCTGGCGACAACGAGTCGAGAGGCACTGCTCCACGGCGCGGGCGCGGGGCCGGCCACTCGGGTGGCGTGCGTGGAGTGGCGCCCCGAGGAGCCGCCCAAGCCCGACACCGCCAAGGTCCTCCCGAGGGTCCAGTTCCTCCTCGAGGTGGGGACCCAGCGCCGGGTGCAGGGCGTCCCCGGCCTCCTGTGTGCATTCGTCGATGACGGGCCGGAAGGAAACTCCGGGGCGCTCGAGGTCCGCATCGACGAGGCGCCACCCGTCAAACGTCCCAAACCCTCCGCGAGTGGATCGTATGTCCCAAGATCCCCATGAGCACTTCGGCCGCTATGAGCTGCTCGCTCAGATGGGGCGCGGCGGCATGGCGGAGACCTGGCGCGCGAGGCTGGTGGCCGCGGCGGGGGTCACCAAGCTCGTGCTCATCAAGAAGGTGCTCCCCGAGTTCGCCAACGACGAGGCGTTCATCTCCATGTTCATCAGCGAGGCGCGCATCTCCGCTTCGTTGTCCCACGGGAACATCGCGCAGGTCTTCGACTTCGGCCGGGTGGAGGGCCAGTACTTCCTGGCCATGGAGCTGGTGGATGGGCAGCCGCTCCATCGCATCCTGAAGCGCGCCGCGAGGACGGGCCTGCCGCAGCTGCCCATTCCGCTGGCCACCTACATCGCGTTGGAGATGTGCCGGGGCCTGCACTACGCGCACCTGCGCACGGACGAGAAGGGCACGCCCCTGGGCATCGTCCACCGGGACATCTCCCCGGACAACGTGCTCATCAGCTACGAGGGGCAGGTCAAGATCGTCGACTTCGGCATCGCCAAGGCGCGCATGCTGCGCAACTTCGACACCGAGCCCGGCGTCATCCGCGGCAAGTACCTGTACTTCTCGCCCGAGCAGGCCCGAGGGCAGCAGGTGGATGCGCGCACCGACGTCTGGGCCACGGGGCTGGTGCTGTACGAGATGCTCTGCGGTCAGCCTCCCGTCACCGGCAATCAAGCCGTCGTGCTGTCCAGGATGGCGCATGGGGAGTTCCCCGCCCCCAAGCAGCTGCGCAAGGACCTGCCGTCCGCGCTGAATGAAGTGGTCATGAAGGCGCTGTCGGTGGACACGTCGCTGCGCTACGAGTCCGCGAATGCCTTCGCCGAGGCGCTGGGCTCGTTCCTCTATTCCTACGCCCCGCGCTTCTCGACGATGAACCTGGCGTACCTGCTGCGCTCCTTGTACCGGGAGGATCTGCTCCAGGACGGACGAGAGCTGCCCGTCCCGGCCACGTTCGCCGAGGAGCTGCGGGTCTGGCGCGGGAGCGATGAGGCGGCGCCGAATGCGCCCACGATCCGGGTCCCCTCCGTCTCGCCGAGCGCGGTCCCCAAGGCGTCACCGGGGAAGGGGCGATGGGCCCTGCTCGCGGGAGTGGGGGTGCTCGCCCTCGCGGCGGCGGCCATCCCGTGGCTGCCATCGTCGAAGGTTCCCGAGTCGCGCGTCGCCCCTCCGTCGCCCCTGACGCCGGTCCGCACCGTGGAGGACGCGGGGAGCGCGGGTGTGCGTCGTGACGCGGGGGCACCGTCCCTTGCCCGTGCGCCCGAGACGGCCCTTCCCACGACGCCGTCGTCTCCCGAGGTCACCGGCACTGAGTCCATCGCGGACTATCCAGACGTCACGTCCATTCGGCTGGACTCGCGGCGGCATGTCTTTCGCGTGCCGTTGGACCTGGTGGCGTTCTCCCGGCTGGACTCGGCCGTCACCTATCAGTTCTGGAGCACCTCACCCGCGGAGGGGGCGGGCTCGACGGCCGTCGTGGAGCCGCAGCCTCGGTGGGCGCCGCCTGTCTACTATTTGATTTCAGGCGAAGCCGTGCGGCCGGAGGCCCGAGAGGGAATCGTCGGGCGGCAGCCGCTCAAGATCCAGGGCGCGCGGGCCATCTCGCTCTTCACCTTGGGAGAGCCCACCGAGGAGGACCTCCATCCCGAGCAGGTGTACCTCAAGGACATCCAGGTGGACGCCGAGCGGCGATTCACCTTCCACCCCGAGCCCATGCGCATCTCGCCGGCGAAGGGGTATCTGGTCCGGGGACTGGAGCCTCGGCAGACCTATGTCCTGTCATTGCTGGGCCTGGGGGACGGGGTCTTCCTGCGCGGACGCACGCAGGACCCCGCGGCCCAGGTGGCCTGCCTCGAGTGGAGTCCCGAGGGCGCGACCCCGGGCGGCCGCGACCCCACGCAGCCCTACGCCGTGCAGCCCCTCCAGTTCCTCCTCTCGGAGTGGCGCGAGGTGAAGGTGCGCGGCATCCAAGGTTTGCGTTGTGGCTTCCTCGACGATTCCCCCTTCGACAACGAAGGGGAGGCCGAGCTGCGCATCTCCCCGTGGGACCCCAAGCGCCCCAAGGAGCCGGAGCGGCCGAAGGGCACTCCCGCCGAGGAGGCGGAGCGACTGGCCTCGAGGGCGCTGCGCCTGGCTCGCGCGGGGCAACACCAGGACGCATACCTGCTCGCCGAGGACTGCCTTTCTCATGACCCGCACAAGGCCAACTGCCTCCTGCTGTCAGGGGACATGCAGGCCCGGCTCGGCAAGGTGCACGGGGCCCTGGAGCGCTACCGGACCTTCCTCCAGGTCTATCCGACCCACCCGATGAGCCCCTCGGTGAAGCAGCTCATCTCCGAGCACTCGAGGACCGGCGTCCTTTCGTCTCCCGCGTCTGCGTCCAGTCGAAATCCAGAATAGACTGACGACCCTTTTTGAACGGGATGCCGCGCGATACGTTACGCCTCAATGGCGAATGAGCAGCACGAACAGTTCGGTCGGTACGAGCTCCACTCCAGGATTGGTCGGGGCGGGATGGCGGAGACGTGGAGGGCCCAGCTGCTGGGGGCTGCCGGAGTCACGAAGCCCGTGCTGATCAAGAAGGTGTTGCCGGAGTACGCCAACGACGAGGCGTTCATCTCCATGTTCATCAGCGAGGCGCGCATCTCCGCCTCGCTGTCGCATGGGTCCATCGCGCAGGTCTTCGACTTCGGACAGGTGGGGGGCGAGTACTTCCTGGCGATGGAGTACGTGGATGGGCAGCCGCTCAACCGCATCATCAAGCGGGCGCTGCGCTCCAACTTCAACAGCCTGCCGGTCCCCATCGCCACGTACATCGCGCTGGAGATGTGCCGGGGGCTGCACTACGCGCACACGCGCGCGGATGACAAGGGGATGCCGCTGGGCATCGTCCACCGGGATATCTCCCCGGACAACGTGCTCGTCAGCTACGAGGGTCAGGTCAAGATCGTCGACTTCGGCATCGCCAAGGCGCGCTCGCTGCGCAGCTTCGACACGGCGCCGGGCATCGTGAAGGGCAAGTACCTGTTCTTCTCGCCGGAGCAGGCGCGGGGGGAAGAGGTGGATGCCCGGACGGATGTCTGGGCTTCGGCGGTGGTGCTCTTCGAGATGGTCTGCGGGCGGCTCCCGTTGGAGGGGCCCGAGTACGTGGTGATGCACAAGCTGCATTCCCGCCAGCCGCTGCCGCGTCCTCGAGACCTCCGGCCGGACCTGCCGGTGCGGCTGGACGCCATCCTCCAGAAGGCGCTCGCGGTGCGGAAGGAAGACCGCTTCGAGTCCGCGCACGAGTTCGGAGACGCGCTGGCCGGGTTCCTCTTCAAGGCCGCGCCGCGCTTCTCGTCGATGTCCGTCGCGTACCTGCTGCGGGAGCTGTTCCGCCCGGACATGACGGAGATGGGCAAGGACACGAAGGTGCCCGCCCGGTTCGTGGAGGAGCTGTCCGTCTGGCGCGCGACGACCAACCTCCTCCCGAAGCCCACGGAGATCTCCGCCCCCGAGCTGACCACGGAGCCTCAGACCCTCGAGAGCCATCCGGGGGAGCTGCCCGATGGTGGGGGCGGCGGCGCGTTGGATCTGGAGGAGGACGAGGAGGGGGGCGGCAACTCCCCGGACCGAGGCGGCTTCTTCGAGACGAACTTCCGACTCTCCACGCATCACCTCGTGGTGGCGGGCGTGGTGCTGGTGCTGTTCGGGTTGATCTGGTCGGCCTTCGACAAGCTCACACCGGAGTGGACGCCGCGGGAGAACAGCAGCGCCCATCCAGCCCGGCCGCCGCTGCCCACGCCGCCGCTGCCCACGCCGCCGCTCAAGGACGCGGATGCCCGGCGCGCGCCGGAGCCGGTGGGCGCGCCGAGGTCTGCTCCAGCCACTCCGGGCCAGCAGCCCGTGGGCCCGGACCTGGTCCGCATGCCCGTGGAGTCCTTCCGACTGGAGGCGCGACGCCACCTGTTGGGCGTGTCCTCCGGGCGCGCGGCGCTGGCGACGTTGGAGCCACAGGTGTCGTACCGCATCGCGGAGACGGGCACGCTGGCCTCGCCCGACCGTGGCAAGCCCCTGCCGACCATCTTCTTCCTGCTGGCGGGGCAGAAGGTCGCGGCCGATGCCGCGGTGGGCATCGTGACTCGGAAGGAGGAGTCCATCCGAGGCGCCACGGCGGTGAGCTTCTTCACCGTGGGCGCCCCCACGCCGCAGGATGACCTGCCCGAGCGCATCGTCTCCGTGACGAACACGCGGACTGGAGAGGAGCGGCGCCACACCATCCACCTGGAGTGGATGACGACGGACTTGAAGAAGAGCCTCTTCCTGGACGGCCTGGACCCGGCGGAGACGTACACGCTGTCGCTGACCTCCGTGGACGGTGGCGCCTTCACCCGAGGGCGGGACCAGGGCCCGGTGGTGACGGTGGCGTGTGTCCAGCAGGTGAGCCTGGAGCGTGACGGCCCAGGCGTGCCTCCGGCCCGGGCGCAGCGGTTCCTCGTCTCGCAGGGCACGGAGACCAAGGTCACCAGCGTCCATGGCTTGAACTGTGGCTTCGTGGATGAGGATTCCTCCGACAACCAGGGCGCCGTGGAGATTCGCATCCGCTCCGCCACCCAGGTCGCCGCGGAGCGCGCCGCCGCGGAGCGCGAGGCCGAAGCGGCCAACGCGGTGACGGCCTTGGCGCCACCCACGCAGGAGTCGGGTTCGCGACCAGGGGGTGGAAGCAAGACCCCGCCGCCCGCGAGGCAGGCCCAGCCCCAGGTGCTGGAGGTCGAGGCCCCCCAAGAGGAAACCCGAGGGGGTCGGGCGCTGGGCCAGGCTCGCGAGCTGTACAAGTCGAAGCGGTTCGAGGCCGCGCGGACCCGGGCGCGGGAGTGTGTCGCCATGGAGCCGGAGAACTTCGAGTGCCACCTGCTCCTCGGCTCGGTGGCGGCGCAGCTGAATCGCCTGGAGGAGGGCGCGAAGCACTATCGCCGCTTCCTGGACCTGGCCCCGTCCAACCATCCGCAGGCGAGCAAGGTGTTGCGAGTCCTTCAGGAGTACGAGTCCATCCAAGCCGCGCCGGCTGAACCCTAGCGCGGGGGCTCGACTGTCCAGTGTCGGTCAACCCCTCGACGCAATGCGCTGATTCCCGAAGCGAGCGCCGGGGGCTTTGAAAAGCCAGGAGCGCTCTCATAGAAAGTCATCCGCATGACGCGCTCCCGACTCGTCCGTTCGCTCGCCGCTCCGGTGCTGCTGCTGTCGGCGGCGTGTGGTGATTCCGAAGACTCCATTCCCCTGCGGAAGTGCGAGGTGGTGCTGACGTACGCACCCCAGCAATCCCTGTCGGGGCCCGTTTACGTCGCGGGGGAATGGAATGGCTTTGCCACGACAGGCTTGCGCATGGAGGAGCGCGGCGATGGGGTCTTCACCGCGCGCCTGGAGGGCTTGGAGCCGCGCGACTACGGCTATCGCTTCGTGGTGGCCAAGCAGGAGGTGATGGACCCGCAGAATCCGTACTCCCGCTGGGTGCGCGCGGAGGAGTACTCGAAGCTGACGGTGCCGGACTGCCGGCGGCCCGTGTTGGAGTTGCGCCGCTTCGCGGTGACGCCCGAGGGGGCGCTGGACGTGGAGGTGGCCTACCTCGACGGCACGGACGAGGCGGGGCCCGACTGGGACAAGGTCCTCCTGTCGTTGGATGGCAGCCCGGTGCCGGAGGCCCGCGAGCGGGGCACGGGCCGGCTGCGGCTGCGCAGGGAAGGGCTGGCGAAGGGCAAGCACCACGTGAAGGTGGTGGCCATGGACGCCACCGGCCGCGTCGCCGATCCGCTCTACCTGCCGTTCTGGGTGGAGTCCGAGCGCTTCCGGTGGGAGGCGGGGCCGATGTACTTCGCCTTCACGGACCGCTTCCGCAACGCGCGTCCGGAGAACGACGGACCCGTGGCGGACGTGGACCCCATCGCCAACTACGCGGGCGGCGACTTCGCCGGCATCACCGAGAAGCTCGAGGAGGGCTACTTCGACGCGCTGGGGGTCCGGACGCTGTGGATCTCCCCGGTGGACCAGAACCCGGAGGGTCGCTTCATCGGCACCGGGGGCAAGTACTACTCGGGCTACCACGGCTACTGGCCTTCTCAGCCGCGCACGACGCAGCGCCGCTTCGGCTCGCTCGAGGAGCTGCGCGCGCTGACGTCCGCCGCCCACCGCCGAGGCATCCGCGTCATCGCCGACCTGGTGCTCAACCACGTCCACCAGGAGCATCCCTACTGGACGGCGCACCGCGCGGAGGACTGGTTCAACACCGCCGCCAGTTGCGTGTGCGGCACCCAGGACTGTGATTGGGAGGAGAAGCGGCTGACGTGCAAGTTCACCGACTACCTGCCGGACTTCAACTGGCGCTCGGCGGACATGGTGGACCAGTTCACCTCGGATGCCCTGTGGTGGCTGGAGGCGGCGGACTTCGACGGCTTCCGCCTGGACGCGGTGAAGCACATGGACCAGGTGGCGGGGCGCACGTTGCGCGGGCGCCTGCGGGACATCACCGCGATGACGGGCACCGAGTTCTATCTGGTGGGAGAGACCTACGTCGGCGCGGACGGGCGTGCGCAGATTGCGCGGTACATCGGGCCCCGGGAGCTGGATGGACAGTTCGACTTCCCCCTCTACTGGCCGCTGCGCGAGTCCTTCGCGGATGGCCAGGGACTGGAGCGCGTGGACCAGGCCGTGCGCGAGAACGAGGTCTTCTACGCGCCGGGCACCCTCAACTCGCCCTTCCTGGGCAACCACGACGTGGCGCGCTTCATCTCGCAGGCGGCGAAGCAGCTGGGGGGCTCGGGGGGAGACCCGTGGAGCAACGCCCGGCCTCCGGCGACGGTGACGGACGAGGCGGCCTTCGACAAGGCCCGGTATGCCTTCGCCTTCGTGCTGACCCAGCCGGGCGTGCCGCTCATCTACTACGGCGACGAGGTGGGCCTGCCCGGCGCGGGGGACCCCGACAACCGCCGGCTCATGCGCTTCGGCTCCACGCTGACGCCGCTGGAGTCGAGGCTGCTGACCACCGTCCAGACGCTGGGGCAGACGCGGCTGGCGCACCCCGCGCTCCAGTCGGGAGCACGTCACACGTTGCGGGTGGAGAAGGACCTGTACGTGTTCCAGCGCTCGCTGCCGGGGGGGCAGGGGGCCATCATCGCCATCAACCGCGGCGAGCTGGAGCGCGCGGTGGTGGTGGAGCCGCTGGGCAGCCTGGCGGCGAGCCGGGCGACGTACGATGACGTCTTCAGTGGCGGGACGCTTCAGCTCGCTGGGATGGAGACCCTGGTGAGGATCTCCCCGCGCAGCGTGGCTGTGTACGTGCCTCGCGCCAACTAGGCCGCCAGGAGGCTGGGGGAAGGGGAGGGGCCGTCCCCTTCGGTGGAAAGACTACGGCTGCTGCGGCGCTTGCTGCTTCCCGTGCCGGTAGAACAGCACGAGGGTGTAGCAGTGGAATTCATTATCGGATGACTGGCACACCACGCGGTCGACGATCTCCAGATCCGCGTTGCTCTTCATCCAACGGGTGACGTTCTCACCCAGCTCCTCGCGCTCCTTCGCCTTGGTGGCGGAGAAGACCTTCACGCCCGTGAACATCGCCTGCCACTCCTTGTGCGGTCCCGACACAGGACAAGGGGGCGTTATCGCACGGGGTGTTCAGAGGTGTCAAAAACCCGGCTTCCTGGAGGGTAGGCCGTGGCTGGCCTCCAGGCGGGGGTTTGCAGGGGTGGGCGCATGCCTAGATTGCTCAGGTCGCACCCGGTAGGGGCGCTCGGGGCAGGGGGCCGCGAGTGGCGGCGTGAGTTGGGGAAGGGGGAAGGCCCGTGGACGTGAAGACCAAGAAGGACTTGGCTGTTGATTTCATCAACACCATCCGGACGATGGAGCCCACCGCGCTGAATGCGCTCATCGTCAAGGAGGCGGGGGAGGAACTGGCGCAGTTCTTCCTCAACTACAGCGCCAACCTCATCTCCAAGGACCCATCCCGGGTGCTGGAGAACACGTCCTCGCTGATGTTGATGGGCTACCTCATCCGCACCTACGAGGAGAAGAACACCCAGTCCAAGCAGGGCGCCTTCCAGTCGTACGCGTTCGCCTGAGGGCCACTCGGGCAGCGCGGGCTCGACAGGCCCGGGGGAGCCTGTTAGGGAGCGGCGCCCATGCTCATCGACCTGCACGCCCATTCCCACCTGTCCAAGGGGTGCGAGTTGGACCCTCGCGCCGTGTTGGAACGGGCCGCGCTGTTCGGCCTGGACGGGGTGGCCTTCACCGAGACCAACACCCAGGACGGCTGTGATGAGCTGTTCGAGATTGGCGCGAAGTCGAAGGTGAAGGTCTTCGTCGGGTTGGAGCTGCTGACGGACCGGGGGCAGTACCTCTGCTTCTTCCCCAAGCCGGAGCTGGCCCCGGAGCCCGTGCAGATGTGGGGCAGCAACCGCGAGAAGCCCTGGAGCGCCGCGGAGTGCCTGCCCAAGGTGAAGGCCCTGGGCGCCGCCATCATCGCGGCCCGGCCTTTCGACCGGGACTCCGTCCACCCGGCCATGGACTATGTCCGCTCGCTCAACGTGCTGAGCGCGGTGGAGGGCTACAACGCCCGCGTGAAGCAGACCGCCAATGACCTGGCCGTGGAGGCCGCGGAGGCGCTGAAGCTCCCCTGCACGGGCGGCAGCGACGCGCGCAGCTCCCTGGATGAAGTGGGCCGGGGCGCCACGTTCTTCAAGAACCCGGTGGCGACGCAGGCCCAGTTGGTGGCGGAGCTGCTCAAGGGCGACTTCTGGCCGGTGATGGCCGGAGAGCTGCCCCGGCTGACGCGCCCGGGGGAGGCCCAGGCGGCTCGGAAGCAGGGCGGCGGCGGCAACAAGCGTCGTCGCGGCCGCCGGTAGTCCCTCCTCAGGGCAGGATGGGCGCTCCCGACTCTTCGGCGCGCGCCAGTCGGCCATCGGTGAAGAAGGCCTTGCGGCGTCCGCCCGGGTACGTCCACTCCTCGTTCTTCGACGTGCCCTCCAGCGAGCGCCGCACCAGCTCCGGCGGGCCCCACGCCATGCGCACGGCCTCCGCCGTCATGTTCGTCAGCAGGCGCTTGGCGCTCACGGCGTCGCGCACGGGCGGCGCCAGCGCGTCGACCTGGGCCTTCGGGTTCTGGGGCGAGAGGTACTTCTCCAGCTCCGCCCGGAAGTCGTTGGGCTGCTCCAGGTTGGGCGGCAGCACCAGGATGAGCGGGGGCGCGTTGGCGGAGCCTTCCTCGGACAGGTAGACCCAGGGCCAGGTGCGGGGCGTGTAGAGGACGCGCTCGGCCACCACCCATGCGGTGGGGAACTCCACCTTGGTGATGCGCAGCTTCGTGCCCACCGGCAGGGTGCGCTCCACGGCCCCGGGGTTGATGGGCTTGCCGCTGCTGTCGTCCAGCATGCGCACGTCCTCGGGCGCATAGGGCGTCAGCAGGCGCTTGGAGCCGTCGCCGAAGAAGGGCGTGACGTTCCCGGAGATGCGCAGGTACTGCACCGCCTCCGGACCCGTGAAGGTGCGCTGGAGGGACGCCCGGGTGTCCGGCGCCATGCGCGTGTAGTTGCCACAGCCGGCCGCGAGCACGGCCAGGCCAAGGAAGGTCAGAGAGGGGAGCAGTCGTCGAGCGAGCATCAGGGCACCTCCGCGGCGCAATCGCGCGGGAGGCCCCTGCTTAGCTCAGCGCGAGGCCTGCGTCAGCGTGGACGCCGCGGCGCCCGTCGCCTCTCGCTTGCCACCGCGACAGCCTCGCTGCGCGGGGCAGACGGGGCCTCGGCCGTGGGGATCCGGCACGAGCAGGAAGCGACCGAACCCGCGCGTATCCGTGAGCTCCGGGTGGCCACACAGGGCACAGCAGCGGGGAGGGCGCTTGGAAGGAGGGAAGGGCACGGGGGGCGAGTGTGCGTCGCTCCCGGACCCCGCGCGAATTTTCAGCCCCTCCGCCCTGCCTCTAGCTCTTGTCGCCCGACGCCGCGGCGGGCGCCGGGGTGCTGCTGGGGGCGCTCGCCGGCGCGGAGGAGGACGTGCTGCTCGCGCTCGTGCTCGGCGAGGACGACGAGCCGCTGCTCGAGCTCGAGGAGGACGTGCTCCCGTCCTTCTTGGTGGAGCTGTACAGGTCGGAGTACCAGCCGCCGCCCTTGAGGACGAAGCTGGAGCGGCTGACGACCTTGGTCAGCGAGCCCTCCGTGCCGCAGGCGGTGCAGGCGGCCGGCGTCGGGTCGGAGATCTTCTGGAGGACGTCGATGATCTTCTGGCAGTTCTGGCAGGCGTACTCGTAGATGGGCATGGTTGCGGTGCCTCTTCAGGGATTGGTGGGAGGGACGCCGGAGTGGATCTGCTTGCGCAGTCCCTCCGCGAGTCCCAGGCGCTCGATGGCGCGGAAGATGAGCTCGCTGGGGGAGCCGTACTTGCGGCCCACGGCTTCGCAGAGTCCGTGCAGGTCCGTGGCGCCCGGGAGGTCGTCCCGCAGCAGCCGCTCCAGCTCCTTGCGCAGCGAGTCGTTGAACTTGCGTTGGATGCCCAGGTCCGCCAGGTACTTCTCGCGGCCGAGCAGATCCAACCGGTGCGTCAGGTGAGAAGTGGCCAGGGCCTCGCGGCGGAAGCGCTCGCGCAGGGCCTCCACCTCTTCGGTCAGCCCCGCGGCGGAGACGAGCCGCTGCAGCTCCGGAGGGCTCACGCCCAGCGCCCACCCCACGCGGCCGGTGGCGCCGCGCTGGCTGGTGTAGGCGTCCAGGAGCTGGAGTCGCTCCTTCTCCTGCAGGGCGTCGAGCAGGCCGTGATCCCTCAGCACCGTCTCCAGGTCCACCAGGGACAGGTCCCCGCGCGAGCCGTTGAAGCGGTGGGAGAGGTTGCGCAGCAGGGCGAAGCGGTGCTCGGAGCCCTCCAGCGTGGCCTCGAGGATCTCCTTGCCGGTGGCGCGCGTCAGCTCCACGAAGGGCGTGCGAGGCGCCTCCACGCGGGTGAAGCGGCCTCGGGGGCGGGGCAGGTCCCTGCGCAGGAAGCTGTGGGCGTCATCGAACTCGGGGGGCGCGGAGGTCGTCTCCTCGTCCACCGAGGCGGCGCGCTTCTTGGGCGCGATGCGCTCCATGACGCTGGCCTCTTCGGCCTTGGCGCCCTTCTTGGCCGCCTTGTCCGCGGCCTTGGCGGCGGAGGGCGAGGCGAAGGAGGGGATGGACGCGTCGGCGGCGGGGGCGCGGGGCGGGGTCTTCTCCTCGCGCACGTAGGCCAGTTCCCGGGCCACGTCGTAGTAGCCGCAGGACTGCCGCTGGGCGGCGACGGAGGGCGCGGTGCCCCGGAGGATGTCCACGACGGCGAAGGGGCCGAGCGGGGAGGTCTCCGGTTCGCCGTCGGTGAGGGCGCGGACTCGGAAGTCCTCGTCCTCGGCCAGGAGGGCAAGCGCCTCCCGGACCTCCGGAGCGGGGGCCGGCGACTTCGCGCGCCGGCAGAAATCCGAGACGGCAACCGCCACGGGGGTGGGAACGTCGTCGGGCTGTCGTCTTCTCTGCCAGGGGCTGGTCATGGAAAGTAGCGGAAAAATGCTCGTTTACGAGGGCGGATGCCTCTATCTTCGCGGCCAGACAGGTGTCAATGAGCCAGTCCGACTCCATTCTAAACAGCCTGCGGCGGTTGCAAGCCACGGTGGAGGCCAGTGGAGGGGGGAAGCCCTCCTTGTCGCTGGCTGCCGGACGTTGCTACCCGAGCGGGCTGGGGGTATCAGACGCCCCCCGTCCGGAGACCAACAGTCGCTGCTGGCACTTTACTTCGTAGAAGATGACCGGAGCCTGGGGGGCTGGGCGGTGCGCGCGGGTCCGGGGCGCGGTTACACGTTAGGCTGAGGAGGCCCGTCGCTGGGTCGGTCTCCTTCCGAGGGATTTCCATGCAGGGCCACAACCACGACCACGACGAAATCAAGGACAAGGACGAGGTGCTCGCCCGCTACATGGCCCAGCACGGCCTGAAGAGCACCCGGCAGCGCAGCCTCATCATCGACACCTTCTTCTCCGTCGGGGGCCACCTGTCGGTGGAGGAGCTGTGGAACAAGGTCCGTGAGCAGGACGCGAAGGTGTCCGTGGCGACCGTGTACCGGACCATGAAGCTGCTCAACGAGTGTGGCCTCGCCCATGCCCGCAACTTCGGCGACGGGCAGACGCGCTACGAGGCCGCGGCGGGCAGGGACCACCACGACCACCTCATCTGCACCCGGTGCGGCACCATCGTCGAGTTCGAGAACGACCGCATCGAGACGCTCCAGGACGCGGTGGCGCGCAAGCACGGCTTCACGGTGACGTCCCACAAGATGGAGCTGTACGGGCTGTGCCGGGACTGTCAGCGCTCGGGCGCCCGGGCCACGGAAGCCTGAGATGAGCTCCGCCGCGCGGGCCCTGGCGTGTGTCCTGCTGCTCGCGCTCGCGGGGTGTCGCGGGACGCGGCCCGTCGATGCCGGGCCGGCCTTCCTCCAGTCGCTGGCCCTGCCGTCGGTGGGGCCCACCCCTCACGAGGTCCGCAAGCTCGTGGGCAAGGTCGTCCTGGTCTCCTTCTTCGCGACCTGGTGCTTCCCGTGCCTGGCGGAGATGCCCAACCTGGAGGCGCTCCAGCGGGACTACGGCGCCCAGGGCTTCCAGGTCGTCTCGGTGGGCATGGACTTGGAGGGCGCCAAGGTCCTCCAGCCGTTCGCCAACCACTACGCGCCGCGCTACCCCGTGCTCATCGCGTCGGAGTGGATGATCGCCGGGCGCAGCGCCTTCGGCCCCATCAAGGGGTTGCCGACCACCGTCCTGTTGGACCGCCATGGCCGCGCGGTGGCGGCATGGCAGGGGGTCGAGAGTCACTCCAAGCTGACGGCGGCCGTCGAGAAGTTGCTGAAGCAGGACTGATGAGCGCCCCTCACGTCGCGGGCCCTTCGTGGCGCGCGTGAGGCGGGTGCTACAGGGCTGGAGCGGAATTCTTGCGGGGGCGAGGCTCGCTGGTACCGTCGACAGCGTTCATGACGGCGCGCGGAAAGCTCCTGGTGGTGGCGGTAGGTGTGGCGGGGGCCTTGAGCCTGCTGTCCGTGGCGGACGCCAAGGGCTTCCGGCGCTACCTCTCCTTGCGGCAGGACGTGGATTCGCTCCAGCAGCGGAACACCTCGCTGGCCGAGCAGAACGAGGCGCTGCGACAGGAGATCGCCGCCTTGCGAAAGGACCCCGCGGCATTGGAGCGGGCGGTCCGTGAAGAGCTCGGCTACGTGAAGCCGGGCGAGCTCGTCTTTCATCTGGAGTCGCCATGACGTCGCTGAGCGCGTTTCCGTCGCCCGGGAAGTTGCTGCGTCATGCCGTGCGGTCGATTCCCGCCGTGGCGGGCATCGCCACGTTCGTCCACCTGGCGCGCGGAGGCTTCCGCGGGCTGCAGACGCTGGGGTGGACGGAGGCCGCGCTGGTGCTGTGCCTGCTGGTGGGCATCGCCGTGGCGGCGTGGCGCCGCGCCATGCGGGGCTCGGTGGGCGCGGTCATCGACCTGCGAGACGACCTGGAGCTGGGCGGCGGGCTGGTGGCCGCCGGATTCATCGTCGTGGCCATCGGGGGAGGGGAGCTCTTCCCCATCGTCTACCTGTTGATGGCGTTCCTGGTGGCCTTCCTGCCTCGCAACGCGGGACTCACGCTCCTGGGCGTGGCGCTGGTGTTCGATGCGCTGGTGACGCTGGGCGGCCCGGTGCCGAACGCCGCGAGCTTCGCGACGCACTCCGCGTTCCTCATCCTCTTCGCGTGCCTCTACCACCTGGTGCTGGCGTCCCGCATCGCGGTGGCGCGCCGCGCGGAGAACGACGCGGTGCAGAAGCGCATCCGCGAGGTGGAGGAGCGCGCGCGCACCTTCCGCCTGGTCAGCTCCGGCACGCACGACAGCTTCAGCGGCATGAGCTCCGACGAGAAGTGGCTGGTCGCGTCGGTGAAGGAGATCGAGGGTGCGGTGCATGCCGCGCTGGAGATCGCCGAGACGGGCCTGCGCACGCACACCTGCGCGGCGTTCCTGCTGGCCTCCGACGACCGGAGCCTCAAGCTCTACGACTGCCGCTCCGGCTCCGAGCGCGTGAACCGCGACCGCTTCGGCGCGGGCGAGGGCATCATCGGCGGCGTGCTGAAGCGCCGCGCGCCGGTGCGGATGAATTCAGCGCAGGGCCTCAAGGGCGTGACGTACTACGAGGGCGGCGGCCCCACGGTGCAGGCGCTGCTCGCGGTCCCCATCATCGAGGGCAGCGGCCTGGTGCGCG